>JAFSKP010000056.1 GCA_017448905.1 Bacteroidales bacterium | reverse complement strand
GCGCCACGTTCGTGACGTGGAGGCCGGAAGTTCGAGTCGTCTCACCCCGACCAAAACTCTTCCCCGTCCGGGAGAGACCGCTTTCCAAACATTTTACATCAACACCGCAATGCCACTTTAGCTCAGTTGGTAGAGCAACGCATTCGTAATGCGTAGGTCTGCGGTTCGAGTCCGCAAAGTGGCTCAGCGTCATGTGACGTCAATTTAGTAATAATCATTAATATTAAAGTACAAACATGGTAAATCGTTACGAAACCGTTTTCATTGTAACTCCCGTTTTGTCTGAAGAACAGATGAAGGAAACGGTAGAGAAGTACACCAACTTCTTAAAAGACCATGGTGCAGAAATCATCTACACCAACAATTGGGGTATGCGCAAGCTGGCTTATCCCATCCGCAAAAAGAACACCGGATTCTATTACCTCATTGAGTTCGAGGCTGAGGGCAGCGTCATCGCCGACCTCGAGGTGGCTTACAAACGCGACGAGCGTCTGCTCCGCTTCCTCACCGTCTCTCTCGACAAGTATGCTATCGCCTACAACGAGAAGAAACGCAACGCCAAGAAGGCTGTTGAGGAACCCGCCGAGGAGGCAAACAATTAAAATTAGTGTAAGCGAGAATAAGAATTATCCCCGCAACATTTTAAATTATTAGAATCATGGCTAACGAAACCGAAATTAAATATCTCACCCCGATTGCCGTCGAAACCCAGCGCAAGAAATACTGCCGTTTCAAGAAACTCGGCATCAAATATATTGACTATAAAGATGCTGACTTCCTGCTGAAGTTTGTCAATGAGCAAGGCAAGATTCTGCCCCGCCGCATCACCGGTACTTCCAACAAGTATCAGAAGAAAGTGTCCAAGGCTATCAAGCGTGCCCGCCATCTGGCTCTGCTGCCCTATGTAGCCGATTGTTTAAAATAATAATAGGAGGAAGAATAGAATGGAAATTATACTTTTGCAAGATGTGACCAACCTCGGTTACAAGGACGATATCGTCAAAGTTAAAAACGGATACGCCAACAACTATCTTCTCCCCAACGGCATGGCCATCATCGCCACCCCGTCCAACCGCAAGGTTCACGCCGAGAACATGCGTCAGCGCGCTTTCAAAGAGGAGAAACTCCGCAATGATGCCGAAACCCTGAAGGCTGCTGTCAACGAGAAGAGCGTCCGCCTTATCGCCAAGGTCGGTGAGAACGGTCACCTTTTCGGCTCCATCACCAGCGACCAGATTGCTGAGGCCCTGAAGGAGCAGCACAACTACGACATCGACCGCAAGAAGATTGTTGTGGATGGTGCAAAACTCAAAGAGGTCGGCACTTTCCCCGCTCAGATTAACATCTACAAGGACATCAAAGCCCAGATCACTGTCGAGGTCGTCGCTGAATAATAATTTCAGCAATGATGATACCCTAAGCCGCTCCAAACGAGCGGCTTTTTTTGTCTAATTTGTGGGAGAAAAGAAAGACAAGCCAATATTGACTCGTCTTTCTATGTAACATGGGAGCAGTGCTTTACTTGCACTTGGTCTCCTGAACCATACCTCCAACCGTTTGAGAGGCGTTGAGTTTTGAGCAGTTGGTGGATTCCTTCTTTTTTAGAGCCATTCCGCCGACAAGAACAGAGTCTCTTTGGCGGAAAATTCTGCTCCTTTATTTCGATTAGAGCCCTTTTATGGGAGAAAAGTGGCACAAGAAAAAAATCAAGATTACTGTATGTATATTACAATCAGCATAATCGGAGATAAGTCTTTGATGTAAATATCTGTTATGGAACAGCCTTTCTGTTGAAGAAAAAAAGCAAGGCAAGCCAACGGCTTGCCTTGCTTTTTTCTCTATAGGGCTATCGCCTAATTGCATTTGGTCTCTTGCACCATACCTTCAACGGTCTGGGTAACATTTAGTTTGGCGCAGTTTGTGGCTTCCATAGTAACAGTTCGAACAACTGCACCGTTCATAGTGGTTGTGCAGGTGCATTTTTTCTTGCAGCTGCCAAGGCAAAATACTACTGCAACGATAGCGAGAACTGTAATAACTTTCTTCATGATTCTGTATTTTGGTGGGTTCTATTTATTAACTTTCTGGTCATCCAAACAGACAGAACCCATTAATCTGCCAGACAACCGTTGTTTAACATTCAGTTTACGAATGCAAAGATACGACTATTTTTTCATTTGACAATATGTTATTTGTCATATTTTTTTGATGTGTATAGGTAACAACTTGATATTGTATCTATTGTATTGCAATTAAATTAAGTTGGTATTTCTTAATCTGCTATAGTCTGCACATAATAATAGACAAGGTCTGTCAGTGTAATGTTGGCTTTTTCCTCACAATTCCCATTCTACGGGACATCAGGTCTCCCATTGTTTATACCATGAATCGCTGATATGGCATAAACAGACCTGAAAAAAGAGAGATTGATTGAAAAGTCGGCCTAGACCGATTTGGGATTATAGCACGTGACATCGCCATACAGAAACGGTGGTGCTGTGACTGGGCAGACTGTGTCTCTGCAACAGAGAAAACCGAACGACCGTTATACGCGAGGAGACAGAGGTCAGGTCGTGAGGATGGCGATGGCTTGCGCGGCATCCTGTGCTGTGAGGCCGCAATCGGGGTTGGTATTGATGAGATAGGGCCGTTGCTCAGGCAGGAAGTCGAGTGCGTCGTCGAGGATGACATATTGACAGGTGTCGGGGTCGGACTGGGTATTGGAGTAGAGCCATTGGTTTATCTCCATTCCACGGTTGAACATGAAGCCGGCCATGACGATGGGGGTTACATCCAGCAGTGTGCCAGGCATGTTGCGGCATGTCCATAGCGCCTGAAGGGTGCTGAGCCCTTTGTATTTCCATGAGGATGTCACGACGATGCTTGCATCGGTTGCGTCGATAATGGCGCGCAAGTTGGCTACAGCATCGGGGTCGAAATAGGGGCCAAGGTCATCCTTGAGGGGCTGATGTTTTTCGAGGAGGGTTTGTCGGTGCTGCTGTGTGCAGATTACTCCGTCGAAGTCGAGGAAGATATATCTTTGCATAGATTTTCGATGGAGGAGCATATTGCGGCACAGGGTGTGTGTTGAGTCCCTGCGCCGCAGGTGTGATGTCCAGTTGTCAGTTTTTCTTGCGCGATGTTGTACTCCTGGACTTGCCTTTTGTGCTGTCCGCTTTCTTCCTTTTGGCCTTCGGGGCGGACTTTTTGGGTTCGGCCATTGGTGAAGAGGCCTTCTTGCTTCGACCGCGACGGTCTTTTGCCGTCTTGCCGCTTGGGATGTCGTAGGTCTCGTCTACCAACTCGAAATCAATCAGCTTCTTCATCATGTCGACACCTCTCACACGGATGGTGACGGGGTCGCCCAGTTTGTAGCATTTGCCGTGACGGCGTCCGATTACCTGGTAGTTGTCTTCGTCCAGCATGAAGTAGTCGCCTTGCAGAGAGCCGATAGGAATCATGCCTTCGCATTTGTTGCCTTCGATTTCCGCATAGATGCCCCATTTGCTGACGCCCGAGATGAGTGCAGGGAATTCCTGTCCCAGTTTGTCGCTGAGGAATTCGGCCTGTTTGTATTTTACGCTGGCACGTTCGGCGTCGGCGGCTTGTTTCTCCATACGCGAGCAGTGCTTGCAGTATTCTTCGTATTCGTCGGCGCTGACGGAAGTACCGCCGTGTAGGTAGCGTTCCAGCAGGCGATGGACCATCAGGTCGGGGTATCGGCGGATGGGCGAGGTGAAGTGGGTGTAGAAGGCGAATCCCAATCCGTAGTGGCCGATGTTCTGGGTGCTGTAGTAGGCTTTGGCCATCGTGCGGATGGCGATATTGTCGATCATGTATTCTTCCCCTCGTCCGGCAATAGTGTCGAAGAGGTCGTTGTAGCTGTGGGCTAGGGCTTGGCGTGAGCCCACTTTGATTTTGAATCCCAGTTTGGCTACGAATTCCACAAAGGTGTTCAGTTTTTCGGGGTTGGGCTCGTCGTGTACTCGGTAGACGAAGGTCTTTGCGGGGGTTGGCTTGGAATCCTTTGTTTTCCCTTTCTTGGTCATGCCCACATGCTCGGCCACTTGTTTGTTGGCCAGCAGCATGAATTCCTCGATGAGCCAGTTGGCTTCTTTCGATTCTTTGATGTATACACCGATGGGCTTGGCGTTTTCGTCCAGATGGAATTTCACCTCCTGGCTTTCGAAGTTGATGGCGCCTTCGCGGTAGCGCTCTTCGCGCATGATAGTGGCCAGTTTGTGCAGCATCAGTATGGCGTTGCCGGTAGGTTCCTCGCCGGCTTTCACGCTGTCGGTGTCGATGATTTCCTGGGCTTCTTCATAGCTGTAGCGGCGGTCGCTGTTGATGACGGATTTGCCCATCCATACTTTCTTCACTTTGGCTTCGGCGGTCATTTCCATCACGACACTGAAACAGAGTTTGTCTTCGTGCGGGCGCAGGGAGCAGACACCGTTGCAGAGCTTCTCGGGGAGCATGGGGATGGTGCGGTCGACAAGGTAGACGCTGGTGCCGCGGGTGTAGGCTTCGCGGTCGATGGCGGTGCCGGGTTTAACATAGTGGGATACATCGGCGATGTGTACGCCCACCTCCATGTTGCCGTTGGGCAGTGTGCGGAAGGAGAGGGCATCGTCGTAGTCCTTGGCATCTTCGGGGTCGATGGTGAAAGTGGTGACGGAGCGGAAGTCCTTACGGTCTTCATAATCCTTCTCGGTAGGAGGGAGGATGTGCTCGGCCTCTTTCTCTGCCTGTGGCGGGAAGTCGAGCGGGAAGTCGTATTCGGCGAGGATGGACTGCATCTCCACGTTGTTGTCGCCCGGGCGGCCGAGCCGTTTGATGACGCGTCCCACAGGGTTGTTCATGCGCTCTGGCCAGTCGGTCATCTCCACCAGGGCTTTCTCGCCGTCGGTGGCACCGGCCAGTTCGTTGAGAGGGATGAAGATGTCCACTACCATCGAACGGCTGTCGCTCACCAAGAAGGCAAAGCGGTCCTGCCGTTGAATGATTCCGACGAAACGGGTGCGGGCGCGATGTAGTATTTCTACCACCTGGCCTTCGGGTTTGTGCATCTTGCGTTGCGGGAACATCAGCACTTTCACGGTGTCGCCGTGCAGGGCGTGGCGGGTGTTGTTCGGAGTGATGAGGACATCCTCGAGGCCTTCGTCCTGGGGTATGACGTAGGCTTTGCCGGTCTGCTTCATGTCGATGGTGCCGACAATATAGTTTTTCGGCAGCAGGTCGTCGTTGATGTTCTTGGGGTTGATTTTGAATTTGCCGTGAGCGTTGTCGTCCTCAACCAGTATTTTGTCCTCTGCCAGTTCCTGCATGGTGGCAAGAACCAACTGGCGGCTACCCTTGTCGTGGGCGCCGAGGCGCGAGGCTATCTGTTTGTGGTTGAAGGTGTCGAAGGGGTTGTTGGCAAATATCTTTAGTATCTGTTTTGCGTAGATTTCGTTCATGTTTAATAAGGTTAATGTTTAATGGGGGAAGGGATAAAGGCTTCTTGGATGAAACCGCATCGAATCAGCAAGGCATTGTTGTCCGGGTCGCGCCCCATGAAGTTGCGGAACAGCACAGAGGGGTGTTCGGTGCTCCCTTTCGACAGAATCTCGTGACGGAATGACTCGGCGGTTGCTTTGTTGAAGATGCCTTCCCGTTTGAATTTAGAGAAGATGTCGGCGTCAAGCACTTCGGCCCATTTGTAGCCGTAGTACCCTGAAGCATAGCCACCAGCAAAGATGTGGGTGAAGGCTGTGCTGGTGCAGGTGCCTTTCACGATGGGCTGCAGTTCCTTCATACGTGAGTGCTCGTATTCGTCTATGCGTCCCTCGATGGGTTCTTTCAGTGTGTGGAATGCAAGGTCAATCCATCCCAGGTTCAGCTGACGGACGCAAAGCCATCCGGCCAGGTATTTCTCTGCAGCCTTGATTTTGCGTATGTAATCGCCGGGGATGGTGTCGTTGGTAAGATAGTGGCGGGCAAAGGTGTTGAGGAACTCGGGTTCGTAGCACCAGTTCTCCATCACCTGTGAAGGCATTTCGACAAAATCGCGCTTCACGCTGGTGCCGCTGAGGCTGGGGTAGGTGCAATCGGTGAGAAGGCAGTGCATGGCGTGTCCGAACTCGTGCATAAAGGTCTCCATCTCGTCGAAACTCAGCAGCGAAGGTTTGTCTCCCACGGGTTTGGAGAAGTTGCATACCACCTGCACCAATGGTCTAATCTGTTTGCCTCCAATATTGCTCTGCTCGCGGAATGTGGTCTTCCAGGCACCACTGCGCTTGCTGGCTCTCGGGTGCATGTCCAGATAGAGCACACCCATGAAACGGTTGCCGTCCATCACCTCGTAAACCTTCACGTCGGGGTGGTAGACCTCGATGTTGTTGGTCTCGCGGAAGGTGATTCCATACAGGCGACCGTACAGGTCGAAGATGCCCTGTCGCACTTTCTCCATCTGCAGGTAGGGACGCAGCAGTTCCGCGTCGAAGTCATACTTCTGCTGCTTCAGCTTCTCGCTGTAGTAGCTGAAGTCCCAGCGTTGCAGCGGAAGCGTGGCACCGAGCTTTTGTGCAAAGTCCGATACCTCGTCAAGGTCTTTTTTTGCGAAAGGCATGGCCTGACTGTAGAGGTCGGTAAGGAATTTGGCCAGCTTTTCGGGGGTGTCGCACATGCGGTCGCTCAGCACATACTCGCAGTAATTCTCATAGCCCAGCATCTTGGCTTGTTGGTAGCGCAGATGGGTCATCTCGCGTATCACCTCGTTGTTGTCGTTCTCGTTGCCCCGGTTGCCGCGACTGTTGTAGGCACGCCACATTTGCTCGCGCAGGTCGCGGTTGTCGGCATAGGTGATAAAAGGACCGTATGAGGGGTATGCAAGCGTGAATACCCAACCCTCCATACCGCGCTCCTGAGCCTCGGCCCGTGCGGCGGCCACCACATTCTCTGGCAGACCGGACAAGTCCTCGCTTTTGGTGATATGGAGGATGTAATTATTGTTGTCCGCCAGCACATTCCGGTTCATCTGCTGCGACAGCTGCGATAGGCGTTCGCTGTTGCGGGCATAGGTCTTCCTCTCTTTGCCTTTCAGGTTTACGCCGTTGCGCACAAAACCCTTGTAGGTCTTTTCCAGCAAAGTGCGCTGCTCGGTGGTGAGTGCGAGCTTGTCGCGCTGGTCGTAGATGGTTTTAACCCGTTCGAACAGTTTCGGATTCATGTCCACGCTGTTGGAGAAACGCGTCAGTTCAGGGGTTAGTTCCATCACGATGTTCTGCAACTCGGTGTTGGTGTTGCACTCGTTCATGTTGAACATCACATTGCAGATCCGGTCAAGCCGTTCGCTGGCCGTCTGCAGGGCGACGATGGTGTTCTCAAACGTGGGAGCCTCCTTTTGTCGGATGATGTGTTTGATGTTGCCCTCGGCCTCCTTGATGGCAACCTTCACGGCAGGAGCATAGTGCTCGTTGCGTATCTTGCTGAAGGGCGGTGTCTGGTGGGGAGTGTTCCACTCTTGCAGCAACGGGTTGGCGCTCTGCCCTGCGGCAGGCTGTGCAATGGCGACGATGGTCATAATCAAGATGTATTTGGCAGTATTCTTCATTTTTTTTAGATTTATTATGATTCTTTCGTTGACAATGGTGCAATAAAACTGCGAATGCTTCGTTTTTGACATAACGCAAAAAAATAAAATTATTGCATAGATTAGAAAATTAAATTGGAATAAACACAACAAAACACATTAATGCCATGAAGAAAATTGTATCGGTATTATCTCTCGCCATGATTGCCATGGTTTTTGCAGCTTGCAACACCCACCAAGCCGAGTTGGACGCTGCCATCAAGACAAACGACTCGCTCTCCTTGATTATCCAGAACAAGGATACTGAACTCGATTCGCTCTTTGCCACCCTCAATCAGATTGAAGAGAATCTGGCCGCTGTCAACTCTCGCTACAATACTGTTCAGGAACTGCGTCGCGCCAATATGGAAGGCCAGCCTAACGTCAAGAGCCAGATCAGTGCCCAGATTAAGGACATTGAGAACCTGATGGCCGCCAACCGCCAGAAGATTGCCAGCCTCCAGGCAAAGATCAATACCGAGACCAAAGAGGGCACCCGCCTTCAGGAACTGGTCTCCCGTCAGGAAGAGCGTATCGCCCAGCAGGAGTCGCAGATTGCCCAGCTCCTCACCGAACTGGAGAACAACAAGGTCATCATCAAGAAGCTCAACCAGGATGTCAGCGACCTGACCGCTTCCAACGAGCAGAAAGAGCAGTACATCAAACAGCAGACCGCCGAAGCCAACCGTGCCTACTATGTGGTTGGCAACTACTCCGACCTTAACGAGGCTGGTATCGTAAGCAAAGCCGGTGGTTTCATCGGTATCGGCCGTCGCCAGGGTACCAACAGCGATATGCCCCTCGACCGTTTCACTCAGATTGACCGCACCAAGGTCACCACTATCCCTATCAACATGAAGCGCGCTCTTGTGGTCTCCAAGCATCCCGAGAACAGCTATGAGCTGGTGATGGACGAGAATGACGATAAGGTGGTCTCCTACCTCCGCATCCTCAACCCCGCCAAGTTCTGGGAGCAGACCCGTTTCCTGGTCATCTCTACTAAGTAAAGGACACGGATAATTTAATCTATTAACCTAAAGGAGACAGGGTAATGCCCTGCCTCCTTTAGGTTTTTCTATACAATCGAAGAGTGGGTGGTGCGGCCAATCTGCTCGATACAAATAAACCCTGATGACCAATTTGGGATGAACCAAACAACAGCCATACTAGATGTTTTAGGGATGCAGTGAAGAGTGTGTGCGGCTAGCGGGCGGTCTCGAGGGCTTTCTGCATGGCTCGGATTTGGTCGCGATATTTGGCAGCGGACATGAAGTCCATCTCTTTGGCGGCTATCTGCATCTTGCGTTGGGCTTCACGAATCTCTTTGCGCAGTTGGGCTTGGGTCTTGTTGCACCACTGCAGGTCGTCTTCCTGTGCGGTATTCGTGGTCTCCTCGGCGGCAAACGGTACGGGTGTGTCGGGCAAGGGCTGCTGTTGTGTGCGGGAGGCTCGTTGCTGATGGCTCCCACCGTGGGCCGGGGTGTTGAGTGCGTATGGTGAGGCGGCGATATTGGGGATATTGGGGCCTTCAGGTGCTTTCTCTTCATAATGCTCTTCGGCGGCACGCTCGATGACGCTGGTGGTGCCGATGATGGCCTCGGTGTTCTTCACAATCTGGCGGGGCACGATGCCATGTTCCAAATTATAGCGTATCTGTTTCTCACGATGACGGTTGGTCTCGTCTATGGCGCGTTGCATGCTGCCGGTAATCGTGTCGCCGTAGAGGATGGCCTTGCTGTGAACATTGCGGGCGGCACGGCCGATGGTCTGGATAAGGGCACGGTCGCTGCGCAGGAAGCCCTCCTTGTCGGCATCGAGGATGGCCACAAGCGACACCTCGGGCAGGTCGAGTCCCTCACGCAGCAGGTTGACACCCACCAGCACATCGAACACACCCATGCGCAAGTCACGCATGATTTCCACGCGTTCGAGGGTGTCCACATCGCTATGGATGTATTTACTGCGGATACCGAGATTGAGGAGGTAGGAGGTCATCTCCTCGGCCATGCGTTTGGTGAGCGTGGTGACCAGAACGCGCTCGTGTTTGTATACGGTCTTTTCTATCTCGTCGAGCAGGTCGTCTACCTGACTGACGGCAGGACGCACTTCCACCACAGGGTCCAGAAGACCTGTGGGACGGATAATCTGCTCCACCACCACGCCTTCGGCCTCGCTGAGCTCGTATTTTGCTGGTGTGGCGCTGATATATATGGTCTGTCCGGTGATGGAGTAGAACTCATCGTAGGTAAGGGGACGGTTGTCGAGTGCCGAGGGAAGCCGGAATCCGTATTCGACGAGGGAGGTCTTTCGGCTGCGGTCGCCGCCGTACATGGCGCCGATTTGGGGTACAGTCACATGGCTCTCGTCAATCACAAGGAGGAAGTCGTCGGGGAAATAGTCGATAAGGCAGAACGGGCGGCTGCCTTCTGAGCGGCCGTCGAAATAGCGTGAGTAGTTCTCTATGCCGCTGCAGTAGCCCAGCTCCTGTATCATCTCAAGGTCGTAGTTGACCCGCTCCTCAAGTCGTTTGGCCTCGAGGGGCTTGTCGATGGAATAGAAATAGTCGCGGCGTTCAAACATGTCCGACTGAATCTGCCGCAAGGCATCGGCCATGTTGTCTTTCGAGGTGAGGAAGTTGCTGGCAGGGTAGATGGTGGCTTCGGTGAAGGTCTCTATCTTGTGGCCGCTGATGGGGTCGAAGCTCTCTATGCTCTCAATCTCGTCGTCCCAGAAACTGATGCGGAAACAGAAATCGGCAAAGGAGGGGAAGATGTCCACCGTGTCGCCCTTGACGCGGAAACGGCCGTTGGTGAACTCTATCTCGTTGCGAACGTATTGCCCGTCCAGCAGTTGCATAAGGAGGTTGTCGCGGGTGATGCGCTGGCCTACTTTGATGTTCACAGTGCCGCGCTTGAACTCATCGGGGTTGCCGATGCCATATATGCAGCTCACCGAACTGACCACGATGACGTCGCGCCGTCCGCTCAGCAGGGCCGAGGAGGCACGCAGGCGGAGTTTGTCGAGGTCGTCGTTGATTGCCAGGTCTTTTTCAATATAAGTGTTGGTGGCGGCGATGTAAGCCTCTGGCTGATAGTAGTCGTAGTAGGAGACGAAGTATTCGACAGCGTTGTTCGGGAAGAACTGCTTGAACTCGCCGTAGAGCTGGGCGGCGAGGGTCTTGTTATGGCTGAGCACCAGCGTGGGACGCTGCAGCTGGGCGATGACGTTGGCCACCGTAAAGGTCTTGCCGCTGCCGGTAACACCTTGCAGCACTTGCGCGCGCTGACCGCTGCGTACGCCTTCCACCAGCTGGCGGATGGCTTCGGGCTGGTCGCCCATGGGGGCAAAGTCGGATTTTAATTCAAAGTCCATGATTGGGGAGTGGGATTAGTGGTTGTAGTGCATTGATGGCGTTGATGCCGTCGAGGGCCGAAGAGACGATACCGCCGGCATATCCAGCCCCTTCACCGCAGGGATAAAGACGGCGCAGTTGTGGATGCTGCATGGTCTCGTCGCGCGGGATGCGTACTGGCGACGAGGTACGGCTTTCCACTGCCAGTACACTCGCCTGCGCAGTGTAGAATCCGTGCATCTTGCGGTCGAACAGCTGTAGTCCCTGCTGTAGACAGCTGACCACGAAAGGCGGCAGCAACTGGTGTATCGGGCAGTCCACCGTGGGACCGAGGTAGTTGCTCTTGTTGTTGCGCTGGCTCGGGCGGCTTTGACAGAAGTCGGTGAGCCGTTGGATGGGGGCCGAAATCGTGTTGCCGGCTGCTTGATAGACGGCCTGCTCCACCTCCTGTTGGAAACGGAGCAACGCCAGTGCACCCTCGTTGGCATATTGTGGTACATCCTCAAGCCCCACGGTAACGGCGATGCCGCTGTTGGCATAGGGCGAGTTGCGTTTCGAGTTGCTCATGCCGTTCACCACCTGCTGCCCTTCTGCGGTGGCGGCAGGCACAATCACCCCTCCCGGACACATGCAGAACGAGAACACCCCGTGGCCTTCTACCTGTGTGGTGAGGCTATAGGCCGCCGGAGGCAGGAAACGCATGGCTGGCGAACGGTGGTATTGTATCTCGTTAATGAGGCTTTGCGGGTGTTCCACCCTCACGCCGAGGGCAAACGGTTTGGCCTCCAACATCCATCCCTTGTCGGCAAACAGACGGTATATGTCGCGGGCCGAGTGGCCGGTGGCAAGGATTACCGCGTTGCCGCTGTATGTATTGCCGGCCGTGTCCCGCACACCTTTTACAGTTAATTGTGCTCCTTCGCGTTCCACAATCAGGTCGGACACACAGGTGGAGAAATGGTATTCGCCCCCGTGGTCTTCGATGGTGCGACGCATGTTGGCGATGATTCCGCTCAGCTTGTCCGTACCGATATGGGCGTGGGCGTCGATAGCTATAGCGGGGTCGGCACCGTGTTCTATAAAGCGTTGCAGCACATAGTCGATATTTCCACGCTTGGTGCTGCGCGTGTACAGCTTCCCGTCGGAGTAGGTACCCGCACCCCCTTCGCCGAAACACCAGTTGCTCTCAGGGTTCACCTGTCGGGTCCGTCCTAACTGGGCGATATCAAGTCGGCGCTGCTCCACCGGCTGCCCCCGTTCTATGACGATGGGTTTCAGCCCCACCTCAAGCGCACGCAAGGCGGCAAATAGTCCCGCCGGGCCGGCACCCACTATGATGACCGCTGCTTTCGTATGGCAGTCTTGGTAGTGGCCGCGATAGTCGCGTGGGGTGTAGTCCTCGTTGCAATACACCTCCACGGTGGTGTGGTAGCGGATGCCGCGACGCGAGTCGAGACTGCGTCGCAGCACTTCCACATGCTTTACATCGTCGGTCTGCAGGCCTGCTTTGCGGGCCACAGCCTGCAGCATCAAGTCAGGAGTGAAGTATTCCTCGGGGCTGAGGTCGATGTCGAGTGTCTTTCTCATAAGCCCCCCTCGAAAGTGAACGAGAGCATAAAGGTGCGCGACAATAGGCTGTTTGTCGACTGGGTATAGTAGTCGTCGTCCATCACCTTCAGGTCTATCAATCCGAAAGCCATCTTGAGCTCAATGGCAAACTTCACATAGCGCAGGAAGAAATCAAACCCGACGCCTGCCGTGTACCGTAGGTCTATCGCGTTCAGTCTGATAATGCTCTCGTCGTTGTTATTCTTGTTTTTCCGCAGCGAAGCGAAGTCGAACCCCCAGCTGGCTCCGGCAGTCAGGTAGGGACGGAAGTTGGTGTACCGCTTGGCACGGAACTTCAGCTCTATGGGGATTTCTCCGTAAACCGACTCCACGGTGCGCCGCAAGTCGTATTTCCAGTGGGTGGATGTGTACGCCTCCGACCAGCTGTAGGCCATATCCCTGCTTATCAGGGTTATGCCAGGCAGGAGGCGGAGGTTGAGATTGTCGTTCAGACGCAAGTCGCCAATCACGTTGATGTGGAATCCGGGGCTGTAATACGATGTCACGCCCTGTATGGTCTGTCTCAGCGTGTCGTTTTCCGAGAAGCGAAGGTCAAATTTCGACTGGGTATAGCCCACCTGTATACCCCAGTGCAGCAATCTGTTGTCAAACGACCCTAGGAATGCAGCCCGCGTCTGCCCCTGCATCGCGCAAGGCAGGCACAACATCACTAACGCATACAAAAGAATCTTCCTTCTCAAGGCACTCGTATTAGGTTGTCAATTCACTTGTTTCAATTCTCCGACATCTCACCCCTCAGCGACACGCCCAGGCACTTGCGCACGTGGTCGAGGTCGTCGGGGTAAGTCCCCAGCAGGTACATCATCTTGGTCACGGCAGCCTCCAGCGTGATGTCTTTGCCGCCTATGATGCCGATGCGGTTCATCTCGCAGCTGGCTTCGTACTGGCACATCACCACCGAGCCCGCCTTGCACTGTGTCACGTTCAACACAATCACGCCGCGCTGCAGTGCATCCTCCATCGCCTCGATAAACCACGGCTCGGTAGGAGCGTTGCCGCTGCCGAAGGTCTCCACAATCACGCCGTGCAACCCTTCGGCTCCCAGTATGGCTTTCACCACCTCCGGGGTGATGCCCGGGAAGAGTTTCAGCACTGCAATGTTGCGGTCGAACCGTTTTCTCACCTCCAGCGGTTTCTCCCCCTTGGGAAGGAACAGGTGGGGTTTGAAACTGAAGTTGATGCCTGCTTTGGCCAGCGATGGGTAATTGAAACTCATGAATGCGTCGAAATTCTCCGCGCTCACCTTTGTACTGCGGTTGCCACGATACAAGTGGTTTTCGAAGAACAGGCACACCTCGGGGATGAACGCCTCGCGGCACGAGGCCAGTTCAAGGGCACAGATGATGTTCTCTCGCCCGTCGGTACGCAGCACGCCCATTGGCAGCTGGCTGCCGGTCAGGATAATCGGCTTAGACAGATTCTTGAACATGAAGCTCAACGCCGATGCCGTATAGGCCATTGTGTCCGTGCCATGCAGCACCACAAAGCCGTCATAGTCGTCATACCGCTTCTCAATAATCTCTGCTATGTCCACCCAGAAATCGGGTTTCATGTTCGACGAGTCGATGATGCGTTCCATCTGATAAGTGTCGACGGTATAGGGGCATTTGCGCAGTTCGGGGAGCAAATCGTAGATGTGTTCCATCGGGAAAGGCCTCAGCGAGCCCCTCTCGTCCTGCACCATGCCGATGGTGCCACCGGTGTAAACTATTAATACTCTGTTCTTCATAGTACGTTGCATTATTTCTTGGCACGCGCCGCGAAATCAGTTGCCCTCATTCCTGCGGCTGCCCGCTTTGTTCATAACGCAGAATCTTTTCTTTTATTGTGTCAGGAATTACCGCTCCGCGGTGTGTGCTGCGGCTGTATCCTGCCATCACGGTGCGGCAGCTGGCATAAGCCTCGCCGGTGGTGTCGTCCACCACCTGCTGGCGCACGGCCAGACTTTTGTTGCCGAAGTGGTCCACCGAGGTGGTCACATGCACGTGGTCGTGATACCGTATCTGCTTGTGGAAGTCCACCTCTACACGCACCACCATCACCGTGAACTCTCCCTCCTCGGGCGGCAGCCCTATGGCGGTGAAATACTCCGATTTCCCCAAGTCGAAAAACTCCATGATGACGGCATTATTCACGTGCCCCATCTGGTCGATGTCGTTAAAGCGTAATTGAATAGGTGTGATATGCATATACTGTTGTTGTTTTGTTTACACGATGTTGCCAAAAGGCTATTCCGCCGCCCGTCGGCGCAGTGAGAAGAAGAACTCGAGCCCTCCGCCGTCGCGGTTCTTTACATAGATGTCGCCACCGTGGAACAGCACGGCGTGCTTCACTATCGACAATCCCAGCCCGGTGCCGCCGTTCTTGCGGCTGCGTCCCTCCTCGATGCGTACAAACCGGTCAAACAATCGTGGCAGGAACTCGTTCTGCACGCCGCGTCCGGTGTCGTAGAGATGGAGGTAATAGTGGGTCCCGTCGCTGGGCTTGTAGCTCTCGATGCCCACTTGGCAGCCGTCGCCGGCATACACGATGGCATTCTCTATCAGGTTGCGGAATATCGAATACACCAGCAGTCCGTTGCCGTCGACGGTCATGCCCTCCTCCAGCCGGTTCTCGATGGTGATACTGTGCTTCTCGGCTTCCAGCCTCAACTCCTTGATTGCCTCCTCGGCCTGTTCGCACAGGTCTATCTTCTCGCGGGTGAAGAGGTCGTTGCCCTCCTCCAGTTTGTTGATTAAGGCCACGTCGTTTATCAGGTCCGACAGCCTGAGCGTCTGGCTGTAGCATCGCTCCATGAAGTGGCGGCGCTGTTCCTCGCTCACCGGTCTGTCGCCCAGGAGTATCTCCAGGTATCCCCTGATCGAGCTCACAGGGGTCTTCAACTCGTGTGCGATGTTGTTGGTCATCTCCTGCTTCAGCCGGCGGTTGCGCTCCTGTTCGGCGGCAAACTGCCGTTCGCGAACCTCCGCTTCCTCGCGCAGTTGCTGTTCGGCCTTCACCCGCTTCCTCAGCCTTGCCCACATCCATGCCACCGTGGCAAGTGCCGCTGCCAGCAGCACCGTCGTGATAGTGAAAAGCGAAACGTCAATATTCATAGTCCTGTCGTTGTCTTGTCGGGTTTTGGGGGAGGGATGTCAGCCGCAGCCTTGACGCTACCTGTGCGGTGCTAGGCCTGCATGGTGTATCCGAACCCCGTGCGGTTCACAATACGGCGCCCCTCGCTGCCCAGTTTCTTCCTCAGCCTTGCAATGTGGACGTCCACGCTCCGGTCGTTTACCAGGGCGTCCTCGGGCCATACGCGGGTCATAATCTCCTCGCGGGTGAAATAAATGTTCGGGTTCTCAGCCATGAGGCACAGTATACCGTATTCGCGCCTAGTCAGCTCCACACCGCGACCTGCCGCCGTGACGCTCTGCCTGCCGGGGTCTATCACAACGCCCCCGCAGCATATCTTGCCGTCGTCCTGTGTCGTCGGTGTGGCGGTCTTGGCTGCCGGTGCGGCGGTCCGTTTCAGTACGGCCCGTACCCGTGCCAGCACGGTGTCGAACGAGAAGGGTTTGGTGATGTAGTCGTCGGCGCCGCATTCAAACCCCTTCAGCTGGTCGTCGTGGCTGTCGCGGGCGGTGAGGAAAATCACCGGCGTGTTGTCGCCTGCGGCACGTAGTCTGCTGGCCAGCTCGAATCCCGACATCTTGTCCATCATCACATCCAGCAGTATCAGGTCAAACTGCGGCTCTGTAGGTTCCGTCAGCAGCGCCAGTGCCCCTTCGGCATCGCCGCAGGTGGTCACCTCGTAGCCCTCGCTTTCAAGGTCGAAACGCAGAATGTCGCACAAATCCTGCTCGTCGTCAACAACCAATACTTTTGTCATAGCTACTGATACAATTATTCCCAACCTTTCTGCCGCCTCCTCCCGCATGGCGGGGACGGGGCGTGCTTTAAAACAAAAAAGGAGGCACATCTCTGAGCCTCCTTTGCGTTCTTGTTGTGGCATTGACTGGAATTGAACCAGTGACACAAGGATTTTCAGTCCTCTG
>JAFSKP010000055.1 GCA_017448905.1 Bacteroidales bacterium | reverse complement strand
GCTATGACCGCGGCACGGTGAAGAGGGTGAGCGACCTGGCGAGGATACTGGTACAAGGCAAGTGGATGGACGAGCTGAGCGGTGGCGAGGTGAAGAGGCTGTTGAGTGCCATCAACCATGCCAACGGAGTGGAGGAGATAGGGGCGAGTGTGCGGAAGGTGATACTAAAAGTGAATCTGCGATGGAATCGCGGTGCAATGAACAAAGGGAGAATGCAAAGGTGGGAAAAAAACGGAACCGACGTGAGATTGCGTTGCTATTCCTAATACCGAGGGTTGGAACGAGGACGATGATTAAATGTCTGTTATTTTTTTCCACTATGGATGTTTTTCACTTATTTTTTGTCTATCTTTGCATATAATATCACTAACAATAAAACGGGATTTATTGATTGAATTATTGCAGAGTATGCCTCGATTCTCCTCTTTTATTTCTCTTTTTTACTAGCGATTTTTTGATAGGAGACATCCCTAATCCGTTCAATTCACCTCCACAAAGCAATCAAACAATCAAACAATCAAGCAATGAAATATTACATTATTGCCGGTGAGGCGTCGGGAGACCTGCATGGAGCCAACCTGGTCGCAGCCCTTCGCCGCAGGGACCGCGAGGCGGAGATACGCTATTGGGGCGGCGACCGCATGAAGCAGGCCGTGAGTGAGGATGGCTCGATGGCACGCCATATCCGCGACTTGGCCATCATGGGCATCGTCGAGGTGGTGTCGCATCTTGGCACGGTAATGGGCAACATAAGCTTTTGCAAGCGCGACATACAGGCCTTCGACCCTGATGTAGTCGTTTTCATCGACTATCCCGGTTTCAACCTCAAGATAGCCAAGTACACCCATAAGAAAGGCTACCGTAATGTCTATTACATATCTCCGCAGGTATGGGCATGGAAGAAAGGGAGGCTCCGCTCGATGCGTCACGACCTCGACAAGCTCTGCTACATACTACCGACCGAGCAGAAATTCTACAAGCCAGGTGTGATGCCACAGGCAGTATATGTGGGACATCCGCTGCTTGACGAGGTAGAGAGGTACAGGCAGGAGGGGCAGGGGGAAGGGCCGCTGCTGAATGATGCGGGAGGAAAGGAAGTGAGGAAAACCGTCGCCATCTTGCCCGGGAGCCGTAAAATGGAGCTAGGCCGTATGCTGCCGGTGATGGTGCGGGTTGCCGAGCGGCATCCCGACTATCGATTCATTGTTGCCGGTATGAGCCTGATAGGGGAGGAGTTCTACAATAGGTATATCCCCGCAGGCTGCGGCAATGTGGAGATTGTCTACGACCGTACCTACGACATACTTGCGGCGAGCCATGCCGCTCTGGTCTGTTCCGGCACCGCCACGCTCGAGACGGCCTTGTTCAAGGTGCCGCAGGTGGTGTGCTACCAGTGCAACAAGCTTTCGGCTGCAATCGCCAGGGTTCTGATTGGCGACAGCATCAAGTACATCTCTCTTGTCAACCTCATTGCCGATGCGCCTGTTGTCGCTGAACTGATACAGGGCGATTTCAATGTTGAGAGACTCGACCTGGAATTCAACAAGATCTGCGGTGAATCACGCCAGCAAATCCTCGAAGGCTATGAGAGGGTGGATGAGCTGCTTGGCGGCAAGGGGGCGTCCGACCGTACGGCCGATATTGTCATTCGTCAAGCCCGTGAGAAATAGAGTTGTGTATCATTGTCCCGCATCGTTTTTTTTTGACAGACCACTTATGAAACGATTGTTCATCTTGTTATTACTACTGTCGGCGGCAGCCATGCTCCATGCCGAGCGTGTCACCGTCAGGCTCTTCTCCAACAACAGGATAGAGGCCATCTATGTGTCGTTCGACCTTGGAGTCTACACGCTTTATGGCGACAGCCAGCTTCTCGAGCCGGACCTGGGCGAAGGTATGACTGTCGAAATCAAGCCGGCGGCTGGCAAGGGCGTTGCCATAGCGGTGAATGGCTACAGCTATGGCACGTTCGACAGTGCCGTGTTGCGGGCCACCGACACGGCATGTATCCTATGCCTCAACCCCAAGGGGGTGAAGCAGCGCACCTACGAGGGCGACCTGATAGTCACGGCCTTCGACCGTAGCAACCTGCGTGTAATCAACGATGTCGACTTCGAGACCTACCTCGCCGGCGTGGTGCAGTCGGAGATATATGGTAAGCAGAGCGACATCTTCCGTGTGCAGGCCATTATCTCGCGCACGTGGGCGCTACGCAACATGAAGAAACATCGTGCCGACGGCTACAATTTCTGCGACTATGTGCACTGCCAGGCCTACCAGAACCGCTGTGTACGTCCCGACATCATGCTGGGCACCATGCAGTCGAGCGGAGAGACCATCGTCGACAAGGACGGCAATCTTATCGACACGCCGTTCCACTCCAACTCCGGAGGCCAGACGGCCAACTCGGAGGATGTGTGGCGAGCCGCGCTGCCTTACCTGCGTTCGGTGAAAGACACCTTCTCGTTCCGTATGCGGCAAAGCGACTGGATCAAGGTGGTGCCACGCGAAAAATGGCTCAACTATTTTGCCAAGACACACAAGCTCAACACGCAGGATGCCGACGTACGCAATACCCTGCTCTCGTTCACGCAGACTGAGCGGCAGGCCAAGATTCTCGGGGTCCAGCTCACCAGGGTGAGGACAGACTTCGGCCTCAAGTCGACATTCTTCTCGGTGACCACCGACCCCAAGAGTGGCGATGTGATACTGAACGGCCACGGCTATGGACATGGCGTTGGCCTGAGCCAGGAGGGCACCATACGCATGGTGGGGTTAGGGATAGCCTACGACTCGATAATACGCCACTACTATTCCGGCGCCAGCATCCATCACGACGAGAATGTCTCGCAGCGTTACGTGCAGAATTTCGTCGTCGAGATAAGCAAGATAATAGAGGAGGACAAGGCCAACCCCGGCAAGAAGAAGTCGAAGAAGGACGACTGGTTGGGCAAGCTTTTCCGTGTGCGCGACCGTATGGACCGCGAGGAGGAGTACGACCCCGACAGGGAGGAGAAAGAGGGCGACTGGAAGGTGGAATGGTAGAGGACGTCCAGGCACGACAAAATGATTGCTTGATTGCTTGATTGCTTGAGTGCTTGATTGGTACGCGGGCGTCCTCGCCCGCAGCCGGATTTATCACTTTTCACTCATCGCTTTTCACTATTCATTTTTTTTATTATATTTGCATTTTTAATTTTTACGAGTAATATAAATTAACATACTGTCAATTAATTTTTTATCACACATTATGACAAAATACGTTTACACTTTTGGCGGCAAAACTGCCGAAGGCAAGGCCGACATGAAGAACCTGCTCGGTGGCAAGGGTGCCAACCTTGCCGAGATGTGTCTGCTCGGACTCCCCGTCCCCGCCGGTCTCACCATCACCACCGAATGCTGCACTGCTTACTATGACAACAACTGCCAGCTGCCTTCAGGCCTCATGGACGAGGTTTGGAACGGAATGAAGAATGTTGAGAACATCATGGGTATGCGCTATGATGACCCCGAGAACCCCCTGCTCGTCTCCTGCCGCTCAGGTGCACGTAGCTCTATGCCCGGCATGATGGACACCGTCCTCAATATCGGCTTGAGCAGCAAGACAATCCCCGGCATGCTCAAGAAGACCGGCAATCCCCGCTTTGTCTACGACTCCTACCGCCGCCTCATCATGATGTACGCCGACGTCGTCATGGAGAAGTCGGAAGGCATCGAGCCCGCCGACGGCAAGGGCATCCGCAAGCAGCTCGACGACATGCTCGACGAGTACAAAGAGAAAAAAGGCTTCAAGAGCGATACCGAGCTCACCGCCGACGACCTGAAGTTCCTGGCCGAGGAGTTCAAGAAGAAAGTGAAAGAGGTGCTTGGCACCGAGTTTCCCGACGATGCCCGCGCCCAGATGGAAGGCGGCATCAAGGCAGTCTTCAAGAGCTGGAACGGCAAGAAGGCTGTCAGCTACCGCAAGATTGAGGGCATTCCCGACGACTGGGGTACCGCTGTCAACGTTCAGGCCATGGTCTTCGGCAACATGGGTGACAACAGCGCCACCGGTGTCGCCTTCACGCGTAACCCCGCCACCGGCGACAACCAGTTCTACGGCGAGTGGCTCATCAACGCCCAGGGCGAGGATGTCGTGGCCGGCATTCGTACCCCCAATCCCCTCAACGACGACACCAAGAACGAGCAGAACAAGAACATGCACTCGATGCAGGAGCTTATGCCCGAGACCTATAAGGAGCTCTGCGACATCCGCCAGACCCTCGAGCACAACTACCACGACATGCTCGACATCGAGTTCACCATTCAGGAAGGCGTGCTCTACATGCTGCAGTGCCGCGTCGGAAAACGCACCGGTGTCGCCGCCCTCACCATGGCATTCGACATGCTCAATGAGAAACTCATCGACGAGCAGGAAGTCGTCATGCGCATATCCCCCTCGCAGCTCGACGAGTTGCTGCACCCCATCCTCGACGCCGAGGACGAGAAGAAGCGCGAAGTCATCGCCAAGGGTCTGCCCGCAGGTCCCGGCGGTGCTGTCGGCATCATAGCCCTCAGCTCGGAGAAAGCCAAGGAATATGCCGCTGCCGGCGTGAAGAACATCCTCGTCCGCGAGGAGACCAACCCCGAGGACGTCGAGGGTATGCGTGCCGCCGACGGCATCCTCACCGCCCGTGGAGGCATGACCTCGCACGCCGCCCTTGTGGCCCGTGGCTGGGGCAAGTGCTGCATCGTCGGATGCGACGCCGTCAAGATCGACTTCGAGAAAGGCTTCGTCTACATCAACGGCAAGGTGTTCAAGGAGGGTGACCTGCTTGCCCTCAACGGCACCAAAGGCTGGGTCTATGCCGAGGAGATCAAGATGATCAATGCCACCGAGAACCCGCTGTTCCAGAAGTTCATGCTGCTGGTCGACAAGTTCCGCACCATGGGAGTCCGCACCAATGCCGACAATCCCGACGACGCCCTCCGTGCCGTCAGCTTCGGTGCCGAAGGTATCGGTCTGTTCCGCATCGAACACATGTTCTATGGCAAGAACAGCGAAAAGCCCCTCGAGAAGCTTCGCAACATGATACTCAGCGACACCCGCGAGGAGCGTATCGCCGCCCTCGACGAGCTCGAGCCCGACATCCGCGAATATGCCAAGGCCACCCTCAAGGTCCTCGACGGCAAGCCGTTGACCTTCCGCCTCATGGATCCCCCGCTGCACGAGTTCGCACCCCAGGGCGAGGAGAAGATGAAAGAGGTCGCCAAGCGACTGAAGATCTCCTACGAGGAGGTCAAGAAGCGTGTCGACGCCCTCCACGAGGTCAACCCCATGATGGGTCTCCGCGGCGTCCGTCTTGGCATCATTTATCCCGAGATTACCCGTGTCCAGTTCCGTGCCCTCTTCAGCGCCACCGCCGAGCTGATGAAGGAAGGCCACAATCCCAAGCTCGAAATCATGGTGCCCCTCACCATCAACGTCAAGGAACTCGAACACCAGAAAGAAATCGCCAACACCATCAAGGCCGAAGTCGAGGCCAAGTATGGTGTCACCATCAACTACATGTTCGGCACCATGATAGAGATTCCGCGCGCCACCCTCGTTGCCGACAAGATCGCGCAGGTCGCCGAGTTCTTCAGCTTCGGCACCAACGACTTGACGCAGATGACCTTCGGATTCAGCCGCGACGATGTCAACGCCATTGTCAAGGACTATGTGGACCAGAAGATTATCCCCGCCGACCCGTTCAACACCCTCGACCAGGAAGGTGTCGGCCAACTCGTTGAGCTTGGTGTCAACCGTGGCCGCAGCACCCGTCAGAACCTCAAGTGCGGTGTCTGCGGTGAGCATGGCGGCGATCCCAAGTCAGTCGAATTCTTCTTCCATGCCGGTCTCAACTATGTGAGCTGCAGCCCCTACCGTGTCCCCGTGGCACGTCTCGCCGCCGCCCAGGCCGCTATCAATGATGCAAGAAAAAAATAAGGAATAATCAATAAGTCCTATAGGGCATATAAGTGCTCTAAGCCTTATAAGCCCTATAGGATCTAAAAATAATACCATGACTGAAAAGATAAGAAAAGACCTCGAAACTCTCGGTATCACCGACGTTAAGGAGCTTCGCCACAACCCCTCGTACGAGGAGCTGTTCAACTACGAGATGGATCCTGCCCTGACCGGCTACGACAAGGGTCAGCTCACCGAACTCGATGCCATCAACGTCATGACCGGCATCTACACCGGCCGTTCGCCCAAGGACAAATATATCGTCATGGATGCGAAGTCGAAGGACACCGTCTGGTGGACCACCCCCGAGTACAAGAACGACAACCACCCCATGAGCGAGGAAGTCTGGGCACACGTCAAGGGTCTGGCCAAGAAGCAGCTCTGCGGCAAGAACCTCTTCGTGGTCGACGCCTTCTGCGGTGCCAACAAGGACACCCGCATCGCCGTCCGCTTCATCATGGAGGTGGCATGGCAGGCACATTTCGTGACCAACATGTTCATCAAACCCACCGCCGAGGAGCTGAAAGAGTTCACGCCCAGCTTCACCGTCTATGCCGCCAGCAAGGCCAAGGTCGACGACTATAAGGCTCTCGGGCTCAACAGCGACACCTGCGTGGCTTTCAACGTCAGCAGCCGTGAGCAGGTGATCCTCAACACCTGGTACGGCGGCGAGATGAAGAAGGGTATGTTCAGCATGATGAACTACTATCTGCCCCTGCAGGGTATCGCAGCCATGCACTGCTCTGCCAACACCGACATGAATGGCGAGCATACGGCTATCTTCTTCGGCCTCAGCGGCACCGGCAAGACCACCCTCTCCACCGACCCCAAGCGCCTCCTCATCGGCGACGACGAGCACGGCTGGGACGATGAGGGCGTCTTCAATTTCGAGGGCGGCTGCTACGCCAAGGTCATCAATCTCGACAAGGAAAGCGAGCCCGACATCTACAACGCCATCCGTCGCAACGCCCTGCTGGAAAATGTGACTGTCGACAAAGACGGCAAGATTGACTTCAAGGACAAGAGCGTCACCGAGAACACGCGTGTGAGCTATCCCATCGACCATATCGAGAAGATTGTCCTGCCGGTGCACGGTAAGAGCGCCGGTCCCGCCGCCGAGAACGTCATCTTCCTTTCGGCCGACGCCTTTGGCGTGCTGCCCCCCGTGAGCATCCTTACGCCCGACCAGTGCAAATACTACTTCCTGAGCGGTTTCACCGCCAAGCTGGCCGGCACCGAGCGCGGTATCACCGAGCCCACGCCCACCTTCAGCGCCTGCTTCGGCCAGGCCTTCCTCGAGCTGCACCCCACCAAGTACGCCGAGGAGCTGGTGAAGCGCATGGAGAAGAGCGGCGCCAAGGCCTATCTGGTCAACACCGGCTGGAACGGTACCGGCAAGCGCATCTCCATTAAGGACACCCGTGGAATCATCGACGCTATCCTCGATGGCAGTATTCTCAAGGCCGAAACCAAGAAGATTCCTTACTTCGACTTCGAGGTGCCCACTTCGCTGCCCGGCGTTGACCCGAAGATTCTCGACCCGCGCGACACCTATGCCGACGCCAAGGTGTGGGACGAAAAGGCCCGCGACCTCGCCGACCGCTTCGTCAAGAACTTCGTCAAGTTCACCCACAACGAAGCCGGCAAGGCTCTTGTCGCCGCCGGTCCTAAACTCTAAAGTGAAAAGGTTAAGATGAAAGTGGTATTTTGGGAAAAAATCAGGAAAGTTATGCTGGCATGTGTCAGCATGGCTTTCCTTTTTCCTACTTTCCACACCCTGAAGGCACAGGACTTCTCCGTCCAACTGGCCAATGGAAATATCCTCTATTTCAGTATTACGGATGCGAATAAACGAGAGGTGATGGTTGTCCCTCCCAATAATTCGGAAGGTCGCGACTATTATATGGGGAACAGTAAGCCGTCGGGTGCTTTGTCCATACCCATGGAGGTACGCCATGATGGGATAATGTACACTGTGACAGCTATTGGCGCTGGAGCTTTCTCGGGTTGTACCGACCTCATCATGGTGATGATGCCGGCGACGATAGAGCACATAGAGGCCTATGCCTTTAATGGATGTAGTGGTCTTAACGAACGAGTTACCATCGGTCGGAATGTCAAGTCGATTGGAAACTCAGCCTTTTATGGTTGCGCCAACTTGCCCGAAGTTCGTTTTCAAGCCGAGAATTGTGAGTTTATGGGTGGGGCGATGAGTTCCACTGTATTTGGCAACTGCCGTAATTTAAAGAGAGTGATTATCGACGAAGGTGTTACCCGGATTCCGGACTATGCCTTCTGTGGAGTCGATGCCATCAAGAGTATATCGACACTTCCCGAATCGCTGAAATACATAGGCAGTTATGCTTTTGCCTATTGTAGTAGCTTATCGGGCAATCTGGTAATTCCCGACCAGGTGGCGACAGTTGGTGAATGTGCGTTCCATCAGTGCCATGCTCTCAAGGCGGTCACCATCGGAAACTCGGTGAAAACAATAGGGGAGAGGGCTTTCTATCACTGTATAGGGATGAAACGTGTCACGCTGAACACCTATATTCCTCCAGAGATTGCCACCACGACTTTCTCCGATCTCTCTAGTCAGGTTACCTTTAGTGTTCCCTGTGTGAGTAAGGAGCGTTATCTGCGAAACGAGCAGTGGCAGGCCTATGCCCCCTTTGCTTCGTCGGGCCAGTGCCGTTTCACAGTCAATGCCACGCTGGACAATCAGGTTGCGGGAGTGATTGTCGGTAATGGAAACTATGCTTATGGCGATACCGTCAACCTCATGGCGGTTTGTGCTGTAGGGTATAGTTTTATTGGATGGAGTGATGGTAATACTGATAATCCGCGCGTTTTTGTGATGGACGACAATATCACTCTTACAGCCAAGACCAGCAGTACCAATACCATAGCTATTCACGATACAGTTTATCGGATTGATACAGTCTATGCCGAGGGCTACAAGGTGAATCACGACACGGTCGACTTCGTGGAGGAGACAGTATCTATCAATGATTATAAGGAACTCACTTTTGACTCCAACAAAAAGAGTTTGAAATGGAACTTCCCACGAGAGGAAGAGGTTGTTTCCGTATCGGTATATAATAGTGAAGGTTCGTGCATCTATATGGGCGATGGACGTAAGGGAAATGTCAAGATGCACCGCTACCCAACGGGAACATATTATGTCCGCGTGGAGACCATCAAGCGTGTCATTCGCTGCCGGTTCTTTATGTTGGCAATGTGAAATTCGACTATCATGTCGACTTATGTTTTGGATTGAAAATAAAGAAATAAATAATATATATATTTATGAATAATAATAGTTTTGTAACACGCCATAATGGCGTTTCCAATCCCGCCGAAGAGCAGAAGATGCTCGACGTTATCGGTGTGAAATCTATGGACGAGCTCATCGAGAAGGCTGTGCCCGCCGCCATCCGTCTCAAAGAGCCTATGCCCCTGCCCGAAGGCATGAGCGAGTTCCAGTTCCTCAACCATGTGCGCTCGCTGGCCCAGAAGAACAAGATGTACAAGAGCTACATCGGTATGGGTTACTACGGCACCATCACTCCTGCCGTCATCATGCGCAACGTCTTCGAGAACCCCGGCTGGTACACCTCCTACACCCCGTACCAGACGGAGATTTCGCAGGGTCGTCTCGAAGCCCTGATGAACTATCAGACCATGATTGCCAGCATGACCGGCATGCCGCTGAGCAACGCCTGTCTGCTCGACGAGGCCACCGCCGCCGGCGAGGCTATGATTATGTTCTACAACAGCCGCAGCCGTCAGGCTGTGAAGGACGGCATCTGCAAGGTGTTCGTCGACGAGGGTATCCTGCCCCAGACGCTGGCCGTGATGCAGACCAATGCCGCTCCCCGCGGTATCGAGATTGTCACCGGCAAGGCCGCTCAGACCGAGCTCGACGGCAGCTACTTCGCCGCCTTCGTGCAGTATCCCAACCAGTTTGGTGAGGCTCAGGATTGGACGGGCTTCATCAGCAAATGCCACGAGAAGGGCATCTTCGTCTGCATGGCTACCGACCTGATGGCGTTGGCCCTGATGAAGACTCCCGGCGAGATGGGTGCCGACTGTGCCGTGGGTAACGCCCAGCGCTTCGGTCTCCCCATGGGCTTCGGTGGTCCTCATGCCGGCTTCTTTGCTTTCACCGAGACCTTCAAGCGCGCCTTCCCTGGCCGTATCATCGGCTGGAGCGTCGATGCCAAAGGCAATCCTGCCCTCCGTATGGCCCTCGGTATGCGTGAGCAGCACATCAAACGCGACAAGGCTACCTCGAATATCTGCACCTCCGCAGCTCTCGTGGCTAATATGAGCGCCTTCTACGCCATCTGGCACGGTCCCGAAGGCATCAAAGAGATCGCCGTCCGTATCTGCGCTCGCGCCCACCGTCTGGCTCAGGAACTCGAGCAGTACGGCTACAAGCAGCACAACCGTGTCTACTTCGACACCCTCGCCCTCCAGTGCCCCGTGCCCACCGCCAAAGTGCGTGAAGTGGCCCTGAAGCACGAGATTAACTTCCGCTATATCTGCGACGAGTGCATCGGCATCTCCATCGACGAGACCACCGAGAAGGTCGACCTCGACGCTATCGTGGCCTGCCTGGCCGAAGCTGCCGGCAAGAAAGCCGCCGCCCTCGAGTGCAAAGGCTGCTGCTGCAAGTTCGCCGACGAGGCCATTCCCGCCGAGCTGAAGCGCAACGGTGCTTTCCTCACCCAGAAGATCTTCAACCGCTTCCACGACGAGACTTCCATGATGCGCTACATCAAGATGCTTGAGGAAAAAGACCTCAGTCTCAACCGCGCCATGATTCCGCTGGGCTCCTGCACCATGAAGCTCAATGCCGCTGCCGAGATGATGCCACTCAGCTGGAGCAAGTTCGCCGGCATGCACCCCTTCGTGCCCGCTGACCAGGCTCAGGGTTACCTCGAGATGATCAAGGATATCGAGAACTGGCTCTCTGTGGTTACCGGCTTTGCAGGTTGCTCGCTGCAGCCCAACTCGGGTGCCTTTGGCGAGTACAGTGGCCTCACCGTTATCCGCAACTATCATATCGCCAACGGCCAGCCGCAGCGCAACGTCTGCCTCATCCCCGCCTCCGCTCATGGTACCAACCCCGCCTCTGCCGCTAAGGCCGGCATGACGGTGGTCGTGGTGAAGTGCAACGATAAGGGTGATGTTGACATCGACGACCTGAAGGCAAAGGCCGAGCAGTACAAGGATACCCTCAGCTGCCTGATGATTACCTATCCGTCGACCCACGGTGCCTTCGAAGAGGGCATCCTCGAGATTATCAACATTATCCACAGTGTGGGCGCCCTCGTCTACATGGACGGTGCCAACATGAACGCCCAGGTGGGCCTCACGAGCCCCGGCCACATGGGTGCCGACGTGTGCCACCTGAACCTCCACAAGACCTTTGCCATGCCTCACGGCGGCGGCGGCCCCGGCGTTGGCCCCATCTGCGTCAGCCAGAAGCTGGTCGATTTCCTTCCCACGCACCCCGTGGTCGAAGTCGGTGGCAAGAAGGGCAACACCATGGCAGCAGCCCCCTACGGCAGCGCCTATCTCCTGCCCATCAACTACGGCTACCTG
>JAFSKP010000054.1 GCA_017448905.1 Bacteroidales bacterium | reverse complement strand
GCCAGCCCTTCGCCCTCGGTACCCATGACTATGGCGATGCGCTCATGTTGCTGTAGCGAGGGGTCTTCGATGGATACAGCCTTGTCGCTCAACGCGAGAGCCACCGTTGTGAAACCGAGATTCCGCAAACGCTTGATGCCACCCGACGGCCAGTCGTCGATATAGGTCCATGGGATTTGGAGCACTGTGCCCATGCTTACGCGTACGCTGCGGCGGTTGAGAGGGTCGCAGCAGGTGGGTGACAGCAGGAGAGCCTCGATGCCCAGAGCAGTGGCGGCGCGGAAGATGGCGCCGGTGTTGGTCGAGTTGACGACGCCATCCATCACGGCAATGCGGCGGCGGCCGGAGCAGACCTCCTCGACGGTGGGGAGCTCGGGGCGTCGCATGGCACAAAGAAATCCTCGTGTCAACTCATAGCCGGTAAGTGCCGCCAGAAGAGCACGTTCTCCATAGTAGACAGGGATGTCGTCAAGATTATATTTTTCCACAAGTTCGGCGACCTGTTCGTCAACATATTTCTTCTCGGCAAGGAAAGAGACGGGCCGCAGGCCGCATTGCAGTGCGATACGCACCACTTTCAGGCTCTCGGCGATGAAGATGCCTTTTTCGGGTTCCAGACGGTTGCGGAGTTGGGATTCCGTAAGTCGTGCATAAACATCAAGTTCCGGCAAATCCAGAGTGTCGATATGGATGATTTTCATGGTGCAAAAATAGTTGTTTCCCATGAATTACCATGATTGTTCTTCAAGGATTGCCAAGCATTGGTATCGTGAGGTGTCACGATTTTCATGAAAAGGAGGTGTATAAACGATAAAAAACGGTTGTTGAATGGTAGGGGAGAGCTATTTTAAACATAATAACAAGTATCTGTGTATTATGTGTTTGTTATAAGACGGCGGATAAAAAATCACAAAAAATTTGTCAGTATGAAAAAAAGTAGTACTTTTGCAATCCGATTTCAAGGAAAGGTCGTTTGGCCGAGGGGTTAGGCACAGGTCTGCAAAACCTGCTACTCCGGTTCAAATCCGGAAGCGACCTCACACAAAGGGAAAGACCCGGCAGATGCCAGGTCTTTTTCTTATTCTCAATCATGTTGCGGTTTTATTCGTGGCGGGTAAGCACGTATTGGCGTTCAGGGTTTGTTAATGTCATCGTGTTGTTTTTGATGACGAAAGGAGCTTCGAAGCGCATGGTCGAGGCATCTGTGCCGCTTCCTGTTGTCGTTTGAACATAGATGATGCCGTTGGGGTCTTCGTATGAATAGGTGAACGAGTCTTCTATGTCGTAGACGAAATCGCCATGCTCGTATTCCCAATCCAGTAGATGGACTTTGGTGGATGTGGCGAACAAAAGGCCCCAGCCTTCAGGGTAGCCTTTGTCATAATCGGTAGTCCAGATGGAACCGATAATCGAGGCGTTGTTGGTGGTAGAACCGTTGGAATCATTGTCGTTGTCACTCTTGTCGCAGGCGCAGATGACAGCGGTGGACGCAATAATTGCCATGAAGGCTAACAATCGGAACGGTTTTTTCATTGTCTTGGGTATTTGTTTATGATTGTTGGATTTATTCTATGGATATGTAATTCAGTTTGCAAAAATACTATTTTTTTTTGAAACAAGGCTGAAAAGCAAAAAAAATGTAAATTTGCAAATGTAAAAACGTCAACAAGCTATTGTTTTGTTGTTGGTAATCAGTACATAAAACTATTATATATGAAAGGCTTCAAGTCATTATTATTTTTCTGTGCGTTGTCATCCGTGGTGTCGGCCCAGACCAGTTTCACGCTCATCACGAGCACTGGGAGCAGCCAGCATGCCATAGGAGAGACAGGTGGCATTTATTTTGCTGACGGCAACCTGACGGTGAAACAGTCTGTCGGCGAGCAGCCTTCGGTCAATGTGCCTTTGGCAGACGTGCGTAGCATACGGTTCAACGGAAGCAGTTCCATAAGCACACCTGGCGAGTCCGTGTATTCAGCAGTCGTCTACCCCAATCCGGCCACAGATGTCATCAGGGTTCGATTCAACGGCGATGGTCCTCAAGAGTCGGTCATCTATTCCGTCGCGGGCAGGAGAGTCATCCAGACCACCCTTGCCGACGGTGAGGCTATCGATGTCAGCCAGCTGGAGAAAGGCCTCTATGTGGTTCGTATCGGACATTCAGTAACCAAATTCGTCAAACGTTAAACGTCGCAGCCATGAAGAGAGTATTATTTGTTTTCGCATTCGTAGTCGCGACAATGGCGGCGTATGCCCAGACACAAGTCATCCGAGTCTATGATGGCGGCAGCATCCTCTTGCAGAAGAATGTCGCCGACATGGACAGCATCAAGAGCATAGGTGACAATATAAGCCTCTATTATGCTGGTGGTAGCCAGTTGTTTGCATTGGCAGACATCGATAGCATCAGTTTCGCCTATATCCAGACCGGCGGCGATACCAGCGATGTCGACACGTCGTCGTGTGTGAGCATTACCTGGAGCGACGGCACGGTCACCATCAGCAATCCCTACAGCAGCCAGGGGCTTGCCGTCACGGCCAGTGGGGAGAACGTCAGTGCTGTGTCGACGGCAGACATTGGCGACATCGTCTACCAGTTGAGGGGGAGCACCACCAACGGCTCGTTCACGCTCACTACAGACAAGAAATACACACTGCTCCTTGACGGGGTTAGCATCACTTCGACAGACCGTCAGGCCATTTATGTCGCCAGCGACTACCGCGGTGTCATCCACCTGCAGGACGGAACCGTCAACAGTCTGGCCGACGGAGCTGTCAGCGGCGGCAAGGGAGCCCTGCAGAGCAAGGGACGCTTCATCATCCAAGGCGGCGGCGTCCTCAATGTCACCGGTAACGCCAAGCACGGCATACAGAGCAGTGGCTCGACCACAATAGTCAGCGGCACCGTCAATATCCTCGGTGCCGTGAAAGACGGCATGAACGTCGACAACTTCATCATGAGCGGCGGCACCGTCAACGTCACCGCCACCGGCGACGGCATCGACGGCGACCAAGGTTATATCGACATCAGTGGCGGACAGGTGACCGTCACCTGCGGCTCTGCCGACGTCAAAGGACTCTGCTGCGACAGCACGTTGACTATCGGTGGCGGCAACATCAGCGTCACGGTCACCGGCGAGCAGTCGAAAGCCATCAAGACCAAGGAGAACTTCATCGTCAGCGGCGGCACCATCGAAGTCCATGCCAATGGCACTGTTGCACTTGAAACTTCCGGACAGGGTTACGACCCCTCATACTGTACGGGCATCAAGACCGGAGGCCAGTTCCGCATGTATGACGGAGACCTCACCGTCACATGCCCGGCAAGCAATGCCGGCGGCAAGGCCATCTCATGCGACGGCAGCATCTTCATTTCCGGCGGAATCATCAGCTTGAGTTCCATGGGCAGCTGTGCCAAATACACCGATTCGACAGGCACTTTCGACAGCTACAGCTCGACCTGTATGAAGAGCGATGCCGACATCACAATCTGTGGAGGCACCGTCACTGCCACCGCCGGCGGACGTGCCATCTCGGCCGACGGACGCTATACTCAGACCGGCGGTACCGTCACCACATCGACATCCGCAGCTGGATTCACAACTATAGGCAGTGGCACCTCCTGCACCGACGGTTTCGCGCCGGCATGTCTCAAGAGTGACGGCAACATCTTGTTCGCCGCGGGCCATTTCTCGGGCATCAGCACCGGCACCGGTGGCCGAGGCATCGTGGGAGACAGTGTCATCAGTTTCGGCACCAGTGGCATGACCGACAGCCTGTTGGTTGTCAATGTCAAGACTTCGGGAGCAGCCGTCAACGCCTCCAGTGGCGGCGGATGGCCTGGGGGAGGTGGCAGCAGCAGCAACCAGTGGAAAGGACTGCCCAAAGGCATCAAAGCCGACGGCAACATCGTCATTCGTGGCGGCCATGTCCAGTCGTTCTGCGCCCAGACCAGCGGCGACCCCACTGGCGAGGCGCTTGAGACCAAGGATAGCCTCCTTGTCAGCGGCGGCTACATAGAGACCAATGCCTACGATGATGCCATCAATGCCGCCAACCACATCCGCGTCGACGGAGGTCATGTGTGGGCCTATGCCCGCGGCAACGACGGCATCGACTGCAACGGTAACAATATCTACATAAACGGCGGTGTGGTGATAACCTACGGCACCGAGTGCGCCATTGACGACAATGCCGACAACGGCGGCACACACCTTTTCATCAGCAATGCCACGGTTATAGCCATTGGAGGCAATATGGGAGCCATCGAGGGAACACCCTCGCTTACAGGACAGAAGTATGTCACCATAGGCGGCAGCGGCGGCGGATGGCCTGGCGGAGGTGGTGGCAGTAACGCACTGAACACAGCGAAGAACGGCTTCTGCATCAAGGACAACAGTGGCAACGAGGTGCTTACATACAAATGCGCCAACATTACCACCGGCCAGTCTGGGTTCGAGACCACCCCCTCAAAACGGGTCAGCGGCATCTTTGTCACTTCGCCCGACATAACAGGCACCACATACAGCTACTTCACCTCGCCCACAATCACAGGCGGCACCAACTGGCATGGGCTATACAGCGGTGCCACAGTAACCACTTCAGGCAACGGCACTTCGGTGACGGCGCACTAATAGAGGGGATGTCGGAGAAGTCGGAATAATTAGAGTAATCAGAGTAATCGGAGTAATCGGAATACTCTGATTGCTCCGAGTAATAGCAGCCATGTGACAAGGATAATAATTGCATTCATACCATTGTTGTTTCTCTTGTCGGGTTGCGGCCAGCGCCACGACAGCATCGACCCGTTGCTGCGTTCACGTGCCGACGCCCTTAACAAAGTCTCATTCACTGCACGCTACAACGATGCGGCTAGGAGCGAGACATATGCTCGCAAGGCGTTGTCGTTCATCAATGACAGCCTTTCCGAATACCATGACGGCCGGCTACGAGCCTGGAACAACCTCGCCATGTCGTTCTTCAACCGCTCGATGCACGACTCGGCGAGCCTCTATGTAGACACTATCCTCGCCTATCAGGGCCGTGCAGCCAACCGAGAGATGGAGCAGATGCTGGCCCTACTGCTCAGGGCACGTCTGCTGCAGCGGCAGTGCGATATTGCCGGATGCTACCAAATCCTCTACGACATAGAGCAGTCGGGACTGCTTGGGGACAACAACGACAACATACTCGTAAGCCTTGCAAAAAGCGAGTTCTTTATTGCCACGACAACCCTCAACTATCACTACCGCAACAAGTCGCAATACGAACAGGCCGAGCTCATGGTAAAGATGGAACAGCTGCATGAACAGATACACTGCGACTACGCTGAGGACATGAGCTTCAACTACGCCATAGCTTACGGCTATTATGCTCTTTGCAGCGACACCCTGCACCAAAGCGAATACCTCGCCAAGGCCCTCCACTACTGCGGCGAGAACCTTCGCCTGCTGGACAGCCCCACGCGTTACAGCACCTATCACCTCGCCAACACCTACCAGCTGCTCGGTTTCATGCTTCGCAGCCGCCACATCAGCGACAAAAGCTGGCAGGACAACTCACATGAGCTGGTGAGCATGTGCAACTACATCACCGACGTTTTCGGTTTTGAGTTACTCCCCATCACAACCATAGATGCTCCGCTCGCCGACCTCAACACCCGGCTCTCTTTAGCCTTCCACCGTGAGGCTACGGCACTGTTTTTTCTTCACAACGACCCGTACCAACGCCTTGGAGCCGTCGTGTCGACCGGACGTTGCAGCATGCTCGTGGGCGACACAGCGACAGCCCGTGACTATCTTGTCGAGGGTCTTTCCGTACTTCCAGCCCCGGGGCTGGCTCCCAAGCTCGAGGCCATGCTTTACGAAGGTCTCCTTGTCGCCGGATGTGCCGAGAACCAGTCGGACGTCTGTCGCTGGACTTCGTCGCTGGTGCGGCTCAATGATTTCATCAAGCAGAACGAGCGTGCAGACTTCATCCTTCAGCAGGAGCTCAACCGCACATATCGCAGCAGCATCGTACGCCTCGTCATAGCCGTTGCGCTTGCCGCCCTGGCAGCAGCCCTGCTCGTGACCCTCCTGATGCTTCGCCGACGCACCCAGGCATTGCAGCTCGAGACAGCCAGGCTTCAGGAGTCGCAACGGCGCGACGTGGAACGTATAGCCAACGTGGAGACGTGCCTCAGCGTGTTGCGTCATGACATCACACCTTTTGTGTCGTATCTGCAGAACAACAATCTGCCCGCCGAGCTGCGCAACGAGGTGACGGGTCAGCTTATCCGTACCTTCGAGAACATCAAAAACTGGACAAAGCTCTCCATCCCCAGCGGACTACAGTTCCGCAAGACGACAGTACCCCTGCAAACAATCTTCGACAACGTGAGTCGCAGCATCATGACTCCGCATAACTACACGGAGGGAGATGCCGTGGCCGGAGAAACAACGTTCCACGTGAAACTGATTTTTTCGCCCACTGACATTTCGGTTGTTGGCGACAGCCAGCTGATAGAGATAATGCTTCGCAACTTGGTCAACAACGCCCTGCAGCATACAGAGCATGGTTCGGTGACGGTGACGGCCGAATCTTTTGCCGACGATGTGCGCTTCGCTCTCGTCTCGGTAGCCGACACGGGTTGCGGCATGGATGCCGAGCAGATTGGGAGCCTCTTCCGTTCCGACAAGAAGATAAATGCAACTCCCGAGGCAGGCTATGGTTCGGGCTTCGGCCTGATACTTTGCCGCTATATCATCAAGCTGCACGACGACAATACTCTGCGTGGATGCCGTATCTGGGCCGAAAGCGTGCTGGACGGGGGTAGCGTTTTCCATTTCCTGATAGCAAAAGACATTTAGTAAAGTTTAAGGTTTAAAGTTTAAAGGTTAAGGTTTAAAGTTTAAAGATTAAAGATTAAAGTAAGATTTCGTTGGAATACAATAACTTAAAAATAATATTGATACAACTTTCTTTTAAGCGTTGCTTAATCAACAGCCAACAGTTATGTCCGACAAGATAACGATTATGATTGTGGACGATGAGCCGATTATCCGCAAAGCCATCAAATATGAAATCAATGGCAGTCATGCTATGGTCGACTGTCGTCTCGACGACGATGGACGCGTGGAGCAGAGGGAGCTTGAGGTTATCGGCTCCTTTGCCGACGGACCTCAACTCTTTGCAGCCCTCAACAGCTCGTCCGCCAACCGTCCCGACTACCTTCTCGTCGACATGGAGTTCCAGGGTGAGCCAACAGGTGGTATCGCCATCACAGACCGTGTCAGGCGACAGTTCAAGAAGATTGATGGCAGCGACATCAAGATAATCATTCTTTCCGGACGCTTCGACAATCCGGCCAGGATGGTGTCGAAGCCCAAAGAGATGGATTTAGACCGCCAGACGCGCATCAAGGATATAGGCAGCGTGGTGTTCGAAGCCCTTGGCAAGGGTGCCAATGCCTTCGTCAGCAAGAATGCTGTGGGCGGATTCTCAATAGAGAATATCGTACGTGCCATCTCATGCCTGGAACGTGGTGAACGCTATTATTTCAACTATCCTGTCATGCTCACCCTCATGGAGGCTGCGGAACTATACTTCGAACGTGAGCGGCACGATGCCATCGACGAGCCTGTCAGCGACGAGGAACGCGAGATACTGCTGCACGAGGCCGCAGGCTGCACGGCACAAGAGATAGCGCAGAGGCTTACGCAATGGAATGAAAGCGAGAAAGCGATACAGGAAAAACAGAAGGAGTTGAGCCGCAAATTCAATATTGTCAACAAAAGCGGAGCCAGGATCGCCAAGGCGATACAGCATGGGCTGATCTCGCCGGGCGACATAAAATACTTGAAAAGATAATAATATTTTCGGGGTAGCGTTAATGGTAGGCGTTGTAGGCAATGTGGGCGTTGTAGGCGTTGTAGGCGTTGTAGGCAGTGTGGGCGTTGTAGGCAGTGTGGGCGTTGTAGGCGTTGTAGGCGTTGTAGGCGTTGTAGGCAATGTAGGCGTTGTAGGCAATGT
>JAFSKP010000008.1 GCA_017448905.1 Bacteroidales bacterium | reverse complement strand
ATAATAATATCCAGAAGACACAAAGAAAGAAGCGCGGGAGTCAACTTTGCCTATCCCGCGACTTGAGGCCTCGCATTGCCCATCCACCGAAGATATGCAATGTCAAACGCCCACGCCTATGCGTACATATATAACTGTAAGCAAACATGGACGTTCCCTTTCGGGCACCATTCCACGGCTCGGCAAAATAAGCAAGCTTATTCTGCTCTCACACTTAAGAATGGTGGACTTTGCCTTACCGTGCGGTGGATATAGAAGTTGCGAGTTTCAAGTCGCCGCAGATAAAACGCCGTTCGCTCAACGAGTTCGCGGGCCAAAGCACAACGTCTTGTCTATTATGTCTGTCCTTCGCCTTAAACCAAACGGAATCAAAAGACTATCAGTCTTTCAAAACCATCCAGTCCTCGGAGAATGACAATGCAAAGGTACACGAAAAATCCGAATTGACAAAATTATTAATGAGAAAACACAATTTTTCTAACTATTCCTCGTTACAATATGTATCAGAGAGTTTTTATACAAGCAATCCGTTGATGAACACAAACAAAAAACAAATATTGAATTCAATCAAAGCATTAGGGTCATCCGTTCTGCCTGACGGATCGCGTTTGTTACTTTTTGGGTCGCAAGCACGTGGTGACGAACGTGGTGATTCTGATTGGGATTTGCTGATTCTAATTGATAACAAATATCTGTCATCTGAAACGTTTGGTTCATACGCATATCCTTTCGTAGAACTGGGGTGGGAATACGGTGCTTATTTCAGTCCCAAAATCTATTCTTTTGATGAGTGGGAAAAACGTAAGGGTACACCATTTTACGACAACATAAAGAGAGAGGGCATTGTGTTATGCTGACAGACAGCGAAAGAAAAGCATTGGTTTTGAACAAAATTTCCCGGTCGAGAGAGACTTGGTCGGAGACAGAAGGTATCATTGAAGGCGGTTATTGGTATGCTGCTGCCAACAGAATGTACTATGCTTGCTACTATATGACATCCGCCCTACTCCTTAAAGATGGGCATTCGGCAAGAACACATAGCGGCGTTATCGCTCTCCTGGGACAATACTATGTCAAAACAGGCATTATTCCCCCGGAGCTTGGGAAATTTTACAGTCAACTATTTGAATTGCGCCAATCTGGTGACTACGATGATTGGAAGGTCGTCACAGAGTCTGACATTATCCCATTATTGCCATCCGCCAAACAGTTCCTTGATACATTGGAGCGCATTATTCGGCGAGAAGAGAGCAACAGAAAAATCACGTCTTACTAACCGATCTAAAACACCTTCCTCGACAGAGAAGACGCTCCTGTTTTCTATGTGTTTTCTGTGATTTAGTGATAGTTTTTTTGCTTCATATTTGCTACATGTTTTCAAAATATACTAGTATCCAATGCGTTTCAATTACGAGGAGGAGAAGTAATTGGCTGAAAATAACTAATTTCAAACGGGTAATGAAAGATATTCAGCACCCGTTTTTTTGTATTATACCCGATAGGGTATATTTCTTTACTGTGTCAAGACAATATACCCGATAGGGGCGATTTTGTAAAGATTATATTTTTTTTATACCCGAAAGGGTGTAATTTGAAAAAAAATTCGTATCTTTGCAAAAATTTTCAGAGATGAAAACTTGTGGTAATTATGTGAAGGAAATGCGCAAACAATACGGTCTGACGCAGGAACAGCTTGCATCGAAGTCGGGTGTGGGATTGCGTTTCCTGCGCGAGTTGGAGGCCGATAAGCCCACGCTTCGCATGGACAAAGTGAACATGGTGCTGGAAATGTTCGGCACCCAGTTGGGCGTGGTGCCAAAAGACAAGGAGATTGAAGGATGAGACGTGCCAAAATATATTATCAGGCGCAACTGGCAGGCGTTCTGAGCGAAGAAGACACTGGATATCGTTTCGTGTACGATGATGATTATCTACAGCAAACCGATGTCACTCCCGTCAGTCTTACGATGCCACTCTCGCAAAAAGAGTATGAGTCGAATGTCCTGTTCCCCTTTTTTGACGGATTGATTCCCGAAGGGTGGCTGCTCGACATCTCGGTGCAAAACTGGAAACTCGACCCCAGAGACCGCATGGGGCTGCTGATGACCTGCTGTCGCGACTGTATCGGGGCGGTGAGTGTAGAACCCTTTGAAGAATAAACATGGAACGTTGTCTGTATTGTTATAAAGAGCTGGCCGCAGGAGAGCGCGACTATCATGCTGGATGTGTCAAAAAGGCCTTCGGTACCAATGGAGTGCCGCAAATACCCTATTCCCGCGACAATATCAATGAGTTGGCGCACAACTTGGTGCAGAGTCAGACCACCGTCACGGGTGTGCAGCCCAAGCTTTCGTTGCATCTGGCCAAAGGAGAACGTAACGAGCCCGACAGGCTGACACTGGTAGGGATGGCAGGAAGCTATATCCTCAAACCACAGGCAAAAGCCTATCCTTGTCTGCCCGAAAACGAGGATTTGACGATGCATCTGGCCGAGATAGCTGGCATCAAGGTGGTGCCTCACACGCTGGCGCGGATGGCCGACGGCGAGTTGTGCTACCTCACCCGCCGCATTGACCGAAATTCCATGGGGTTGAAAGTGGCCATGGAGGATACCTGCCAGTTGTCGGGACGCCTGACAGAGGACAAATACCACTCTTCCTATGAGCAGGTGGCAAAGACACTCAAACGATATTCCGAGGTGGGTAAACTGGATATGGTGAATTATTGGGAGGCGGTAATGTTCTGTTGGTTGACAGGCAATTCGGACATGCACCTGAAGAACTTCTCGTTGTTCAAACCCAATGGTAACCGCTGGCAACTGACACCTGCATACGACCTGCTGTCGGTGCGGTTGGCGATGCCGTCCGACACAGAGGAACTTGCACTCACGCTCAATGGCAAAAAGAGCAACATAAAGAAAACCGACTTTGTGGCAGCCATGCTCCGCTCGGATATTGATGCCGTGGTGACAGAGCGCATGATAAAGAAGTTTATCCGTATCTTTCCCTTATGGGAATCGCTTATCCGTCAGTCGTTTCTTCCCCAAGACCTTCAAACAAAATATATCGGATACATCTCTCGGATGTTGGAACGCCTACAATGAGGCAATACAACTTCAGTACAGTTGTTTCCCTACATGGCAAAAGTATTTCCATCAAAACCCTAAGCTCCATTAAGAAACGCAACGATTGAGGACAAAAAGTGCGTAAAAACCACATTTTTTCTTCCATGCGGAGAAAAAGACATATATCTTATTTTCTCCGATGTCTCCACATGTTTTTTTTTTGTGTATATTTGCAAATTCTGTTTTAGTTGTTAATAATTCTTTAAATAGCAGGAACATAACTTTTTATATCATATATGGACAAGAAATCGATTATCGGATTAGTGTTGATTTTCCTGGTTTTTGTGGGATACATGTTCTGGATCCGTCCCAGCGACGAGGAAATTGCTGCACGCCGTCGGCAGGATTCGTTGGCATACGTGGAGTATTTGCGTCAGGACAGTTTGTTGCGCGCCGCCGAACGTCAGAAACATGAGGAGGATTCTCTGCTGGCACTCTCGATGAACGACAGCACTTGGACCGATAGCACAGGCGCATTGAACAGCATTGTCAAGGCTAACCTCGGCCAGTTTGCTGCCAACAGTGGCAATCCGCACATTAATGTCACTGTCAAGAACGACCTGATCAGCGCCGAATTGCACTCCTTGGGTGCCTCGGTACAGAGCGTTGTCCTTGACGATTACACCACTTTCGACAGTATGCCGCTACAGGTTGTGACTCCTGGGGAAAACAACTTCGACCTCGTTTTTGTCGACTCGAAGAGCGATGTGGTGAACACGTGCAAGATACCCTTTGCCGCTTTTGTCAACGATAAGCCTCTGACGCAGGATGCCGACTTGACGGTAGGGGAGGGCGACTCGCTGGTTCTCAGCTTCCGCGCATTTGTCAATGCCGTCGACTCCATGCCCGTTGACATCAATTCTTACCTGGAGTTCCGTTATGTATTCCGTCATGAGAGCTATGAGGTTGATTTTGACATCAACTTCCATAATCTCAAGGACAATATCAATGTGTCTCCAAACATGTCGCTCACCTGGAACAACCGTATGAACCGCCAGGAGCAGTACGACCGCAGCCAGAAGGGACGCAACGCCAGCCGCAACAAAGACAGCGAGCGTTTCTATACTACGCTGTACTACAAGAATGTCGAGGACAATGCCGACTGTCTGCGCGACGGTCGCGACGACGAGAAGCAGATAACCACCCCAGTCGAATGGGTGGCCTACAAGCAGCAGTTTTTCTGTGCCATACTTATGTGCGAGGACGGGTTCCGCAACGCACAGCAACTGAAAGTGGCCACCGACAAGTCGGTCGACAACGACAGCTACCTCTGCGACATGTCGAGCTCTCTTGGCATCGATTATGACATCACAAGCGATAGCTACTCGCTCGATATGGGCTTCTATTTCGGTCCAAACAAGTACCGCGAGTTGCGTGATATGCACCGTGGCTTCGAGCGCATCCTGCCTCTGGGATGGGGCTTCTTCCTGACGCAGTGGGTTAGCCGTTTTGCCATCATCCCTGTCTTCAACTTCCTCGAGAACTTCGGCTGGAACTACGGCATCATCATCATCGTGCTCACCCTTCTCCTGAAGATAGTTATCTCGCCGTTGACATGGAACAGCTACAAGACGGGTGCCGTCATGCGTCACCTCAAGCCCGAGATGGAGGCTATCAACAAGAAGTTCCCCAAGCAGGAACAGGCGATGCAGAAGCAGCAGGCCATGTCGCAGCTGCAGCGCCGGGCGGGCATCAACCCCATGGCAGGCTGTCTGCCTCTGCTTCTCCAGCTCCCCATCATCTACGCCATGTTCCGCTTCTATCCAGCCTCCATAGAGCTGCGTCAGAAGAGCTTCTTGTGGTGCGACGACCTCTCGAGTTACGATTCGATACTGAATCTCCCATTCAACATACCCCTCTATGGCGATCATGTAAGCCTCTTCTGCCTCCTGATGTTCGCCATGCAGTTCCTCTACACTGTCTACACCATGAAGCAGCAGCAAGGCCAGGCCTCGATGCCAGGCATGAAGTTCATGATGTATTTCATGCCTTTCATGATGCTCTTCATCTTCAACAGCCAGTCCGCCGCTTTGAACATCTACTATTTCTTCAACCTTCTCTTCTCTATGGCCCAGATGTTCGGCATCCGTGCCATCATGACCGAGGACAAGGTACGCGCCCGTATGGCCAAGGCCGACCTTGCGGCCAAAGGCAAGCCGCAGAAGAAGTCGAAGTTCCAGCAGCGTCTGGAACAGATGCAGAAGATGAGTGAAGAGATGCAGAAACAAAGAAAATAATGTGTGAATGCTTGAATGTGAGAATGTTTGAGTGTGTCAGTGTGGGGTTTATCTGTCATTATCGAATTTAACGAATTAACAAATTAACGAATTAACAAATTAATATTTCAATATTATGGTAGTAGCACTTGTTACCATTTTCGTCATCGGATACGCCTGCATAGCGCTCGAGCATCCCTTGAAAGTAAACAAAACAGCCACGGCACTGCTACTGGGTGTCCTTACATGGTCGGTTTTCTCGTTCTGTAATGTGGCTTTCAATCCCGAGCTTGACCACGAAGCCTGGCGCGCCTTCATTTCAGGCAATCTGGTCGAGAATCTTGGCGAGACGGCAGAGATTGTTTTCTTCCTGCTGGGTGCCATGACGATAGTGACCCTGATTGAGGACTATCAGGGCTTCACCATCATCACTGACAAAATCAAGACCACCAACAAGAAACGTTTGCTGTGGATTCTCTCCCTTCTCACTTTCTTCCTCTCGGCCTTGCTCGACAACATGACCACGGCCATCGTCATGGTTGCGTTGCTTCGCAAGCTCATCGCCGACAAGAAGGAGCGCTGGCTCTATGCCGGTATGGTTATCCTTGCCGCCAACGCCGGCGGCGCTTGGAGCCCCATCGGTGATGTGACCACAATAATGCTCTGGATCAAGGGCGAGGTCACCACTGTCAACATTATCGCAAAAACGTTGATTGCCAGTCTGGCATGCATGGCGGTACCGGTCTTCCTGCTTGGATTCACGCTCAAGGGCGACATCGAACGCCCGGAAAGCCAGAGCGAAGGCATCGTGGTGCCACATCGTTTCCGCCTTCTCGTACTCATTATGGGTGTATCTGCATTGATTTTCGTTCCTGTCTTCAAGACCATCACCCATCTGCCTCCTTATCTTGGCATGCTTTTCGGCCTTTCGATTCTGTGGGTCACCACCGAAATCCTAAGTCGCAGGTACTCCAAAGAGTTCCGCCTTCCTACGGCTGTCAGCACTCTGGAGCATGTCGATGTCCCTACCATACTCTTCTTCCTTGGTATCCTGATGGCAGTGTCGTGCCTTAAGGTTGCCGGCATCCTCGGCGGTCTGGCTCAGGGGCTCAACGACGCATTCCTTACCGTCCAGACCGATGCCGCAGGCCATCCCGAAGTGGTAGGCGGTGGTTTCTTCCTCATCGACCTCATCATCGGCGTCTTGTCGTCGGTCGTCGACAATGTGCCTCTCGTTGCTGCCGTCCAGGGCATGTATCCGCATGAGGGTATCGACGCCATCTTCGTGCAGAACCATCCTTTCTGGGAGTTCCTTGCCTACTGTGCCGGTACCGGCGGGTCGCTGCTCATCATCGGTTCCGCCGCCGGCGTAGCTGTCATGGGGATGGAGAAAATCGACTTTATCTGGTATCTCAAGAAGATATCCCTTCTCGCATTGGCCGGCTACATCGCCGGAGCTATTGTGTTCATCGTCATGGACGTTACTCTCTTCGAGAAGGTGGAGTTTTTGCGTGAACTTGTCTAGAAATGCAGAATCCCAAAGCGAAACAGGCTGTCAAACCATCGATAGGTAGACGGATATTCAACTTATTCGTCTACCTCTTTGCCCTTGCGGGCTTCGGTATCATAGCAGCATGGGGCATCTTCAAGCTGGGCTTCACCAACAATAAGGGTGCCGTCGACAGCAACTACCGTTATCTGATGTCCGTCAGCGAGTTGGAGAATATGAAAGCCAGCGATCTGACACCTCAGCAACGCAACGCGCTATGGCTGGAACAGTACTTGAAGCTTGCCGCCTTCGGCAAGTTCTACCCCGAGAATGCCCACCTGATTCTGCAAGCGGCTCAACGCAGCGACAACCCGCTGGTTGTCGACCGGATGATTGCTGCCGCCTCTCTCTATACCGACAGTGGCGACCATTACAACACTTTCCTTGCCGACCTCAAGCGTGTCTATGACAGCCGCCCTTCGCAGCAGTCGCCCACGGTCATTCCCTGGATGGCCACAACCGAGTGGGAACTTCTCAAACCCAGCATCATGAAAGACAGTGCCCTGCTTGTCGAGGCTGGCAACCTGACTGGGGTCGAGCCACGGCTCATAGTGGCTTGCCTTGTGGGCGAACAGATCCGCCTGTTCAACAGCAACCGCGAGATTGTAAAGAAATATCTAGGACCGGTGAAGATGCTGTCGGTACAGTCGCAGTTCTCGTATGGCGTCAACGGCATCAAAGAACATACGGCACGCCTCGTCGAGCAACACCTGAAGGACAGCACCTCCGAGTTCTATATGGGCAAGCACTACGAGAACCTGTTGGATTTCAATTCCGACAACCACGAGATGGAACGTTTCAACCGACTTGTTGACTACCGCAACCACCTATACTCTTACATCTACACCGGCTGCATCCTCCATCAGACCATGCTTCAGTGGCGGAGAGCCGGCTACGACATCTCGGACCGTCCCGACATACTGTGCACACTGTTCAATGTCGGCTTCTCCCAGTCGCACCCCCATGACGCTCCACGATGCGGAGGCTCCCATATCAGTGTCGACGGACGTCTCTACACTTTCGGAGCCATAGGCTTCGACTTCTATTATTCGGGCGACATGTCAGATGCCTTCCCCTATTGGGAGAACCGTTTCGTGGCCGACAACGGCATCGCCTTGACCGCAGCTGAGGTCGACAGCATACAGGACAACGTCAGCAACTGCGGACGCCCGGAGAAAGGCATCGAATACCGCCAAAACGAGGAGAGAATCGAGTGGTGAAAGGATGACCGAAACCCATCGCCCTCGTTTCCATTAAGTCAATAATCATCAGCTCCAGTAACCTCATAAACTCTACAAATGAAACAAATAAACAATTCAACAAACCCTCTGGCCAACATATTCTTCAAACGCTATTGGAAACTGCTGACGGTGGTTCTCATTGTCTCGTTAGTGGTCTCGATAGTGGCATCGTTCCTGGTGACACCCCGTTTCAAGTCGTCGGTCGTCCTTTTCCCGACCAACTCCAACCGGCTGTCGAAGGCAATCCTTGCCGAGCGTTATAGTCTCGACTATATGGACTATGGTCTCGAACGCGACTGCGAATATGCGATACAGATACTCTCCTCACAGTCGATGGAGGACGACGTTTGCACCCGTTTCAACCTGATGGAACATTACGGCATCAGCAGCGACAATCCCCACAAGCTCTACGAGTTGCATCAGATCTACCGCAGCAATGTCGCTGTACGCCGCACCGAGTTCCTCGGCGTCGAGGTGTCTGTGCTCGACGTCGATCCCCGTTGGGCCGCCGACATGGCCAACTTTATCGCTGCCAACTACGACACCATCTGCAGCCGCATACATCACGCCCGCGCCACAGATGCCTGCGCCATTATGGAGGATGTCTGCCACGACATGGAGGCTGACATACGCGCCCTCAACGACACGCTGCGTCGCGACCGCGGTCGCACCGACATAGCAGAGCTTATCAGCAACAAGACTAAAGAACTGGCCGAAATGCAGACCCGCATGACCCAGACCCGTGTCGATATGGACAAGAAGGTGAGCTACAAGTTCTGGCTCGACCAGGCAGCCCCCGCCGACAAGAAAGCCTACCCCAAACGTGCCATCATCATCCTGCTCGGCACCCTCGGCACACTCGCCCTCGCCATCCTTCTCCTTCTTCTCGTTGACGTGAGGAAAACGGATGACGCTGAACGGGAAAAGGAGAGATAAGAACAGAACCTTTTTTGATTCAACGGGATGAGCTGGTTCAGAAAGAATGCATCGCTGATTACCGCCATGATTGTCACGGCGGCGTTCCTTGTTGCCAATTTCATCCTGCTCGCCAAAGACTTCTACTGGCTATTTCTCCTTCCGCTCGCAGGACTGGTGTTGCTGCTTTTCATACTCAGGTTTGAGACAGGACTCCTCGTTACCGCTCTGCTGACACCCTTCGCTGTCGACTTCGCACTCATCCCCGGCATGGAGCTTTCAATGCCCGTCGAGCCTATGATGATACTCTTTACGGTGATGTTCATCTTCCGAGTCCTGGCCGTAAGGTGGTATTCGCGCGATGTAGGCTACGACATCCGTCTGCTCCGTCATCCCGTTTCCATCGCCGTCCTGGCCATGCTCGTTTGGATGGTGGTCAGCGCCGCGACTTCGCTGATTCCCGCCGTATCGTTCAAGTATTTTGCAGCAAGGCTCTGGTTCGTTGTCCCGTTCTTTTTCGCGGCTGCCCAGATCTTCCGCAACCGCGACAGGATGCGCCAGTTCGTATGGTGCTATGCTTTCTCGCTTGTGGTGGTGATACTCATCACCACAGCCAAGACCTTCGGCAGCTTCCACGACTTGCAGACCCTCCACCGTGTCATGCGCCCGTTCTACAACGACCACACCGCATATGGCTGCGTCATAGCCCTCTTTGTTCCTGTCTCACTGCACTTCATTGTCTCCGAGCAGGGCAGGACATGGCTCAAGCCGCTCATGTTATGCTGTTTTGCAGCCATGATGGCTGGTCTCTTCTTGTCCTACTCGCGTGCAGCATGGATCAGCGTCATGGGTGCTGCCGCTGTCTATCTTGCCATAAGGATTGGCATGAAAGTCAAATGGATGCTGCTCGTCTTCGCCCTCGGCGTGACACTTTTTTTCACCTATCAGTCGGATGTACTGTATAAGCTGAGCAAGAACAAGCAGGACTCCTCCTACGACCTCTCGGGTCAGGTGAAGTCGATTTCCAACATCTCTACCGATGCTTCCAACCTCGAACGCCTCAACCGCTGGGCATCAGCCATACGGATGTTCAAGGAACGCCCGTTGCTGGGTTGCGGCCCCGGCACCTACCAGTTCCTTTATGCCCGTTATCAACGCAGCTACCAGCTGTCTGAGATCAGTACCAATGCAGGGAACCTTGGCAATGCCCACAGCGAGTATATAGGTCCTTTGACTGAGCAGGGCGTCCCGGGAGCAGTGTGCATCCTCGCCATTTTCCTGACCACTTTTGCAACAGGCGTGCGGGTATACAGGACTGCCGCCGACCCTGCCGTGGCGCGACTCGCCCTTGCATTCACGTTGAGCCTTCTGACCTATTACATCCACGGCGTATTCAATAATTTTTTGGATACCGACAAGCTCTCAGTTCCTTTTTGGGCCTTCACGGCAGCTGTCGTGGCTCTTGATGTCTATTCGAAAAAGGAATCGGAAAGCGTTGAAACAGATGTTGATGACTGTGCGGAAAGTCTTAAAAAAGACTAAAAGAAATGTGCTTTGGCATATAATTCCGTTTTTTTTTGTACTTTTGCACTTTCAGGTGAGAGGAGTGCCGAGATTATTAAATACATCAGGAAGTAAGCAAGCCCATTTGTTTAATGATCAAACTGACAGTCTATGATTACGTGCGATAAGTTGTTGACACGCAGATTTCTTTTTTTCGGCGTTGTTTTCCTGTTGTCTTTTTTCTCGCCCGGTGCGAAAGTGCAGTCGCAAGGGCTGTCGTATTCGCCAGCCCCTACGGTTGCCGATATGGTAATCGAAGAAGCCATGCGTTACATCGGGACTCCCTACCGGTGGGGGGGCAAGTCCCCCAAGGGGTTCGACTGCGCCGGCTTCACACGCTATGTCTATTCCAAGTTCGGCGTCACTCTGGCTCCATCGGCCGGACCGCAGTACAAGGCCGGTCCTAAGATAGATGTCGATGAGCTAAGCAAGGGCGACTTGGTCTTCTGGGGCGGACGTGGTAAGCATCGTGGCATCGGCCATGTGGGTATTGTCACGTCGGTAGGCAAAGGCGAGTTCGAGTTCATACACGCCTCGAGCACCGGCGTGCGTATCACCTCGTCGAAGGAGCCTTATTACAAAAGCCGCTATGTGGGCGCATGTCGTGTGACAGGCAAGGTGCCATCCAACAGACCTTCCAACGAACAGCAGTCCTTCGGGAAAATCTACTATTACGACCCCGCCATCCCCGTGCAGGTCATTGTCGAGACCCCGGAGACCAGGAAACAGCAAACTGCTCCACAGCCGGCCTTGCCTCAGCCGACAGACTCCACGCTTACCATTGCCATGGTGGGCGACATGATGTTGGGCACCACCTATCCCAAGCCACAGCTGCCCCGCAACAATGGTCGCAACCTCTTCGACGATGTGCGTCAGCTGCTGATCGACGCCGACATCGCCGTCGGCAACTGCGAGGGTGCCATCAGCGATGGAGGCAAATGCACCAAAGGCAAGGGCAAGTACAGTTACGCTTTCCGTATGCCCACATCCTATGCCGCATTGTTCAAGGAGGCGGGGTTCGACTTCCTCAGCCTCGCCAACAACCATAGCAACGACTTCGGCAGCGATGGCATAAGGCAGACCATGAAGATGCTCGACAGCATGGACATACGCTATGCTGGCGTCAAGGGTATGTGCCGCACTGCCACCCTGCGTCGTGGGGGCCTAACCTATGGCTTTTGCGCTTTCGGGCACAACAGCTACACTTACCGCCACCAGGATGAGGAGCAGGCCAAGGCCATAATCCGTTCCTTGCGCGACTCGTGCGACATACTGATTGTCTCCTTCCATGGCGGCGCCGAGGGCAAGGACAAAGCCCACCTCCCCGAAGGTGCCGAGAGTTTCCTCGGCGAGCACCGCGGCAATTTGCGCCGCTTCGCCCACCTCTGCATCGACGAGGGCGCCGACATCGTCTATGGCCATGGACCGCATGTGTGCCGTGCCATCGAGCTCTATAAGGGGCACCTGATTGCCTACAGCCTCGGCAATTTCTGCACTCCTGCCGGCATCAATGTCACGGGTATCTCGGGATATGCGCCGGTCCTTCTGGCCCGCGTCGACCGCAAAGGGCATCTCGTCAGTGGTCGCATACATTCTTTCATCCAGTCTTATGGAGTGGGGCCGAAACTGGATTCGGACAACAAGGTGGCCGGTTTCATGCGTTCGCTGACGATGAGCGACTTCAAGGATGCGCACCTGAAGATCGATGATGACGGTACCTTCTCGCCGACAGAACATAATTGTAGTTTTTAAATGCAATACAAATGCACTAACAATTATGAAAACCGGCTTCAGATTGCTTGAAAAGTTTTCAATAGTTTGATGCTGATTTTGTTAACGCCGCGTTTGCGGAATCATGGAGAAACTGTCAAATGGCAAAAGCTAAAACCTATTATTCTTGTTCCAACTGTGGCTATCAGTCAAGTTCATGGCTTGGCAAGTGTCCCGAATGTGGCAAGTGGAACTCTTTCACGGAAGAGGTGTCTCAACCTTCGGCAGTGGTCAGGGCGAGCACGGCTGGTGCCGCCTTCTCCAAGCCCAAGCTTATCCACGAGGTCAGCAGCAGCGAGACAAAACGCATTCCCACGCACTGTGCCGAGTTCGACCGGGTTTTGGGCGGTGGCATAGTGCCGGGTTCTCTACTCCTTCTTGGCGGTGAGCCTGGCATCGGCAAGTCAACGCTACTGCTTCAGACGGCCCTCTCTATACCGGGATGCAGGATACTCTACGTCAGTGGCGAGGAGAGTGAACAGCAAATCAAGATGCGTGCCGACCGCATCATGTCGTCCGGCGAGGCGGGAGCCGCCTCGCGCGGCGAGGAGTGCTACGTCGTCTCCCAAACCGTAACTCAGCGTATCATGGAGCATGTCGAGTCCCTGCATCCCGACTTGCTCATCATCGACTCCATACAGACGATATGCACCGAAGCCATCGAGTCGTCGGCAGGCAGCATCTCGCAGATACGCGAGTGCACCTCCGAGTTCCAGCGCTATGCCAAGGAGAGCGGCGTGCCGGTGCTACTCGTAGGCCATATCACCAAGGACGGCACCCTGGCAGGTCCCAAGGTGATGGAGCATATCGTCGATTGTGTGCTGCAGTTTGAGGGCGACCGCAACTATGGCTACCGTCTTCTCCGTTCGCTCAAGAACCGCTTCGGCTCCACTGCCGAGATTGGAATCTTCGAGATGCATGGTGACGGGCTCCGCGAGGTCGCCAACCCCTCCGAGTTCCTGCTGTCGCAGCGGGACGAGAACCTCAGCGGCTGTGCCATCGCAGCAACCTTGGAGGGTATCAGACCCATGTTTATCGAGGTACAGTCGCTCGTCTCCTCTGCCGTCTATGGAACCCCGCAGCGCAACGCCAACGGGTTCGATTTCCGTCGGCTGTCCATGCTCCTCGCCGTACTTGAGAAACGTTGCGGCTTCAAGCTTGGTGCCAAGGATGTCTTCCTCAATCTCGCCGGCGGAATGCGGGTCAGCGACCCTGCCATCGACCTTGCTGTGGCCTGCTCCATTCTTTCGTCCAACGTTGACATCCCGATACCGCCCCGCTACTGTTTCGCCGCCGAGATGGGACTCAGCGGCGAGGTGCGTTCCGTAGGGCGTGTGGAGCACCGCATCGCCGAGGCCGACCGTCTCGGTTTTGAGAAAATCTTTGTGTCGAAATATAATGCACGTACACTCAACAAGAAACGTTATAATATCGACATAGTCGAGGTCTCGGTCATCGAGGATGCCTTCCGGGCGTTGTTTGCTTGATAGGGTGCTATGCTTTCCTGCTTAAGGCGCCGTGTGTGTGCAGCGTGTCCGCTGTGAAGAGTATCAGTCCCGCCCAGATGAGTGCAAAGCAGACGATATGTGCTGTGGTGAAAGGCTCACGGTAGACGAGGATGCCGATGAGGAACTGTCCCGTCGGCGAGACGTACTGCAGGAATCCCAAGGCGGTGAGCGTGATGCGTTCGGCGGCCTTGCCGTACAGCAGAAGCGGTATGGCGGTGACTGCACCTGCAAGGAGTAGGAGAACCCATGTCGGGAGATCGAAGCTGTTGAGGGCCGAGTTGCCATGCATGGTGGCGACGAGGATGTACAGCAATGCGGCGGGCATCATCCAGATTGTCTCGACGGTCAGTGCCGCTGTGGCATCGAGTTTCATCTTCTTCTTCATGAGGCCATATATGCCGAAGCTGAATGCCAGTGCTATGGAGATGATAGGGAACTGCCCGTAGTCGATGGTGAAGTACAGCACTCCGGCCATGGCAAGGAGCAGTGCTACGGTCTGGATGCGGTTCAGCCGTTCGTGGAGAAACAGGTAGCCCAGCAGCACGTTGACGAGGGGGTTGATGTAGTAGCCCAGGCTGCTCTGCAGTATGAAACCGTGGTTGATAGCCCATATATATAGCCCCCAGTTGAAGGTGATGAGTGCGCCGGTGAGAAGCAGCATCAGATACTGTTTCCGGCTGCGTATGAAATCACGCAGCCGCATTTGGCGCAGCCCTACGAAGAGGCTTACCATGAAGACTCCCGACCAAAGCATCCGGTGGGCAAGGATCTCGATGCTGTCCACATGGTCGATGAGACGCCAATAGAGGGGGAAGAGTCCCCAGATGGAGTAGCAGAGCAGGCCATAAACCAGCCCTTTCCTGTATTCAGACATTGCTTCTCTTCCTCCAGATCAAGATGAGTATCAACCCCACGAGCATGCCGCCGAGGTGGGCAAAGTGTGCGATGCCGTCGTTGGTGCCCATGATGCCTGTGGCGAGCTCGATGGCAGCGTAGCCGATTACGAACCATTTGGCCTTGATGGGCATCAGGAAATAGAGGTATACCCGCTCGTTGGGGAACATCATGCCGAAAGCCAGCAGTATGCCGTACACAGACCCCGAAGCTCCGACGGTGGGGATGCCGATGATGGCGTCGTTGTAGACCTTCATCAGCGCCTGGGTGGTCTCATAGCCATAGTTGGCCGACGGCGTGGCGCGCCATGCGTTGGTGACTTCAGTAACCCATTGTGGGTTGACAATGCCTTCGAAATGTGAACTGTAGAGTTGCAGGAGTGCATCGGGCGACGGACTGGCAGCGTAGGCGTTGATAGCGGCCAGGACAGGGGCTGAGGAGATGCCTACGAAGAGGTTGTGTACAAGGCCTGCACCTATTCCGCAAATGAGGTAGTAGATGAGAAACCGCCGCGTACCCCAAACATTTTCCAGAATGTTGCCGAACATCCAGAGCGCAAACATGTTGAAGAAGATGTGCTCCACGCTGCCGTGCATGAACATGTATGACAGATACTGCCAGGGCCGGAAATTGTCGCTTCCGATATAGTATAGCGCCAGCCATCGGTCGAGGTCTATGCCGAGGGATGAACGGAAGACAACGCTCGCCACGAAGAAGATGACGTTGATGATTATCAGGTGCTTGACGCCAGTGGGCAGAACACGGAAGCCTTGCGGTGAATAATGTTGCATTGTTGTGCTGTTTTACGTTTGTTGTTTAATGTTTGACGTTTTACGTTGTCTCAACCTTCATCTTTCAACTTTCAACCCTTGAGGCCGTCGGCGATGTCGTTGTCGCTGACGATGAACATTGTGCGGCGACCTGATGGGGAGATGTTGGGGGCCTGGCAGCTGAAAAGGTCTGCGATGAGCTGTTGCATCTCTTCGGCTTTGAGCGTGGTGCCTTGACGCACCGACATCTGTCGTGCCAGGCTTGCGCAGATGCTCTTGTCGCGTTCGCTGAACCTCTGCATCATGTTGTTCTTGTATTCGCTGATGGTCTGTTCGAGGAGCATCTGAAGTTCGTCGGCTGACACGCCCGACGGGGTGGCGGTGACGACGAAGGTGTTCTGCGACAAGGGTTCGACGACAAAACCCAGCAGCTTCAGGTCGGGCAATAACTCGCCAAGCATTTCGCTGTCGGCGGCGTTGAACCTGCAGTTGACAGGGAAGAGCAGCTGCTGTGCTACCCCACCTCTTGCCCGTTGGGCGAGGAGCCTTTCATAGAGGATACGCTCGTGGGCTCTTTGCTGGTCGATGATGACGATGCCAGACTTCATGGTCGTAATGATATAGCGGCCCTGATAGCTGATGGGCACGGTTGTCGAGGAGCGTGAGGCGACGATGTCGGCCTGTGGCCGTGGCTGTACGTTTTCTGTCATGCCTGAAGCCTTGTTGGCGTAGTCGCTGTCGGTCGGTGCACTGTCGAAGAAGTGGCCGAGTTCGTCTTTTAGTGAGGAGGTCTGCTTCCTGGACTGTGGCGCGGAATTGCCGAAGGGGTTGTAGAACGGGTTGAACGGGACTGTGGGCTGCGAGGGTATGAAGTCCTTGGGTGCAGGGCTGAGGTCTAGCTCTGCGGGTGTGTCGAACTCTATCTCTGAGGCGAGAGAGTACTGCCCCAGGGCTTTTTTCGTTGCTGCGCGGAGAATGGCGAAGATGGTCTGCTCGTCGATGAAGCGTACCTCGGTTTTTGTAGGATGGATGTTGACATCGAGGCGTTGCGGATCGACGTCGAGGAGGACGAAGTAGGCAGGGTACGTCCTCTCGGGAATGAGCTCGTTGTAGGCACGCTCGATGGCTGCCGACAGACCGGGGTGTTTGATGAAACGTCCGTTGACGAAGAGGTACTGCTCGCCCCGTGAGCGCTTGACGAATTCGGCTTTGCCCACATATCCGAAAATCTTTACGGGCTCAGTCTGCTCCTCGATTTGGTAGAGGCGCTGGTTGAAGCCTGTGCCGAAGATGGCGGCGATACGCTGGGCAAAGTTGCCGGGCCTGAGGTCGTACAGCAGTTTGCCGTTATGGTGGAAGCTGAAAGCTGTCTTGTAGTTGGCGAGGGCCACGCGGCGGAAAATCTCCTCGATATGTGAGAACTCGATGCTGTCTTTCTTGAGGAAGTTGCGCCGGGCAGGGATGTTGTAGAACAGGTTCTTGACGGCAATGGAGGTGCCGCAGGGGCATGTGCAGGGCGTCTGGCTTTTGACGTCGGAGCCTTCAATGACGACTTGTGTGCCGAGCTCGTTGTCGTGCTGCCGTGTCTTGAGCTCTACCTGTGCGACGGCGGCGATGGATGCCAGGGCCTCGCCGCGGAACCCCATGGTGCGGATGGCGAAAAGGTCGTCGGCACGCCGTATCTTAGATGTGGCATGACGTTCGAAACAGAGCCGGGCGTCGATGTCGCTCATGCCCGAGCCGTTGTCGACAACCTGAATGAGCGTGCGTCCTGCATCCTTGACGATAAGCTGGAGGGCAGTGGCGCCGGCATCCATGGCGTTCTCGAGAAGCTCCTTGACGGCCGATGCGGGACGGTCGACGACTTCGCCTGCTGCGATTTGGTTGGCGACACTGTCAGGAAGTATGTTGATGATGTCCAATTTTGTTGAAATATGGAAGGGTAAAAGCGGAATCTATTTGAATTGAAGGTTGAAATTCAGGAGCTATTCGTTGTCCGGCTCCCGTTGTCAGAACTTGCAAAAATACGTAAAAAACAGATAACGGCTCCCGTTGTTGAAAAGTATTTACAAAATAATGAATCCCAAACAGAAAAAAAAGTGTACCTTTGCAAAATTGTTTTTTTTCACGAAGTGGATTGAAAACTGATAAATCAACAACATAATGAATATAAATTTAGGCAAAATCGACTACAGCAAACCCGATGTGTCGATAGTATTCCTCTATGGCAGTGAGGTGGCCTCGCGTTCGCTGCCTTTCAAAAAAGACGAGCAGGCCTTCATCGAACAGAAACGCGGCGAGGACCTCTCCTCGCTGGTTGTCCTGAACCGTCTGCCGCACAAGATTTATGTGCAGAATTTCGACAGCGAGCTGCCGAGCAGCGAATGTCTCGAAAAGCTGCGCAACGCTGCCGCAGTAATCCAGAAAACACTGGTGGGGGAGAAGGTGACACGGCTCTTTGTGACGGGTGAAGGGGTGATTACCGACGAGGTGGTCGCCTTCCTTGAAGGTCTTCACATGTCGAACTACCGTTTCGACAAATACAAGACCAAGAAAGAGACCCTGCTCACCGATGTCACCGTCGAGCAGCACCTCGTCGAACAGGCATCCCTCGACGAGAACATGCGGCTGTGGCGGCGAATCGACACCTTGCGCGACTGGGTCAACGAGCCTGTCATGTATCTCAACGCTCCCAAATTCGCCGACATCATCAAGGCCGAGGCCGACCGTATCGGCAACGTGAAGTGCACCGTCATGGGGCAGAAGAAGATAGAGTCGCTCAAGATGGGCGGCCTTCTCGCCGTAAACCGCGGCAGCGACGACGAAGCCCGTTTTGTCGTGCTGGAATACAAGCCTTCCGACCGCATCAACGAGAATCCTGTCGCCCTTGTGGGCAAAGGCATAACCTACGATACCGGCGGCCTCAACATCAAACCTGGCGACCATATGGCCGAGATGAAGTCCGACATGGCCGGGGCCGCCACAATGGCCTCGGCGCTGCTGGCCGCCGCCGAAAACAACCTGCCCATCTACCTCATGGCCTTCCTGCCCATGACCGACAACCGCCCCGGCAAGAACGCCTACGCCGCCGACGACATATTACACATGTACGACGGCACCACCGTCGAGATAACAAACACCGATGCCGAAGGCCGTCTCATCCTCGCCGATGCTATCGCCTATGCCGACAAATTGAATCCCGAGCTCATTATCGACGCGGCAACCCTCACGGGCGCCGCCATACGCGCCCTCGGCACTTCGGTAATCGCCGCCATGCAGCAGGATGCCGACAAAGCCTTCAACCTCCTGTGCATCGTCGGTAACCAGGTCTACGAGCGCCTTGCCCCCCTGCCTTTCTGGAAAGAATATGACGAGCTGCTCAAGTCGGATGTCGCCGACATGGTGAACTGCAACCTGCAGGGCAACGCGGGAACCATCACTGCCGGACGTTTCCTTGCTCATTTCGCTCACCATCCCTACATCCACCTCGACATCGCCGGTGTTGCTTTCTATAGCCGCCGTGAACGGTTCTATGGCGTCGGTGCCTCATCGTTCGGCCTCCGTCTGCTATATGCCTTCTTCCAGACCTACGAAGTGGTGAAGGGAGAACGATAACAGGTTATCAAACGATCAAACAATCAAGCAATCAAACAATCAAGCAATCAAACAATCAAATGTCTGACCAAAAGAAAATAAAAGTGGCCATCACCCATGGCGACATCAACGGCATCGGCTATGAGGTCATCTTGAAGACCTTCTCGGATGCGCGTATGTTCGACCACTGCACTCCTGTCCTCTACGGCTCCACGAAGGTGGCCTCCTACCACAAGAAACTGCTGCCCCAGCTCCAGCAGGAATTTGCCTTCACTGGCATACCGAACGCCGCCAGTGCCCAAGACAAGAAATTCAACGTCATCAACCTTACCCCCGACGAGGTAAAGATAGAGATAGGAAAGTCGTCGGACATCGCCGGCCAGTTGAGCCGTCAGGCCCTCGACCGTGCCTGCGACGACCTCAAGAACGGCGATGTCGACGTCCTCGTGACTGCCCCTATCAACAAGCGTAACATCCAGTCGCCCGACTTCGACTTCCCCGGCCACACAGAGTACCTCTCCAACAAATTCGGCGGCAAATCGCTGATGATGATGGTGTGCGACCGTATCCGCATCGGCATAGTCACCAACCACCTCTCGCTGCGCCAAGTGCCCGATGCAATAACCCACGATCTCCTCGTCGAAAAAATCAGGCTGATGCACAACTCGCTGAAGCGCGACTTCGGCATCCCTATGCCGAAAATAGCTGTCCTGGCCATCGACCCCCATGCCGGCGACAACGGCGTCATAGGCGACCAGGACATGAACGTGGTAAAGCCGGCTATCGACGCGTCGTACGCCGATGGTATCCTCGCCTATGGACCCTTCCCCTCCGACGGTTTCTTCGGCAGCAGCGAATTCAACAAGTTCGACGGTGTCATGGCCCTCTATCATGACCAGGGTCTTATCCCGTTCAAGCTGATGTCGTTCACCGAGGGCGTCAATTACACTGCCGGACTTGACGTAATCCGCACCTCCCCGGCACATGGTACCGCCTACGACATAGCCGGTAAGGGCAAGGCCAGCGAACAGTCGTTCCGTCATGCCGTCAACCTGGCTTGCGACATCTTGCACCATCGCCACGAATACGACGAACTTAACGCCAACCCACTGAAATAAGACCGTCTCTTTTTCAGTCGAAAAAGGTGAAAAGTACAACAAACCAACAACTCTGCAATTGAAAAAACTGATGTTGCTCGACGGCATGGCTATGGTCTATCGCGCCTACTATGCCCTCAACCATAACCCCCGGATGAACAGTCGTGGTATGAACACCTCGGCGGTGCTGGGTTTTACCATGACGCTCTACGACTTGTTGAAGTCGCAGCACCCAACACATTGTGCTGTAGCTTTCGACCTCTCGGAACCTACCTTCCGCCACGAGCAGTATGAGCAGTATAAGGCCAACCGCGACAAGATGCCTGAAGACATCCAGACGGCTCTACCGTTTATCCACCGTGTCATCGACGGTTTCCGCATACCCATCGTCACCAAGCCTGGCTACGAGGCCGACGACATCATCGGCACCATGGCCACCATGGCCGAACAGGACGGCTTCGACGAGGTGCTCATGGTAACACCCGACAAGGACTTCGCCCAGCTCGTCACCGACCATGTGCATCTGTACCGCTTCGGACGGATGGGCCGTCCGGACAGCATCTACCTCCCTCCCGACGTCTGCGAGGCCTTCGGCGTGGAACGCCCCGAGCAGGTGGCCGACATTCTGGGTCTGTGGGGCGATGCCATCGACAATATCCCTGGCATCCCCGGTGTCGGAGAGAAAAAAGCCAAGCAGCTCATAGCTCAGTTCGGAAGCGTCGAAGCCATGGTGGAACGCGCCGACGAGATCAGGAATGAAAAGCTTCGCAGTCTCGTGGTGGAGTTCTCGCAGCAGGCGCTGCTCTCAAAAAAACTCGCCACCATCTGCCGTCAGGTGCCTATCCCTTTTGACGATGAACAGTATGCACTCGGCAAGCCGGACTATGAAGCCTTGGCCGCGTTGTTCGAGGAACTGGAGTTCCGCGCCTTTGCCAAGAAGATGTACACAGACCTCTCGGTGAGCGACCCCGAACTGGCCGTGAGACTCAACCTCAGGGTGAAGACACCCCAGGGCAGCTTCTCGCCTGAGAAAGTCATTGCCGAGCGTAAACGCAAACATCCCGTCGACGACTCACAGAGCTCCCTCTTCGACCAGCCGGTGGACCAGCCAGTGGCTCCTACCCCCGAGCTCTCGACATCCAGGTCTGAAAACCACCGCCTTGCCACCATCGACATCCTCTCGGATCTCCAGAACAGCGACTTCTCTATCTTCCTCGACCAGGATCCCAAGACACACCAGGTGAAAGGTATAGCCTTCGCCACCAGCACATCGGAAGCTACCTATCTGCCTTTCGACGACAACGACTATTTCTCGCTGGTGCAAGGTGCCGTGGAGAATGAGGAAACGCTGAAGATATGCTTCGACCTCAAACAGTTGAAGCATGCCTTCCTTAAGAAAGGCATCCATGTCAAAGGGAAGGTCTTCGACGTACAGTTGGCACACTACCTCATCGACCCCGAAGCACGCCATTATTTCGACTTCATCGCTTCCAGCATTCTCTCCTGCCACCTCGACGAGAACGATGCCGACTATGCCTATCATGCGGCAGAATGCCTGCTCCGCATGCATGAGCCCATGAGGCAGAAGCTGATAGATGGCGACATGCTGGCACTTTACAACGAGGTGGAGATCCCTCTTGTCGATGTCCTCGTCGACATGGAACGCGAAGGTGTACGTATCGACGTCCAGTCGTTACGCAGCTATTCGGCAGAACTCGGGAGGGAAAAAGCAGAAATTGAGAACAGGATATATGCCCTTGCAGGTCACCAGTTCAATATCAGCTCGCCACGCCAACTTGGCGAGGTCCTGTACGACGAGCTTAAAATCACTGACAAGCCGCCGCGCACAGCCACTAAGCAGTACAGCACTGCCGAAGATGTGCTCATGAAGTTCCGCGACAAGCACCCTATAGTTGAACTGATACTTGAATTCAGGTCTGTAAGCAAGTTGATTTCTACCTATCTTGACACTTTCCCCAATCTTATCGACTCTGCTACTGGACGACTGCATACCATATACAATCAGACTGTCACAGCCACCGGACGTCTCAGCTCGTCCAACCCCAACCTTCAGAACATCCCCATACGGACCGAACGTGGCAAGGAGATACGCCGTGCATTTGTGGCACGCGACGCACAACACAGCATTCTGGCGGCCGACTATTCGCAGATTGAGCTGCGTATCATAGCGTCGCTCTCACACGACGAGCACATGATAGAGGCATTCAGGAACCACTACGACATCCATGCGGCTACCGCTGCCAAGATCTACCATATCCCCATCGAGGAGGTCACCAGGGACCAGCGCCGCAACGCCAAGTCGGTCAATTTCGGCATCGTCTATGGCATCAGCGCTTTCGGACTGTCGGAGCAGATCGGCATCAGCCGCAAAGAGGCCGCAGAACTTATCGAAGAGTATTTCCAGCAGTATCCGGCAATAAAACAATACATAGATTCGAATGTGGAGTTTGCTCGCGCCAACGGCTATGCACAGACGCTGCTCGGTCGACGGCGCTACCTCTACGACATCAACAGCCGCAACAATGCCCAGAGGCAGTTCGCTGAACGCAACGCCGTCAATATGCCAATCCAAGGTACATCGGCTGACATGATTAAGATTGCGATGATACGTATATGGCACCGGTTTAATGAGTTGGGATTGTTGTCTAAAATGATACTTCAAGTCCACGACGAGTTGGTTTTTGACGTGTGCAATTCCGAAATCGATGCGGTGAAGGAGATTGTCAGCCACGAGATGATGAATGCCCTGCCTCTTGCAATTCCTGTAGAGGTAGGCATTGACGTCGGTGAAAATTGGCTCGAAGCTCATTGAACGGTTTGAAGTTTAAAGTTTAAAGAGTTTTTCTTGCTCATTATTGGAAAAATAACAATTGGAAAACGTTGAGAAAATCATATTAGGCATTGACCCGGGTACACAAATCCTGGGGTACAGCATCATCGAAGTAGTCGATGAGAAGCCTCATGTGGTTGTACTCGATGTCCTTTATCTCAAGAAGATAGCAGATTTCAACCTGAGGATTCGCAAGATATTTGATTCCACTTTGAGGATCATTGACACTTTCCATCCCGACCATCTTGCCATCGAGGCTCCTTTTTTCGGAAAAAACGTACAGTCGATGCTGAAACTCGGCAGGGCACAGGGTGTTGCCATCGCGGCAGCCATGAGTCGTGACCTTTCTTTCTCGGAGTATGAGCCTGCCACCATCAAGCAGACGGTCACCGGCAACGGGACTGCTGCCAAGGAGCAGGTGGCGATGATGCTGCGTTCTATCTTGCAGTTCCCCGACCAGCCGCAGTACTATGATGCCACCGACGCGCTGGCAGTGGCCTACACCTGCTATATGGAGCGCTTCAATCCGCTGGCTGATATTCGCAACCAGCTGGTTATAAAGAAGAAACGCCCGACAAAGTCGCGGCGGCAGTCGTGGGCCGACTTCGTGACTCAGAACCCCGAAATTATTGAAAACTAATCAACCAACCATTCTTTCAAGGAAAACAATATGTCTACAAAAACAGGAGAAGGTTTTAGCAGCTCGTTCGGAGCTATTATGGCGGCGGCAGGGTCTGCCGTGGGTCTCGGAAACGTATGGCGTTTCCCCTACATCTGTGGCAAATACGGTGGCGGAGCATTCCTGCTGGTATATGTCATTTTTGTACTTTTTATAGGCATGGTACTGATGATGAGCGAGTTTGTTATTGGTCGGCGAACGGGTGAAGACCCCATGAAAGCCTATACTGCGTTGAAGCCACATCATCCGGGATGGAAATATGTGGGTCTGGCCGGACTGCTGACCTGTTTCCTTATCCTGGCCATCTATCTCGTCATCTCGGGATGGACGCTGAACTATTTCTGGGAGTCGCTTTCGGGGACGTTGGCAGGCATTGCCGATACTGGGTTTGAGGCCCATTTCAACCAGTTCGCGTCCTCGGCGGGACGTCCGGTGCTTTTCATTGCCATTTTCTTGTTCTTGACGGCGTTGGTCATTGTGGGTGGCGTCGATAAAGGCATAGAGCGTGTCTCCAAGCTATTGATGCCTATCCTTGTCGTCTTGCTTATGGCTCTCTGTGTCCGCTCAATGACGCTCGAGGGTGCCTCCGCGGGTCTCTCATACCTCTTCAAGCCCGATTTCAGCAAGCTCACCGGCGAGGGTGTCCTCGCCGCGTTGGGACAGGCTCTCTTCTCGCTTTCTGTGGGCATGGGTGTGATGATTGTGTATGGCTCCTATCTGCCTAAAGACGATAACCTCCTGAAGACATCGCTCTGGATTACGCTCTGCGATTTCGCCATAGCCATTTTTGCCGGCATCGCCATCTTCCCGGCGGTCTTTGCTTGCGGACAAGACCCTACAGGCGGCCCCGGCCTTGTATATCAGGTGCTCCCTGTGGTGTTCAACTCCATGGGTACCGTCGGACGCCTTTTCTCCATCATCTTCTTCCTGTTGCTCTCGTTGGCGGCACTCACATCGGCCATTTCGCTTCTTGAGGCCCTCACCCAGTGGCTGTCGGGCGACAGAATCGGCCGTACCGCTTCTGCCATTGTCATGTCGCTGATTGTCATTATACTCGCTGCCGCTGCCTCTTTCTCTTTCGGCGATGGTATACTGAGTGGCGTGAAGATTGGTGGCATGCAGCTTTTCGACCTCCTTGACAAACTCACCGGCACCATTCTCCCTCCCGTATGCGCCCTGTTGACGATTGTCTTTTTCGGGTGGTTCATGAACAAGGAAGACATCATCGATGAACTCTCCAACCATGGCACCGTCAAGATCGGCTACTTCAAGGTTTTCTACCACTTCCTGGTACGCATCGTGGCTCCGCTTGCCCTCATTGTGGTCCTTGTCACCGGCATTATAGGCAACTAATGCTTCACGATGCTGCGTTGACATCGCCGCGTGGCTTCCGTGTTGCTCCCATGCCCAATCTGACTGTTAGAACAAAAAACAAACACATTGTGCGATATTACAGACAACTGTTGATTCTGCTGCTTCCGCTGGCATTCGCATCTTGCGGGCAGATAGTGGTCAAGAAGACCATTGACCCTAAGGCTGTGGACTTTGCGGCTACATACGACACTGACTTCGAAGGCATACTCTACCCATCTATGCTGCTTGCCCTTGCCAACAGTACCGAAGGACTGGAACAGCCGCTCTTTCAGGTTGCCGTCACATCTCCATCCAACAATGCTGTGCTTCGCATTGTTACCGACTCCACGCTGCTCAACTATGTGAGCATCACTCAGGAGACGCTGCCACGCAAAGGCGAGCGCTACTCGTTCCAGCCTACCATCAAGTGGAAGTACGAGACTCTTTACAAACTTCGTCAACAGGGCAATGTGGTGCTGACTTTCACTTGCTTCATCAATGATGAGGAGGTGGATGTAAAGAACATCAGACTAAATTTCCGTCCTGTGAACGAGTGTCTTATGTCGCAGCTTGGAGGTGACGGCCGATACCGTGACTATCGGTGGCTCTTTGCCGCATACGTCAATGAAGACCATCCCAAGATTGATGGCATCCTCGCCGAAATACTCACGCAGGGCGTTGTCTCTACTTTTGACGGCTCTCGAACAGAGAAGAAGGTTGACAACCAGATGCGTGCCATCTGGTACTATGTCCTTAACCGTGGCATGGCCTACTCGTCGATAACCTGCACTTCGAACGGCTCGCGCAAGTCCAACTCGCAGTATATAAGGTTTTTCGACGATGTATACAACAACCGTCAGGCCAACTGTATCGATGCCTGCGTATTCTTCTCGTCCATCATGCGTAAAGTGGGAATGTACCCCATCATCTTTGTCGAACCCTGCCATGCCTACCTCGGTTATTATACCGACAAGAGCAAGAGGAAGCTGGCGTTGCTTGAAACGACAATCACAGGATGGGTGAACTTGCCTGAACTCGACGGCCATTACGACGAGACAACAGGGCTGCTCGACGACATATACTACCAGAAAATAGCCAGATACCTGTCCGAGAAGCAAAAAAAGAGCTACGAGGCGGGCGGCATGGCTCTGGCCGACATCAAGAAGGCTGTGGCCAACAACCTCTTCGACCGTGCCACCGAATACCAGAAAGACAACTATCAGAACAACAAGAATCTTTTCTCCGACACGCTGCAGCCCACTTACCGCATGCTGGTGATAGAGGATCTGCGGAAGCATGTGTTGCCAATACCTGCTGCTGAATGATGCGATACGCCATACATCTTGCCTATAACGGAGCCAACTATTGCGGCTGGCAGACGCAGCCTGAGCTGCCAACGGTGCAGCAGACCCTCGAACAGGCTCTCAGCACGCTGACGCGCTCCTCTGTTGCCGTCGTGGGATGCGGACGCACCGACACGGGAGTGCACGCCTCCGACTTCTACGCCCATTTCGATTCGGAAAAGGAACTGGATGGTAATCTGGTTTTCAAGCTTAACAGCTATCTTCCACCCGATATGGCCATCTTCGCCATCTTCAGGGTCGCCGGCAATTTCCACGCTCGCTTCTCGGCTCTTTCCCGCACCTACCAGTACCACGTCTCCGATGCCCGGCTGCCATTCAGGCAGGGACTCTACAGCCGCATCTATTTCCAACCCGACATCGAGCTGATGAATCGCGCAGCACGCGTGCTCATGGAATACGACGACTTCACCAGCTTCGCCAAACTCCACACCGACAACAAGACCAATATCTGCCACCTGACGGAAGCCCATTGGGATAGGGTGGGAGAGGAACTGGTGTTCACCATCCAGTCCAACAGGTTCTTGCGCAACATGGTGCGGTCGGTGACAGGTACACTGCTTGACGTGGGCCGTGGCAAGCTCACCATCGAGGGGCTACGTTCCGTCATAGAGAAAAAGAACCGTTGCGCTGCCGGTGTCAGCATGCCGGCACAAGGACTGTTCTTGACAAAGGTGGAATACGAATGGGAAAAGTTAAAAATGAAAAATGACAATCGATAATACTGATTCACCCGTTTCACTGTTCACTGTTCACTGTTCACCAATCACTAATCACCAATGAAATACACAGAAGTAACCATAACACTATCTCATGTTGACCCTTGTCGAGACTTGTTGACTTATAACCTTGGCGATGAGGGACCGTATGACAGCTTTGTTGAAACCAATGACGGTTTGAAAGCATATGTGCCTTCCGACCAATTCGACGATGTCTGGCTTAAGGAGCAGTTGGAGGTTTTGAAATCGCAGTTTCCTCCATTGGATTATCACTACTCAGTCCAGGAGATGCCCGACAAAGACTACAACGAAGAGTGGGAACGCCAGCATCAGGCAGTCCTTGTCGATGGCTTCTGCTGGGTGCGGGCTCCTTTCCACCCTCATCGCGACGACGTGAAATATGAGATTGAGATCGAACCCAAGATGTCGTTCGGAACGGCACACCATGCCACCACCTACCTCATGCTCTCCATGTTGGAGGAGGAACCGCTTGCTGGCCGCCGTGTCCTCGACATGGGCAGCGGCACCGGCGTGCTCGCCATCCTTGCTGCCAAGAAGAATGCCGCATACGTCGAAGCCATAGATGTCGACGAATGGGCTTTCCGCAATGCCGTGGAGAACTTCGAACGCAACGGTGTGACAGTGACTCCACTGCAGGGCGACGCCTCGCTGTTGACTCCCGACAAGCACTTCGATGTCATCCTCGCCAACATCAACCGCAACATCCTCATGCGGGATATGGCATCATACGCCAACGTCCTGAATACGGGTGGCACACTGTTCTTGAGCGGATTCTATGAGCATGATGCCGACGCCCTGATGGGTGTAGCCGAAGGACTTGGATTGCGTCCTGCTCTGCAAAAAACCCGCAATGAATGGACAGCCTTGAAAATGGTTAAGATGTGAAGATGTAAAATTCAAACACTCAAACATTCAATCAATCAAGCATTCAATCAATCAAGCATTCAATCAATCAAGCATTCAAACAATCAATCATTCAATCATTCAAACATTAAACAATGGATTTATCAGGAAGAAGGAGAAGTACAAATGTCGACGACCGCCGTGGCAAGAGTGGCGGCAAGGTCGCCGGTATCGGCATCGGAGGTGCCATCATAGCAGCACTCATCGCCCTTTTTATGGGGGGAGACCCTACCGAAGTCGTCCAACAGTTAGGAACACAACAGGCGTCGACAGAGTATGTGCCTTCTGATCAGGAGGAACAGTTCCGCGTCTTTGCCGAGCAGATTCTTGCAAGCACGGAGGATGTATGGAACGCTGAATTCCAGCGTATGGGCAGGCGTTACGAACCTCCCACATTGGTGCTTTTCCACGGCAGTGTCCAGAGCGGCTGCGGCAGTGCCAGCTCCTCGATGGGGCCGTTCTATTGCTCGGCGGACAAGTGTGTGTACCTCGACCTCGACTTCTTCAACGAGATGCCCAAGTCGCTGGGTGCCGGCGGCGACTTCGCATACGCCTACGTCATTGCCCACGAGGTAGGGCACCATGTCGAGAACCTGCTCGGCATCCTTGGTCCCGCCCATGAGAAGATGGCACGGCTGTCTACGACCGAAAAGAACAAGGTCAGCGTCCGCATAGAGCTGCTCGCCGACTTTTATGCCGGCGTGTGGGGCTACCATGAGAACAAGATGTTCGGCTCACTCGAAGATGGCGATATCGAAGAGGCTATCAATGCAGCCCAGAAGATAGGCGACGACTACCTGCAGAAGAACGCCCGCGGCTATGCCACGCCCGAGTCGTTCACCCACGGCACTTCTGCCCAGCGAATGCAGTGGCTCAAGAAAGGCCTCACGACAGGCGACATGAGCGGAGGATACGAGCTACAGCGAGGTCTGTAGAGGAAACAATGTGTGTCAGGCTCTTATTAACAGCCTGACACACAGGAATATTTCAGTTGAAAATGTTTGAGACTTTCCCGTATACGAAGTCCCACTTGAGATAGACTGCGGCGGCGAGGCCAACCAGGATGACGAGAATGAGGAGCCACGCCCAGACATGGCGTTTTTTGCGCGGCAGGGTGGTTTCTATCTCCTCGGGTTCGTCGTCGTCTGTGTCGCCGGCGCCTTCACCGTTGTCGGCAACGGCAGCAGCTATCGACTCGGCGCGGTTGAGGATGGCGTCGGAAGGCTGCGCGGGTGCCGACTCGTCAGCAGGGGCATGCTCTACAATGGAATCGGGCTCGACGTCGGGATTAGGCTCAACAACGGGCTCTTCTTCAACGACCGGTTCGGGTTGAGCGACAGTCTGCTCCTTCTTGATGACAGGCGCACTGTGGACTGGACGTATCTCGCGGTGAGGGAGGTTGCCGGTGAAATAGTCATCCATCAGTTTGTGCGACGTGGTGTCGCTGATTGCTTTGGTTATGCGGTTTCCTGTCGACAGGCTGGTGGCATGACCACAGAAAGGGCATGCTTTCTCGCTGTCGTAGAACGGACGTCCGCAATGGTTACACTTGATTAATGTCATTAATTGTATTGTTGGTTACGGGTTATTATTGCTGAAAGAGAAAGTGACCAATGCCTCGTGATACAAACCACATCAGGTCACTGGTCACTAATCACAGTTCACAGTTCACAGTTCACTACTTCAGATTCCTGTCGAACCAGTCGATGAAGTTGCGGTGCCAGAGGAGGCTGTTCTGCGGGCGTAGCACCCAGTTGGTCTCGTCGGGGAAGTAGAGGTAGCGGGCATCGAGGCCGCGGATTTTGGCTGCGTTGTAAGCCGCCATGCCCTGGCTGGCGACGATGCGGAAGTCGAACTCGCTGTGGACCACGCAGAGCGGAGTGTTCCACTTGTCTACGAAGAGGTGGGGCGAATTGCTGTAGCTTTTCTTGGTCTGTGGCGTGTTGGCCCAGTAGGGGCCGCCGAGGTCCCAGTTGGTGAACCAGAGCTCCTCGGTCTCGAGGCTCTGCTGCTCGAAGTTGAACATGCCGTTGTGGGCGAGGAAGGCCTTGAAGCGACGACCCTCGTTGTAGCCCTTCACGCCGTAGTTATGACCGGCGAGCCAGTAGATGCTGTAGCCGCCGAAACTGGCGCCGCAGGCTCCGATACGCTCACGGTCAATCTGGCGCATGTTGTCGGCAAAGTAGTCGGTGGCGAGCATGTAGTCTTTCATGCAGAGTCCGCCATAGTCGCCGCTGATTTCCTCACACCAGGCCTGTCCGAAGCCGGGGACACCGTGGCGGTTGGGGGCGATGACGAAATAGCCGGCGCCGCTCATGACCTGGAAGTTCCAGCGGGTGCTCCAAAACTGGCTGACCATGGTCTGTGGACCGCCTTCGCAGAAGAGAAGGGCAGGATAGACCTTGGTGCTGTCGTAGTCGTAGGGGTAGATGAGCCACGTGAGCATCTCCTGTCCGTCGCTGCTCTTGATCCAGTGCTCCTCGACCTTGCCCATGCGGACTTGCGCGAGGATGTCGTCGTTGAAGGTGGTCAGTTTTGTGCCTTCCTTCATGTCGTCGCTGAGGTTGTAGGTGTAGACGGTGGCAGGGTAGGAGATGCTGACCTGGTTGGCGTAGATCTTGTCGCCGCAGAGCTGGAAGCCGTTGATGTCGTGGTAGCCGTGGGTGATCTGGCGTTTGCTGCTGTTGGCTACGTTGAATGCGAAGATCTCGTTCATGCCGCGGTACATGACAACGGCGAGCAGTTCCTTGTCGTCGTCGGTCCAGGTGATGCCGCTGACGCCGTAGTCGAAGCCGTCGGTGTAGTCGATGCGTGTTCCGTTGGCGACATCGTAGACCATCAGGCGTAGCTTGTCGCTCTCGTAGCCGTCACGCTCCATGCTTTCCCATGCGATCTTGGTGCCGTCGTGGCTGAAGACGGGGTTTTGGTCGTAGCCCATGATGCCCTTGCTGATGTTGACGGTGCTCTTGTCGGCAATGGTGAAGAGGTAGATGTCGCTGTTGGTGCTCATGGCATAGTCCTTGCCTGTCTTCTTGCGGCAGGTGTAGACAATCTGCTTGCCGTCGGGCGAGAAGTTGAACTGCTCTACGCCGCCCCAGGGGCGCATCGGGCATTCGAAGGTGCTGTCGATGATGGCAATGGAGTTCTCAATGTCGAGGGTCTCGTCAAGGTCGGCAAGGAAGATCTGGGGATATTCGTCCACCCAGTTGTCCCAATGGCGGTACATGAGGTCCTCGTTGATGCGTCCGGTGGTCTTGTCGAGGCCGGCGAAGAGAGGCTCTACGTCGGCAGCCCGCTTCACAGGGAGGTCGGTGATGTAGACCACCTGCTTGCCGTCGGGCGAGAGCTTGAAGCCCTCGATGCCGTTCTCGAAGGTGGCGACAAGGGTTTCGGCCTTGCTGTCGATGTCGATGCTGCGCATCTCGTTGCCGCGGCAGAAAAGCAGGGTGTTGTCGTCGCGCCACACAGGGCTGAACTCGCTCTGGGCGGTGACGGTCAGACGCGTGGCTTCGCCGCCGGCGGTGGGCATCACATAGAGCTCGGCGTTGCCCTTGTTCTCCTGCATGTCGTAGTAGGTGAGTGTGTAGGCCAGCTTGGAGCCGTCGGGCGACACTGTGTATTCGCCCATCTTGCCGAGAGCCCACATCACGTCGGGCGTGAATTGTCCGTTCTGCACCTGTATCTCGGGGCGTTCAACGACCTTTTCGGTGCTCTCATCTTTTTTTTGCTTCGAGCAGGCACATACCAGTGCCAGCGAAGCCAAAGCGATAATTGTTTTTTTCATGTTGTATGATAGTTTAATGTTCGTTTTCTCTAGATTATCTAGATTGTCTAGATTATCTAGACTGTCTAGACAGTCTAGATTTAGACTCTCCTCATCAGGTTGCCGATAACCGACGCTTTCCATGCCGCGAAGTCGCCGTCGATGATATGCTGGCGGGCGGTGCGGACGAGGGTGAGGTAGAAGGTGAGGTTGTGGATTGAGGCGATCTGCAGTCCCAGCAGCTCCTCGGCTTTTATGAGGTGGTGGAGGTAGGCGTAGGTGTACACGCGGTCGGACTCGGCAGGGGAGGTGGGGTCGATAGGTTCGAAGCAGCGCTCCCATTTTTTGTTTTTGATGTTGACTGTGCCGTTCCACGTGAAGAGCATGCCGTTGCGACCGTTGCGTGTGGGCATGACGCAGTCGAACATGTCGACTCCGCGCTCTATGGCCTCCAGGATGTTGGCGGGAGTGCCGACACCCATCAGGTAGCGTGGGCGGTCGGTGGGCAGGATCGCGTTGACCACCTCTATCATCTGGTACATCACCTCGGTAGGCTCGCCCACGGCGAGGCCGCCGATGGCATAGCCGTAGGCATCTTTCCTGGCGGCGAAGGTGGCACTGCGGACACGCAGGTCGGCATATTTGCATCCTTGTACGATGGGGAAGAGGGCCTGACGGTGCCCGTAGAGAGGTTCCGTCTCGTTGTAGCGACGCATGCAGCGGTCCATCCAGCGGTGTGTCAGCTCCATGGATTTCTTGGCATAGTCGTAGGGCGACTCGCCGGGGGGACACTCGTCGAAAGCCATCATGATGTCGCTGCCGATCTGCCGTTCGATGTCGATGACACCTTCAGGAGTGAAGGTGTGGCGCGAACCGTCGATGTGCGACTTGAAAGTGCAACCCTCCTCATTGATTTTGCGGCTTGCGGCCAGCGAGAAGACCTGAAAGCCGCCGCTGTCGGTGAGGATGGGGCGTTCCCAGTTCATGAAACGGTGCAGTCCGCCAGCGGCCATGAGGGTCTCCATGCCGGGACGCAGGTATAGGTGGTAGGTGTTGCCGAGGATGATACGGGCATCTATGTCGTCGCGCAGCTCGGCCTGGTGAACGGCTTTGACGCTGCCCGCGGTGCCGACAGGCATGAAGATAGGCGTCGGTATGTCGCCGTGGTCGGTATGCAGGACGGCAGCCCGTGCATTGGTGGCGGTATCTGTCTTGACAAGGGTGAATCTGAAAGCTTCGTTATCTTGCATGGTTTTTTAAACTCAGTGTAGCAACAATTCCAATCACTCAATCACTCAAACAATCAAGCAATCAATCACTCAAGCATTCAAATTGTTGATAAAATGTTTTTAAATATAAATGCAAAGGTACAAATAATTTCCAGAATACGACTACTTTTGTAAAATCAAAAAGAAGGTGACATGAATTTTGAAAATGTGTTAAACAGCACATACACACTTGTTTCGCTTATTGTGCTTGTGCTTTCATTCGTTGTGTTATGTCTCTACTACGGTCTTGTGTGGCTGCGTGTAGGGCGGTACAAGAGGGACGTGGTTACCCGTCGTAAACGCACTTCGGCGGAAAAAGTACCCCCAAGCACGGCTCTTCCCTCGGTGTCGGTGGTCATGGTGGTCCACAATGAGGCCGAGTACCTGAAAAAGAGCATCCCCTATCTTCTGGAGCAGGACTATCCCGACTATGAGGTCGTCGTGGTGGATTACAAGTCCACCGACGAGACTCATTTCGTACTCCATGTCTGTTCTGAAAACTATCCGCAACTGAAGGCCATCAATTTCCATCAGGATGTCAACATGTTCCAGGGCAAGAAATACCCTCTCTCGATAGGCATCAAGTCGGCTACCAAGGATGTGATTCTCCTGACTGAAGCCGAGTGTACGCCACGCTCGTTCAACTGGATAAGCCGGATGATGCAGGGCTACTGCGACGGCGGCCAAATCGTCATGGGATACAACCTCGTCAAGCCGGACGGCACACTTCTTGGCGCATTCCAGCAATATGAGAACATGACATATAATGCCTCCTACATTGGAGCCACGATAATGGGTAACCCATTCACGGCTACAGGCCGCAACCTCTCATACCGTCGCGACTTCTTCTTCAGCCGAGGCGGTTTCATCAGCCACTACAGCATCCCTGACGGTGCCGACGACCTCTTTGTCAACCAGAATGCCGACAGCCGCAACAGTGCTCTGGTGCTTGACATCGACGCCTCTGTTGTCAGTGAGCCCCGTTCCTCTTTTGCATTATGGCATCAGGACCGTGCCCACCGCCTCTGCACGCGTCGTTACTATGGCATAAAGGACAGAGCTCTCCTGTCGGTTTATCCTCTCTCTCAAATCCTCTTCGTGGTCTCTCTTGTCCTCCTTTTTGTGGACGGTGTCATTCCATGGCAATTGCTGACCGGAGTGCTGCTGCTGAAGTTTATTTGGCAAATTGTATGTATGATACCTCTTGCCAAAAGGTTTGAAATCAAAAGAGTACATTTTTTCTCTCCGTTTTTTGAATTTTATTTTCTTATAGCAAATACTTTTTTGACCTTCTTCGCGTTACGTAGGAAAAAAAGGCAATGGAGGTAAACCACAATCTTAAGAGCGAAAAAGCCCAAAGGGACTACCTGTTGGTGCAGAGGGCGCGTGAGAACGGTGACCAGCGTGCCTACGCCGACCTCATGCGTATGTACAAAGAACCCATCTATCTTCTCCTGCTCAAGATGACCAACAACCCTACCGAAGCCGACGACCTCACCATCGAGACGTTCGGCAAGGCTTTCGCGTCGCTCCACCTCTATACGCCTACCCATGCTTTCAGCACATGGCTATACACAATCGCCACAAACAATTGCGTCGATTATATCCGTAAGCGCCGTCTGCAGACCGTCTACCTCGACGATATCTGCTCCACCACGGTTGGCGACATCCACGAGTTCCCCATTCCGTCCGAGGCCCCGGGTCCGGAGGAGTCGTTCATCCATGAGCAGCGTGTCAGCCTGTTGCGCGATGTGGTGCGCAGCCTCAAGCCACGCTACCGGCGCCTGGTGGAGATGCGCTATTTCGACGAGATGACATACGAAGAGATCGCCGAGGAACTGAATATTCCGCTGGGCACTGTCAAGATACAGCTCTTCCGTGCACGAGACCTGCTGCGTAACATACTCTCCGGGAAAAAGGAATCCATTTGAACGTCATCCAAGCACTCAAACACTCAAGCATTCAAACATTCAAGCATTCAAACACTCAAGCATTCAAGCATTCAAGCATTCAAACATTCAAACATTCAAACATTCAAACAGTGAACGACAAAGACCGAGACCGATGTAGCGACGAGGCTGGACCCGTCGCGACAATCAGATTCAAAAAAACATATTTCAGCTCTCCGCGTAATGCGAGGACGCTTTTCTTGTCTTTGCTCCTTTTGCCGTTTCTCCCCAGTCCTGTCTCGGCGCAAGGCTTTGCTGATGGCCGTCTGAGGGGACTCTCGCTGACGGTTGATGTCGGCATCTTTCGCCCCGACAACCGCCACGCGAACTTCTACAACGGCAGTCCCTCCAACGTCAACACCCTGGAACGTATACTCTACAGCGAGACATACGGCAACCAGATTTGGAACAACCTGACAACGCAGGACCTCGTCGGCGATGCCGTGGCTAACTACAGGCAAATCAAAGTCGCCGAATATGGCGATATGTACTACCGCATTGCTTTCCAGCTGGGTATGGGTTTCCGTTATGATTTCGAACGCAGCAACTGGGCTTGGCAGATGAAATTCGACTTTGCCAAGCTCAACTCCGTGGGCATGGTGCTGCTCGAGAGCGGCAAAGGTACGGTCTACCTCACCAATCAGGACCGCTATGTCGACTGCCCTACGGCAGGTACGGAACGCCGCATCTTTATAGACCTCGGCATCATCCGCAAGTTCAAGTTGCGTAGCGGCCTCGACATAGAGCTTTCTCTTGGCGCCGATCTCAACAACACCAAGGTCGAGAGCAGCGACATACAGATCGGTGGCGTCACCTACAGCATCCTCGACATCTGGGGAGGGCGCAGCCCCTCCTCATACGTCGCCAGCTATGATTACATCAACCAGGGCGGCATCGGCTACGGAGGCTTTGCCTCTTTGGCCTTTGGCTTTACGCTGCCCGTGGGCACAGCAATGACGCTGTCGTACACGTTCTATTACAATAAAGTGAACCTATGGCGTTACGAGAGCTTCGCGCCACACCATGCCGTCAAGCTGAACGTAGCAATCAACAACTTCTCTTTCTTTGGATAATAACTAGAAGCTCTAGAGAGTCTAGGTAATCTAGACAATCTAGACAATCTGGAAAATCTGGAAAAAAATAAACCTAAACAATCAATAATGATAGAATTCGAACCATTGTCTGAAAGCAGACACAGCCATTTTGCAGAAAAGCTCTTCGAATCGGCATTCCCCGAAGAAGAGCGTCCTCCGTTTAGTAGCCTCGAAGACCGCGACGAAAGGTTCCATTTCCTTGTAGCTACCTTGGATGACGAGCCACTGGGAATCCTTACCTATTGGGTCTTCGAGGAATTTGCTTATATAGAACATTTCGCCATCGACAGGGAGTTCCGCAACCAGGGTCTCGGCAAGGCAACAATGCTCAGCTTCATGTCGCAGCATCCCGACCAGGTGGTGCTCGAGACCGAGCTGCCGTCCACCGAGCAGGCCGACCACCGTCTGGAGTTCTATACCGACCTGGGCTTCACACGCAACCCGCAGGAATACTGGCAGCCCTCATACCGTGGCAAGAACAAGCTCGTACTCCAGATGATCGTGATGTCAAAATACGAGTTGGATGACGGCGAATTCGACGAAATGCGCGACATTCTTTACCGAAATGTGTACCGATATAATGGCTCAAAGGAAAAATAATTTCTTTGGATAAGTTTTTTTAAGTCAAATCTTTAGATGTAATGACACATTTTTTTTGAAAAAAAAATTTTGTCAGTATTGAAAAAGTGTGTACTTTTGCAATCGCTTTTAAGGGGGACAACACTGTCAAGTGAACCGCTCAAAGGCAAAACAAAAGATGGCTCCTTAGCTCAACTGAATAGAGCATCTGACTACGGATCAGAAGGTTGCAGGTTTGAATCCTGCAGGAGTCACAAGACAAAGAGGAAAGTGATTTCCTCTTTTTTTATTCTAGAGATTCTAGACTTCCTAGACAGTCTAGAAGTTCTAGACAATCTAGACAATCTAGACAATCTAGAGATTCTAGACAGTCTAGACGCTCTAGAGCCTCTAGACAATAATCTTTCTTTTTTCACGTTTTCTTCGGAAAAAAAATTTTGTTATGAAGTTTTCGAAGATTTTCATTTTCGTCATTCTCTTGGTTTCAACCATGACCGTGGCAGTAAAGGCACAGCCCTTGGACTATGAGAAGGGTTGGAAGTCTGTCGACAGCCTTATGAACAAACAATTCTATTCGCGGGCCTTCGACAAGTCGCAGCAGCTCTTCGACCAGGCACGGCGGTCGCACGACTCAAGGAACAGCCTTGCCGGTGCACATTATTTGTCGCTGGTGGGGTCGAAGTTCAAGGAGGACAACAGCGACTCGTCGCTGGCGCGTTACCAGCGACTGTTGCCCAGCCTTGGTGGCAGCGAGAAGGCCTTGTGTCACCTGTTTCTTGCCGTTTTTTATGCCGATTACTACAACAACAACAGTTGGCAAATCTGGAAAAATTCGGCTACAGACGAGCGGGAACTCGACTATAAGCTGTGGGACGACGACAGGTTCCGCTCTGTTGCAGAGAGCCACATACGCGAGGCTTTCATCGACAAGGAGACGCTTAAGAAGGTTCCAGCCGACTCGATGAGGCTTTTCCTGCGGGAAGTGCAGCCGGGCAAGGATGGTGACCTCACGCCGACGCTTTTCGATGTCATGGTCGCCAATGCCAATGATGTATACAGAAAGCTCAATTTCAGCTTGCTCAACGACCGCAATTTCGAAAACATGGGTGATCTGGCCTCCACGACAGACCGTTTCGGGGCTATAGTGCCGCGGAACGTTGACTCGACGCAGGAAATGTCCGCTTTCATCCTGTCCCTGAACCAGGAGCGTGAACGCATGCACCAGTCTCTCGGCTCCACCGACCGTGTGATGATCAAGCTCTGCATGGAGAGACTGAATGATTTGTACTACTACGCTTCGATTGATAATGTCTCGGAGATGCGCATGAAAGCGCTGCCAGACATTATAGCTCATTTCAGGAAAGGCAATGACGAGTCAATCACACTGCTATACTACATGCTTGCCGATTTGTACTTCCATGCCGAAATGGAGGTGGAGACAATGGCGTTGGTCGACACGGCCCTTGCGCTCCATCCTGACAGCTACGGTGCCGTGAACTGCTACAACCTCAAGCAGAGTATCTTGCACCCGACAATTGGTATGGAAGTCCCGTCGGTCATCCCTTCCGACAGGTATGGCCTTGGCGAGATTAGTGTCATGAATGTCGACACACTGTTTTTCCGTATCGTGGATTATCTTGGCGATGAGTTATATATCCAAGATGCATATCGCATGAAGCTGTTGAAGAGTCCCGCCCGTCGCCAGTGGACATTTGCCGTCCGTGACCGTCATGACTACAGGATGCGTAGTCTCTATTTCGCCATCCCGCCTATGCCCCAGGGGCGTTACCTGCTGCTGGCCTCCACGAATCGGGCGTTCGACACTATTGTCGATGCCGTGACGCTACGTATTGAGGATGTCGCCATCGTCTCGACCGACACGAAGCACCTGTCCGGTTTTGTCGTCAACCGCAAGGACGGCACACCGGTGCAGAACCAGGAGGTGAGCATAATGGTAGGGAAGCGTAGCGGCGACAAGAAACGGATCCTCGCAACCGCGAAGACCGACAAACAGGGTCATTTCGACTTCTCGGCATACGACAAGAGTGTCAGGGATTACTACTGGAGGTACTACTCGATTACCTACAACGGGTTAAGGATAGAGGAGGACTTCCAAAATTACGGCAACAGTGGCGACGACCGCGAAAACCAAAAGGATCTGTTCTTCGACCGTCCTGTCTACAAGCCTGGCGACACGGTGCACTTCTCGCTCCTCAACTATGCCAAGGACCGTTATGATGGCAGTGTGGTGAAGGGAATGAAGAACAGTCTCGTCGTCTATGACATCAACCACAAGGCTGTAGACACAATCCCGTTCACTACCGACGAGTTCGGCACTGCCAACGGGCATTATGCAATCCCGGCCGGGGCAATGCCTGGCTATTGGAGGGTGCAGCTGTCGGAGATGAGCAGATGGGACGGCTGGACTTTCAAGGTCGAGGCCTACAAGCAGCCCAAGTTCACCGTCACCCTCTCGAAAGCCGCCGAGATGCGCTCGTTCGGCAAGGCGGCCCACGTCGAGGGAGTTGCCGCCTCATACAGTGCCGTCCCCATCAGCGGCGCGACGGTCACCTACAGAATAGTGCGTTCGGAGAAGAGACCCTATTGGAAATGGGGTTGGTGGAACTGGTGGCATCCGGTCGAATCGGAAACTGTTGCCACTGGAGAGCTGACCACCGACGACAAGGGCTTCTTCTGCATCGAGTTTGTCCCACAGCCAGACTCTGTCAGCAACCTGAGACGTAAGCCCTCGTTCGACTATAAGGTCAGCGTGTCGGTCACCGACATCAACGGCGAGACCCACGAGGCGAACATCTCGCTCGCAGTCGGCTACGAGAACTGCTATCTGGGCATAGACGTGGAAAACGACACCGTCAACGTATGTCGGTACAACCTCGACGGCAACAAGCTCGACGGCACTGTCACCCTGACGGTGGAAAAACTGCGTACCCCACCGAAGGCATTGCTTCACAGCGATATGTTTGGCGGTGAGGCCGGAAATGCTGAGATGCCTTATTCGCGTGCCGAGTTCGAGCGAATGTTCCCCTATCTGGACTATATGGACAGCATGTCGGACTATTCGTTGTGGCCCGTGGAGAAGAAGGTGTTCGGCAGCAAAGGGATAACATCTGCCGAAAAGCCTTACGCTTTCTGCCTGGCCGGTCGTGAGGCTGGAGTGTACAAGCTTACCGCAGTGATGATAACCGACGAGGGCGACACCATCGAGTCTGGCGACTACCATCTCTATGAGCCTAAAGGCGGCAAGATGCCCGTACAGTCCAACCTCTTCGTTGTGCAGACAGAGAGCAGCACCTGCCATGTCGGCGACACTGTTCATCTGCGTGTCGGCAGCCGTCACGACGACGTGACGCTGTATGTACTCATGCGCAAGAAGGATGTGTGCTACCGCCACTGGCTCTGCAAGCTGTCGCGCGGCTTCATCGACATCGACATACCGGTGTCAGACAGCCTGCTTGGCGGCTTCGTCGTCGAGTTGGCGGCCATGAAAGAGAACCTCTTCGACTACTCGGAGACAAACATCGAGGTCCCTTATCGCGAGAAAGTGCTTGATGTCAGCCTCGAGACGTTCCGCGACAAGCTTGTGCCGGGCACCCCCGAGCGTTGGACCCTGCGTATCAAGGAGAAATACACAGACCATCCTGCTGAGGCCAACCTGGTGATGACGATGTACGATGCCGCCCTCGACAAGTACGGCTCGCTGTCGTGGCTCCTGAATCCTTGGACACAGAGCTACACATACGGTGTCTTCAAACAGATTAACAGCAATGCGGAAAGCCGCTATGTTTGGAATCTGCCATGCAGAACCAAACCATATCCTGATTACTACCGCTTCCACAGATTCGAGCTCAAGGACCGGATTTATTCCATCAGCTTGAATAGTTATGCTTCTGCCAGGGGAGAGTCGCTTTTGTTGCGCAAGGAAAGCAAGGCTTTTTCTAACAGTGTATTACTGGACAAGGAAGAGGGTGAAGTGGAGCTGTATGCGGAAGCTGAGGAGCTCGATGACGCCGCCACCCCACTCTTGGAAAGGGTTGCGGCCGATTCAGGTCAGCGACTCTCCGCCGCGGTCGCAACGGCTATGGAAAAAGATGCAGATGGGGAGATGCAGATCGATGAACCACTCCACATCCGTCAGAACCTCAGCACGCTGGCTTTCTTCCATCCCACGCTCCGCAGCGACGACAACGGCATGGTTGAACTCTCGTTCGACGCTCCCGACCTGCTGACGAAATGGAACGTCCGCGGCCTTGCCTGGACCAAGGATTTGAAGGTGGGGACGCTCAGCAGGACAGTTGTAACACAGAAACCATTGATGGTGGTGCCCAACGTGCCACGCTTCCTCCGCCATGGCGACACTTGCCTTTTCTCGGTGAAGGTCAGCAACATGGACGACAAGGAACAAAATATCGCCATCACACTCAGGATGACAAAAGCTGACGGCGGCAACGTGCTGCCTATGATTGTGGGCGACACGGTACGCACCATCACTCTGCGTGCCGGCACAAGCGGCCAGGTGCATTTCACCCTCGCTGTGCCGCGTGCCCCCATCTTTGTCGCCAACTATATGGTCGTGGCCCGCGGACAGGGATGCAGCGACGGCGAGCAGGCCCCCATCCCGCTGCTGCCGAGCCGCCAGCTGGTGACGGAGTCGTTGGCATTCTATATCAATGGGGCAGGGGAGAAGCACTATGAGATGAAACGGCTCACCGCGATAGACACCACAGACCCGGAATTCACTCTCTCGACGTTGGGACTCACCGTCGACCTCACACCCAATCCCATATGGATGGTCATGCAGTCGCTGCCTTACGTACAGCAGTGCCAGAACCCCTCGAATATCTACCTCGCCAATGCCATCTATACCAACAGCCTGTCGTATGCCATCGTCAATAACAACCCTGCTATAGAGCAGATGTTCCGCGAGTGGGAAAACGGTACAAGCTCCGGTGGAGCGCGCAGAGGAGATTCGTGCGTGGATAATCACGATGCATTTATCTCTGAGCTGGAACGCAATCAGGACCTCAAGCAGACCGTCATGGACGAGACTCCATGGCTACGCGATGCCGTCGGCGAGGAACAGCGTCACCGCGACGTGGCACGCTTCTTCAACAAGGCCACCATCGAACGACAGCTGAAGAAAGACATCGACCGTCTGCTCGACGCCCAGCGCAGCGACGGCGGATGGAGCTGGATCGACGGGGCAAGGTATTCGTGCCTCTACACGACGCAGTACATATTGAAGACCTTCGGACTGCTTCAACGTCAGGGCGTGCAACTCGATGCCCGCACCCGTCGTGCCTTGGACCGCGCCATGGACTTTGTGGATCAAGAAACCTACACCTATTACAGGAAGTATATCAAGAACCGCGGATATGATGTCGTGAACCTCGACTACCTCTATGCCCGCAGCTACTATCCCGACAATAAGCTCAGCAAGAAGCAGAAGGAAGCCTACGACTTCTTCTACAACAACGCAATAAAATACAACAAGAGCTATGAGTCTCTCTTCACGCAGGCGATGCTCAGCGTTGTCTTCAACCGCCATGGCGACAAGGCTCTGGCACGCGAGATGGCCAAACGTATCAAAGAGAAAGCCCTCTACAGCGACGAGATGGGCATGTACTGGCGCGACAACGTCAGCGGATGGAGCTGGAGCGAGCGCCCCATCGAGACACAGGCCATGCTGATACGCACCATGGACGAGGTGCTCGGCGACCGCGAAAGCGTTGTCAAGATGCAACAGTGGATTCTCAAGCAGAAGCAGACCACCAACTGGAACACCGACGTCTCGACAGTCAATGCCATACAGGCGTTGCTTGGCTCGCAGTCGACCACGTCTGCGGTCTCATCGCCTGTCCGCATAGAGCCTTCGAAGATGACCCTCACCTTTGGCAACCACCATCTTGTCACCGACACCGCACGTCATCAGCTCCACCTAAGCCATCGCCTGCAACGGGAAGAGGTGACCCCCGCCGACGGCCATCTGACCATCCGTAAGGAGGATTCCGGCATAGCCTGGGGTGCCATGTACTGGCAATACTTCGAACAGGTAGACAAGATACCCGCCAGCAGCATGGGCGTCACGCTGAAACGCACGCTCTACCGCGTGGAACGCGACGGCACGCTGAGCCGCATTGGCGACGCTGGTATGCGTGTACCCTCGCCCGCGGTAAAGGTGGGCGACAAGGTGCGTGTCCGTATCGAGATCGTCGCCGACCGTAACCTCGAATATGTCGAGCTCAAAGACCCTCGTTGTGCTGCCATGGAACCCGTCAGCACCGCAAGCGGATGGCACTGGAACGCCGGACTGAGCTACTACCTCTCAGTCACCAACACAGCCCAGACGCTATTCATCGACCGACTCAACAAAGGTAAGTATGTCGTAGAGTACGACATGTACGTCAACAATGCCGGCACCTACGTCACCGCGCCAACAACCATACAGTGCCTCTATGCTCCCGAGTTTCGTGCCCTCTGTCCTGCGGAAACACTGAATGTAAATCTCTAATCGTCAGATATGTATAAAAATTAACTTAAAAAAATTAAATATTTTGCAAGTTCTGCACAATATTTGATACTAATTTGTGTTATTGAAAACGGTATTAACATTTAGAGTTTTGTGTCTTGTATGTTTTTTAAGGGTTAAAGACCTATTAATCTTTTAATTTAGTATTGGATTATGAATTTAGGAATCAAACTGTTGATAGCTGAGGATGATCCCAATATGGGAACCATACTAAAAGCATATCTTACCCAGAAGGGATATACAGTCTTTCTGGCTTCTGATGGCCAGCAGGCTCTTGACTTGTATAAGGAAGCTAACGTTGATGCATGCATCCTTGATGTCATGATGCCTGTCAAGGATGGTTTCACGGTCGCCAAGGAACTGCGTCGCATCGACAAGAATATCCCCATTCTTTTCCTGACCGCCAAGTCGCTCGAGGCCGACAAGCTTAAAGGCTTCGAGGTGGGTGCCGACGACTATATCACCAAGCCTTTCAGTATGGAGGAACTCCTGGCACGTATCAATGCCACCATCCGCCGCTCTTTCGACGAGAACAAGCCCGAGAACAACCAATTCACCATCGGCAAGTTCAAGTTCGACTACAACTACCAGACCCTCACTCTTGAAGGAGAAGCCCCGCAACGTCTCACTTCCAAAGAGAGCGAACTTCTGCGCCTCTTCTGCATAAACTTCAACCAGCTTATCGACCGCTCGAGCACATTGCAGAAGATTTGGAAAGATGACTCCTATTTCGCCGCACGCAGCATGGATGTCTATATCACCAAATTGCGCAAATATCTGAAAGGCGACCCCTCGGTCCAGATTGTCAATGTACACGGTGTCGGCTTCAAGCTGACACAGAAAGTTGAGGCATAACTCTATGACTGTAACATTTTTGGGTACGGGCACTTCACAAGGGGTGCCCGTTATAGCATGTCCTTGTGACGTCTGTCATTCCGACGACCCTCGCGACAAGCGTCTTCGCACCTCGGCTCTTGTGACCGACAGCGAGGGCAACAATATCCTCATCGACATCGGACCCGACTTCCGTGTCCAGATGCTGACCCATGATGTGAAGCATCTCGAAGCTATCCTCCTCACTCATGCCCATCGCGACCATGTGGGGGGCATCGACGACATCAGGCCACTCAACTGGGTGCAACATAAAGACATGGAACTCTATGCCAATTCGGATGCCATCCATTCGCTGCTCCACGACTATCACTATATCTTTGAGCCTCATCTCTATCCCGGGCTTCCGGAGGTGACGCTGCATGATGTCACCGACTGCCGTCCTTTCACTGTCGGTGCCTTGACAGTCACCCCTATACGAGGCATGCACAAGGATCTTCCCGTGCTTGGTTACCGTATGGATGAGACTACGGGCAGCAGTATGGCTTACATCACCGACATGAACCATATCCCCGAAAGCGAGATGCCGAAACTGGCATCGCTCGACTTGCTTGTCATCAATGCTCTGCGACAGAAGAAACATTTCTCGCATTTCTGTCTTGCCGAGTCACTCGCCGTTATCGAATCCTGCCGTCCACGGAAAGCATTTCTGACGCATCTCAGCCACGAGATGGGGTTTCACGCATCTGTCGACTCTACACTACCCGCATCAGTCCATCTCGCCTACGACAATCTTATTGTGTCGCTCTGATCTGGCAGGAGGGATTCCCCCCCGCATTCATGGACATGACATTCGAGGCAAATGCGAGGCCTACAGTACTCCCGTTCTTTCCAGGGCGTGGAGGATGCCTTCCGATTCGGCATCGTCGGTGACGATGTCGGCGTGTTGTTTCACGATGTCGGCGGCGTTGCCCATGGCCACGCCTATGCCCACATATTCGAGCATCTCTATGTCGTTGGCACCGTCGCCGAAAGCCATGGCTTCTTCGCTGCAGATGCCGTAGTGATTGAGGATGAGCTCGATGCCTACAGCCTTGCTGCTGCCGTCGGGAATGATGTCGGTGAAGTCTGGATGCCAGCGCGGCATGCGGCAATGGCTGAGCATGGAAAGGACCTTCGGGTCTTCGTCTGCCGGTTGCATCGCAATGAACTGGTATATCTCCCGGTCCTCGGCCGGATGATGACCGTCAAAAAGCTCTTTCAGTGACATGATGGGAGGCATCTCGAAGCCCAGTTGCCGCTGTAGGTCGAGACATTTCTGGTCTATCCGGTTGATATACATCTGTTCGGCGGTGAAGCACATTGTTATCATCCCACGTTCCTCTACATATTCAATCCATCGACGGCAGTCAGCCTCATCGATGGGATGGCGGAGAATGACCCTGTCGCCGGCCAGACAGTAGCCGCCGTTCACGGTGATATAGCCGTCGAAGGTGACGGGCATGGGAGGGATGAGTACCTTGGGGCGTCCTGAAGAGATGAAGGTGAGTATGCCCTTCTGGCGTAGCTGCCGGAGAGCCTCCTTTGTGCCGGGGAGTACCTGATGGGTGCGGTAGCTGAGAAGCGTGCCGTCAATATCGAAGAATATTGCTTTGATTTTCAAATTGGTGAATGCTTGAATGTTTGAATGTTTGAATGGTACGCGGGCAGTGCTTCGGCTGCCGAGCTTGATGAGGCGACGTTCACTGAAAGTCCTGATTATGGCCTGCGGCTATTGATTGCTTGTTTTTTTTGACTGCGTAGCACTCAATCATTCAAGCAATAACGCAATCAATCACGATAATTATGTGTCGGCCTTGCTATATACCGACCTCCTCAACATGGTGGCTTGTGTTATGCCGCGTGCGGTGAGATAGACCATGAATGACAGCCAGAGGATGTTGTTCCATCGAAAGTCAGTGAATGAAGGAAGAGATGCGTAATGGTGAAGAAGCAGATAGTAGATGCCAAAGAAGGCGGCGGTAGCTATGAACATGGAGTTGCGCATCGTGCGTGACGCAGTGGCTCCCACGAAGATGCCGTCGAAAAGGAATGCCGCAAAGCCACACACAGGGATGACGAGGGTCCAGAAGAGGTAGGGACGTGTGGCGTCGATGATGGCTGGCTTGTCGCTGAAGATGCGCAGGATGTTGTCACCAAAGAGGGCATAGACCACGGTGAAGGACACCGTGAGCAGCAATCCCCATACCAAGAGGTGACGCACGGCACTGACCAGCGAGCGGCGATCGCGTGCGCCGATGTAGCGGCCCACGAGCGACTCGCCGGCGTATGCGAAGCCGTCCATGATGTAGCTGAAAAGCATGAAGAACTGCATGAGCAGGGCATCGACAGCGAGAATCTCGTCGCTGATGCGTCCCGACTCGGCAGTGATGAATGTGAAGACGGCGGCGAGGCAGACTGTGCGTAGGAAAATGTCGCCATTGACGTGGAAGAAATGACGCATGCTCTCCCAACGCAGTGTCTGTCGCACGAATGTCACCGTAAGTCTTTTGCGGAAGACCTTTCCATACCGCGTGACGAGAAAGAAAAGCCCTACGGCCAGGCCGCTATACTGCGCGATGACGGTGCCGAGGGCGACACCCTTGATGTCCCAATGGAAAACCAGTACAAAGAGAAGACTGCACAGGATGTTGACGACATTGATGAAGATGGCTATCCACATGGGTAGCCGGGAGTTCTGCATGCCTATGAACCAGCCTTTCACGGCATAAAGCCCCAATGTGGCGGGAGCCGCCCAGACGCGCACATAGAAATAGGACAATGCCATGGCCAGCACAGGTGCGCTGCCATTGAAAACCAGTTCCGAAAGCAATGCAATGGGTCTCTGCAGCACTAGCAGCATTGCTGCGATGGCGATGGCGATGGCAAAAGCCCTGACAAAGACACGCGCCGCCTCGTCAAGGCGGCGCGCTCCGAAGGCCTGTGCCGTGAATCCGCTGGTACCCATGCGGAGGAAACCGAAATTCCAGTATATGAGGTTGAATATCTGGGTGCCGATGGCAATGGCACCAATATGCGACTGACTCAGATGTCCGACAATGGCCGTGTCAACCATGCCCAGCAGCGGCACGGTGATGTTGGTGATGATGTTGGGCAGAGCCAGACTGAGGATTTTCCTGTTCATTCAATATCGCACTTGGCGGCGTTGTAGATGCGTTTCGAGGCGTAGTTGGACAGGTATGCAACGATATGGCATCTGTCGAGTCTCCAGTCCTTGCTTGGGGTGTAGGTGAAAGAGCCTCGACGCTTGGTGCCGGCGTTGACCACATTCGATGTCCTGCCATCGTCGACAAGGGCGCCCCAGGGGTCGGTGATAGCGTCGCGCAGGATATGGTTGTGGATGTAGTTTGTGTCGATGTTGTGGCCGTTTTTCTGGGTTGCACGGATGCTGTCTTCCATGATGAACAGGGTGACGGTCAGGCTGTCGGTGAGGTCCTGAAGGTATTCGAGGTCGACGGTTATGTCAATATCGTCGCCATTTTTAACGGCTTTGACGGCGAGAGCCGCGACATTGGGTTGGTCCAAGGCGTCGCTGATGGAGGGCATTACCAGCGAGGCGTCGGCAGGGTTGTACATCGCCCAGTCGGAGGCTTTGCGGTTGCGGCCGACAAGAGCCATGGGCAGCTGTGTGATGCCGAAGAAGCTGCTCCACACTTGTCCGACTTCGGTACGAAGGTCGGGACTGGTCGCATCGACAGGACTTGTAAGCGTGGATGAGAAGTCGTGTATGGATACGGCAATGAGGCGACCGCCCATCGCACTGTCGGCTTTGTGTATGTTGATGTCGGCAATGGGACAGTTGATGCATCCCACGCCGGTGTATTTCTCGAGCAGTGTGCGCTGGGTCTTGTCATCCACGCCGGAGCCTTCTTCCCATTGTGCCTTGGCTCCCGCTGGGACAAGACGCTCTTCCTCGTCGATTTTATCGCAGGAGGCGAAGACTAGAAGGATAATGAGAAGAGAATATTTGATTGCTTGAATGATTGAATGGTTCATTGTATGATTGTTTGAATGTTTGAATGTTTGAATGATTGAATGCTTAAATGTTTGAATGCTTGAATGTTTGAATGCGTAGCACTCAAGCATTCAAGCAATAACGCAATCAAGCATTATCAGAACGATGTCGTGAGGCTGAATGTGAAACCGTTGCTGGCGGGGACAGTGCGGCAGACACCGCCTATGCAGATGATGCCTTCGCGTTGCTTGCCGTAGCCGAACTGGATGCGTGTGGCCCCTGTGGTGTAGCCTACAGAGAGGTTGTAGTAGTTGCCTACTCCGTCGTTGTATGCGTACTGGTCGCTGACGCAGAAGAACCACTTGCTGGTGAAGTTGTACTCCACAAGCCCCATAATCCAGTCGCCGCTGCGTTTGTCCTCGCCGTCGTATTTGCTGTCGCTGCCCATCCATTCGCCTTCGAAACGGAGTACATTCTTGCGGTTGAGCTTCCATGTGAGGTCGGCAACGACAACATGGTTGTGGTGTATGTCGCCTGTATGCCCTTCGACGACGGGGTTGTAGACCACGTATCCGTATGTGGCGGCGAGTTTCACCTTGCTGCTGAGCTTGCGGGCCACTTCGAGGCTTGCGTCGGCATAGTAGAGATCGCCTGCCTTGAAGAAGTCAGAGCTGTAGCCGCTGCTTCCCGGTGCTCCGGTCATGGCGGTGTCGAGACCTGAAAGCGCTACGGGCTGCATGTCGAGGCCGGTGATGACGGAGGCGTTAAGGTGCAGGTCGGTGCCGTATTTGCCGCCGAGCAGGGTCTCTTTCTTGATTTTGTATATCACGTCGGCCTGAAGACCCATCTCGCCGTCGGTCTGTGTCTGGTAGGGATACATGGAGAGGAAAGCGTAGGTGTGCTGCTTGGTGATGGCCGGGATGTAGTTGATATACATGGCTTCGGGGTATTTCTCGCTGCGTACGGAGCGGAAGCACATGTTTTCAATGCGCTTGGCCTGGAGGTTGGCGCTGAGTCCCTTCTGCGAATAGCTTGCGCTGACCCAGATGGCTTCCCCTTTGTGGTAGATGTAGTTGTTGAGGTCGCAGGGGTCGTCGCCCTTGCGTGCATATTCGGCCTGAAGCCCGAAGCCGCCGTGGGACAGGTCCATGCGTACCGCTGCGGCACCAACGTTGGCAGGCAGGTTGAGCTTGAAGCCGTCGAGGTAGGAGTCGACATTGATGCCGGAGGTTGCCTCGTACTTGCTGACGAAGCTGGCACCCAGCGTCAGTCGTGTTTTGGCTTCGGCGAGTGATGCCAGCAGTTCGTTGACGCTCACCTCGCCGTCGATGCCGCGAACGAGGCCGCGCTGATCCCAGAAATAACGTTGCTGACCGATGAGGCCTTTGAGGGTGATGCCGCGGAAGGGACGGTACATGACGTTGAAGCCGCGGATGGCGTTGTCGATGCCCAGGTAGCGGTCCTCGTAGGCGCGGAGGGTGAGGCCGTTGCCGAACTGCTCATAGAAATGGCCTGCCGTGATGGCAAAGTCCTTGGTTTTGTACGATGCGAAATAGTTGGCGATACCCTGACCCTCATATTCGGGTCGAAAACCCTCCATGGGGTTGAGGTAGGCCTCATAGCGCAGGCCGGCACTGAAATTGCCGTTGGTATAGAGGATGTCGCCGCGGGCGTTGAGGTGCATGATTTCGGGCAGGCTCTTGGAACCTATCACCGAGTCCTCGCGCGATGTCTGTGCGTCAATCTGGAAGTTGCCAGTGACATGGCCTCCCATGATGCCCTGACCCATAGCTGTAGAAACAGCTACACAGAGCGCTAACAATAATAATATGTGTTTCTTCATTGTTCAACCTCTTCTCCTTTCGACACTTTCCTTACCAATTCCAGCAATTCCTCTTCGCTGCCGTCGACGTAAGAGGTGTGCTGCCATACAATCTCGCCCTTCCCGTTGACGAGGAAAGTGTGTGGCACATTGACCACGTTCATGGCGCGTTTGAAGTCTTGGTTCTGGTCGAGGTAGACCTCGTATTCCCATCCGTTGCCGTCGACATGGGGCTTCACCTTCGCTGCCGAGCGCGCATCGTCAATCGAGACGGCCACCAGCTTCACGCCGGTTTCGTCGCGCCATTCGTCGTAGACTTCCTTGATGGCGTTAAGCTCTTTGTTGCAGGGTTTGCACCATGTAGCCCAGAAGCTGATGATGATGGGTTTACCGTCGTTTTGGATGACGGAGCTCTCGACGGTGCGTCCGTCAAGGGTCTTGAGGCTGATACCGCTGGGGATTGTGGCGTTCTGCGACATGGCAACCACGCCCATAAAAAGCAGCGCTAAAGAGAGGATTGTTTTTTTCATGATTCTATTTGTTGGGTTGTTTTACAGTGTGATGGGATTGTCGGTGAGGGCGGCCAGCGCGGCACGGTATTTGTTGTCGGGCAAGGCCTGTAGTGCTTCGCGGGCACACTCGAGGTATTCGTCGTGGACGCGTGCCGCCGAGGCAAGATAACCTCCATGTGTGACGGTATCCATAAGCCTTTTCAGATTAGTGTCCGAAAGTGGCTTTTCCTTTAATAACGAGAGAATGTTTTTTTTTGTATCGTCATCGGAATTTTTTAGGGCATGGATTAGGGGAAGCGTACATTTGCCCTCGCAGAGGTCATTGCCCTGTGGTTTTCCGGTCACCGTGGCGGGCATGTAGTCGATGATGTCGTCGCGTATCTGGAAAGCCATGCCGAGGTTGAGGCCAAAGCGGCGGGCATGCTGCCGAAGTCTTTCGTCGCCGGTGGCGAAGACCGCCCCGACTTCGCAGCAGGCTGCCATAAATACTGCTGTCTTCTTTTCTATTATCGTCAGATATGTATTGTTGTCGTCAGTGTATACTCCGTTATGTTGAAGCTGAAGCAACTCACCCTCGCTCATTTGGGCGACGGTGTCGCCGATTATGGAGGTGACAGCCTTGTTGTCTATCTTGTTGAAGGTCTGCATGATTCTGGCAAGGTAGAAGTCGCCGACGAGTACGGCGGCTTTGTTGCCCCACTGTTTTCTTACCGAGGGCACGCCGCGACGGATGTCGGCATTGTCTATCACGTCGTCGTGCATCAGTGTGCTGGCATGTAGTGTCTCGATGGCTGCGGCGGCGGCAAAGACAGGGTGGTCGGCGGCAAGAGTGTCGTCAAGGCCGCAGCACAAACCCGTGAGTATCGTCATCAAGGGCCGCAGCTGCTTGCCCTGCGTGCTGTTGAGATGGCTGTTGACATCTTCGATGATGGGTATCGAGGAGATTGTCAGCTCTTTATAGGCTGACAGAAGCGATGGTCGAAATGGTTCTAGAAGTTGTTTGATAGAGATCATCGATTAAATAATTGTTTGATTGCTTGAGTGTATGATTGTTTGATTGTTTGATTGTTTGATTGCTTGAATGCTTGAGTATCCTGCGTAGCACTCAAGCATTCAAGCATTCAGGCATTCAAGCATTCAGGCATTCAGACATTCAGGCATTCAGACATTCAATTATTCAGGCATTCAATTGTTCAGGCATTATTCTTGCACCTGTGGTTGTGGCAAGGGCTACAAGACGGTCGGAAGTGTCGAAAATAGAGGTCTGGAATAGAGCCCGGTTTCTCCCTTGTCGGATTCGGAGGGTGACAGCCCGTAGGGAAGGCCCTTGAGGTTGCGCCAGGAAGTGTATGTCCGACGACGAGGATACCCATTGCAGTTCGGCCTTGCCGTCGCGTACCGACGGCAGGAGGTCGCTGTTGGCAGCAATGGCAAAGGCGAAGTCGGCCAGTGTGAACATGACGCCGCCCATCACGGCACCCCTGGCGTTGCGGTGATGCCGGGCGAGGGTGAGGCTGCACTCGACCCTGTCGCTGTCGACGCTGTCGATGGTGATGCCGGTTAGTTCGGTGGCATAGCTGTCGGCGGCAAACACTTCGCGTGCTATTTCTGCTCTACACATGCGGCGAGTTCCTTGAGCTTGTTATACAGTGGCTTGGATACCTTGCAGAGGGGGAGGCGGAGCTGGCTTACGATGCGTCCCTGAATTTCGAGTAGGGCTTTCACGCCGCTGGGGTTGCCCTCTTCGAAGATGGCGTTCATCAGGGGCATAAGCATGAAATGTATGGGCAACGCCTTCTTGAAGTCGCCTTTCAGGGCGAGGCGTACCATTTCGGACATCTCGCGAGGATATGCGTTGGCGATGACCGATATGACACCCGATGCGCCAAGGGCCATCATGGGGAATGTCAGCGCGTCGTCGCCCGAAATGACCTTGAAGCCTGTAGGTTTGTTGCGTAGCAGCTCCATGACCTGCTGCATGTTGCCGGAGGCCTCCTTGATGCCGGCGATATTGGGGCAGTCGGCAGCAAGCTGCAGGGTGGTTTCAGCAGCAATGTTGCACGACGTGCGGCCCGGCACGTTGTAAAGGAGTACAGGGACTGGCGAGACGTCGGCAATCGATTTGAAGTGCTCATAGAGTCCCCGTTGCTGTGGCTTGTTGTAGTAGGGAGCCACGGTGAGCAGTCCGCTGATGCCGTCGAAGTTGGTGGTGCTGATGGCATCACATACGGCACGCGTGTTGTTGCCGCCAAGGCCCAGGACGATGGGCAGGCGTCCGCCAACAGTCTCGACGATGAACTGCAGCAGTGCTGTCTTCTCGCTGTCGGTCATGGTGGCGGCCTCACTGGTGGTGCCCAGAGCCACAATATAGTCTGCTCCCGAGACTATGATGTGGTCGATAAGTTCCTCCAGCTTGCTGAAGTCGATGGTCTCCTGCTTGCGGAATGGCGTGATCAAGGCCACTCCGGTACCTGTGAATAATACTTTCTTCATGGTATGCGTTTACTTCTTTATCATTGTAAGATATTTGACAATTTGTTCCATGTAGTTCCCGAAATCGATTTTCTCGTTCCCTTGTATCGTGAGGTCATACATCTCCATAGGCCCTTCGTCGTCGGTCTCGCTGTTGGTGTATCCCACTTTCAGGTCGGCGTCAGCACACGCTGTCAAGTACTTCCCGAAGAAGCAGGGCTGCTCAGTTGCATCGACGAGGAGGTCGTAGTGAAGACCCGTGAAATGGTCCACAACTCCCTCCTTGGGCAACCCAAAGAATGTGAAGTCCTCTTTCTCATGGCAGATGGTCGTCTCGGTATGTGTGAAAATATAGTTTATTGCCAGGTCTTTGGGATGGTATCCGATAATAACGATGTGTTTTCCGTTCTGCTTTTGTGTCGAGATGAAACGGTTCAGCAGGTTCCATTGTTCCTCGCTTCCAACGACAAATACAAGACCGATAGTCCTTATCTGTTCCCAGTTCTCGATGCGTTTGTCGCGTCGCGAAAGCATCATCTTCCGCAGCTGACGATATTGGTATTTCTTTTTGATTATATCGAACATACGGTATTGTTTGTTATCAGATTGGATTGCAAAAATAGCATATTTTTTTGAATTATTGAGACTAACGGACAAAAAAATGTTTGAGTGCTTGAGTGCTTGAGTGCTTGAGTGTTTGAATGTTTGAGTGTTTGAGTGGCTGTCGCATCAAAGACCTGCGAATCATTCACGCGTTCAAGCATTCATGCATTCAAAAATCAAGTTCCTGCTGCTGGTAGAGGGTGAACGTGCGGCGATGCAGGGGCGTGATGCCATGGTCAATGATAGCCTGATAGTGCTGTCGGGTAGGGTAGCCTTTGTTGCTTTTCCAGCCGTAATGGGGATAAAGCTCATGCTGTTGGTCCATGAAGTCGTCGCGATAGGTCTTGGCGAGGATGGATGCCGCTGCTATCGACTGGTATTGGGCGTCGCCACCCACGATGCACTGGTATGGGATTTGGGTCTCGTCGATGAAGCGGTTGCCGTCTATGAGAAGGAACTGTGGCGTTGTGGCGAGCTGTGTCACGGCACGGTTCATGGCATGGAACGAGGCTCGCAGTATGTTCATACGGTCTATCTCCGTGTTGTCGCAGAAGGCCACAGCCCATGCTACGGCGTCGCGTTCTATCTCCTGGCGTAGAGCGAGCCTCTGCTTGGCAGAGAGCTTCTTGGAGTCGTTGAGCATGGGGTTGGTGTAGCCGTGAGGCAGAATGACTGCGGCGGCGTAGACAGGGCCGGCGAGGCAACCCCGTCCGGCTTCGTCGCAGCCGGCCTCCAGCAGCTCTTTATGCAGGTATGGTTTTAAAATCGTGCGTTCAGTCATGGTTATGACATTACTTTTATTCCTCATCAGGCGTTTGCCAGCAGGCATCCCAAGAGGATTATGCAGAATACAAGTTCGTTGATCCAGATGTGTTTACGTTTTATTGCCAAAAGGTTCGATACGAGGAATGCAAATGGTAAAGCCGCCCCCTGGGTGTCCACGACAAAGACAGTGCCGTAAGGCAGCATGAGCAGTGCTGCGGTGAGTGGCAGCATGAACACAACGGTGTTGATGCGATGCTGGATAGTGGTGTCGCCGAGCGACATGAGTTGAGACAGGAAAGCCCACAGCAGTATCAGAATGAAGAGGATGTTGGATACGATGTCGGCCATGTCGGAGGTGTCGGTGACTATATGCATGTCGACGATGTCGTGCCGGAAAAGGATGAGGTAGTATTCCAGTTTGTCGGTGAGGAAAGCGTAGACGACGAGCAGCAGCAAGGGCGCCGTGAGTCCAAGTATGGCGACGACGAGGTCGCGCCAACGGTATGCCTTGTAGCTCACGAACGACAGCAGGAACGGCACGACAAACACTACTGCAGGAAGATAGCACATCGTGGCGATGCCTACGAGGAATGCGGCGTTGAAGTTCCTTGAGACCCCGAGACTTGTGTCTCCTCTCGATAGGAGCTGGCTGGCCGCCGCCAACAGCGGCAGCCAGGCCACCGTCATGGGCGTGAGCGTGAGACTGCCCCCTTGCCAGCCCATGGCGAGGATGAACAGCAAGGTCGGCATCAGCCAGTTGGTGTCGCCGAGTTTGTTGTATGACATTATCAGGTTTAGCCACACCCCCTCGACGACAATGAGCAGCAGGGCAAGGGCCGCAGCCACCTTCGGACAGGAGGACAGGAGGTCGTGCAGCAGGCCATAAAGGGGTGAGAAATAATGCTCAACAGCCATCCCGGCGGGAGAAAGGAATGCTTTCACCCACAACAAAATGACTGCAATCAGAATGAAAAGGATCTGTAGGAGGTTGTTCCGTTTGAAAGCCGCTAGCATGATTGTTTGGTTGCTTGATTGCTTGATTGTTTGACTGCTTGATTGTTTGAGTGAAACACTCAAGCATTAACACATTCAAGCATCCAGTCATTCATTTGACGAATTTTGCCGTCCTCGTGCCTGTGGGGTCGAGTACGTGGACGATATAGATTCCTTTTGGGAGCGCAGACACATCGACGGTACGCATCATGGCCACTTCGAACTGCATGGCGCGACGACCGTCGGCGGCATAGACCGAGACCTGGCGAGGCTCGTTGCTGCCCGTAGCCACGGTGATGTGGCTGCTGGCAGGGGAGGGGTAAACCACCAAGGTGGGGGACACTTTGGCGGCCTCCTCGACCGACAGCAGGTCGTAGGCTGCGCTGACGGCACGCAGGGCGTCGGCTTTGCCGTGTCCCCAGACGGGGCTCACGCTGTCGCACTCCTGGAGAGGACCCGTGTACCGGTCGTTGCGGGCCGTGCGGAATAGGATGTCGCGGATCTGGTCAACGCTGATGTGCGGGTTGGCCTGAAGCATCAGTGCCACGATGCCTGTCACGTTGGGCGACGACATCGAGGTTCCGCTCATCGTCGACCAGATGAAGTTGCGTCCGCCAGAACGCTGGCTGTAGACAGACGTGTAGGAGCTCATGTTGTCGCAAAACGACGATATGGATGAGACTACGCTGACACCGGGTGCCGAGACGTCGGGCTTGTTGCGGCCGTCGAGTGTGGGACCGAGGCTCGAGAAATAGGCTATGTCGCCCACCACATAGTCCGACCCGGCATAGCGGTCTGACGAGTGTGCCGCCACGGTGACCACTTTCTCGGCACAGGCGGGTTCGCTGATGCCATAGCTGTTGTCGCCACCGACGCAGCCAAGCGAGGCGTTGGCGACAAAGTCGCATCCCGTGTTGCCGGCATTGTTGCTGACATTGCCGACATTCCATACGTTGACTGTCGTTCCGGCGGCGGCAGTGCAGAGCATCACCAGACGGTAGGCGTTGTTTTTGGCGACGTTGAGCAATACGTGCGGACGGCTGTCGAAGGGGTTCGAGCTTTCCACCATGATGTCGAAGCCCACGGTGTCGCCGGAGGCCGTGACCACGAACGACTCCAGATAGTCGATGTCGTCGGCTGTGCTGAAAAATGGTGAGCAGGTGGTCTCGCCGGTGTTTTTGTTGACAAGGGCAAATGCGGCGGAGAAGGTGTTGTCGGCTGCGTTGCTGTCCGCCGGTTCGCCCCAGTATATCAAGGCCTCTCCGATGCCGCTGGCAAGGTAGGAGGCTACGGACCGCAAAGTGTCGTCGGAACCGAATGTGTGCTGGATGTGGAAATTGGCGTCGCCGTTGTTTCCGGCGCTGGTGACAAACACTATCCCCGAGTCGGCGTAGGCATTGAGAGCCTCGTCGAGATGTGAGGTGCCGTCGAGGGTGCTGAAGGTGTACATGCCCCAGCTGCTGTTGATGACAAGCCGTTTGCCGGCTTCCTTGGCTTTCCGCGACATCCATGCCACCTGGTCGAGCCACGAGGGCTCGTCGAGGTACCAGGAACCGAGGATGTAGTGAGCCCCAGGGGCTTGGCCTACGACGTGGCCGTCGGTGGTGCCAAGTCCGCCGCATATCCCGGCCACATGGGTGCCATGGGTGCCATAGCCGTAGAGCCCCGAGGTGTCGCTTTTGGCGGCGCGCACTGCCTCGGGAGTGCCGTATTCGGTACCGTAGTCGAAGCCATCGGGGGCGGGACCGGAGAGTTTGAAGTGGTCCCAGGCTGCCTCTATTCGCATGTTGTTGGCCCGGTTCAGGTTGGGGTGTATATAGTCGAATCCCCAGTCGGTGATGCCGATAAGGACTCCTTCGCCGTCGAAAGGCATCGGAACTCCCATTCCCTGGTGGACGCTGTCGGTGCGGGTGTCGACCCTGGCGTTGTCCATCATCGGGGCTACCCGATGTGCCACGCTGTAGGATACTATACCAGGAGCATTCTCAAGCAGATGGAGCTTGTCGAGCGGTACACGCATGGCCACAATGGAGGCTACGCGCGACGTCACCTTGACGCCATACGACTCGAGGAGGTCGGCATCAAAGCCTGAGTCGACCTTGGCGGTGACACCGATGCAGATGTTGCCCTCCTTGTCATACCGCAACGGATAGCGGCTGAGGAGTGTTTGATTGTTTGATTGCTCGAATGTTTGACTGCTTGAGTGTTTGGCTTTGTTGTATGCCTGCATCAAAGCACGTGTTTCGATGCTGCTCCTGTTCTGTGCTGCAACAAATAAAGCACTGAAAACAAACAGTAAAAATACTATTCTCTTCATGACGGTAGTTTTTGTTTAAAAATGCAAATATACATTTTTTTTTGTAAAATACCGACATGAAAAAAGGCACGGCATCGTCTGCCATGCCTTCTTGTATGAAGTAATTCATGCATTTAATCATTCACACATTCAAGCATTCAAGCATTCAAGCATTCACACATTCAAGCATTCAAGCATTCACACATTCAAGCATTCAAGCATTCAAGCATTCACACATTCAAGCATATTCCGGCATCATAGTGTTGCTTATCTCGTCGCTGAGGGCCTTCGATGCCTCGCCTTTCTCGATGTTGAAGACAATCTTTTCATTGTCGAGGGTGGGGGAGTCCTCTGCTTCGGCAGTGGTGATGTTTATCGTGTCGCCCGACAGGATGTCGGCCTTGATGATCTCTTCGGCAAGGTCGTCCTCGATGTATCGCTGAATGGAACGCTTGAGGGGGCGTGCACCGTACTGCGCATCCCATCCTTTCCGCACCAGGAAGTCTTTGGCTTTGTCGTCGATAGAGATGTTGTAGCCCATGGCGCGGACACGTTTGAAAAGACCGCGCAGCTCTATGTCGATGATGCGGTGAATGTCGTCGCGTCCGAGGCTGTTGAAATAGATGATGTCGTCGATGCGGTTGAGGAACTCGGGGGCGAACGACTTCTTGAGAGCCTTCTCGATGACGTCGCGTTCCATGTCGGCTTGTTCGGCCTGCCGCGCGGAGGTGTTGAAGCCCAAGCCGGTGCCGAAGTCTTTCAGCTGGCGGCTGCCGATGTTGGAGGTCATAATGATGATGGTGTTCTTGAAGTCGACCTTGCGGCCGAGGCCGTCGGTGAGTTGACCGTCGTCGAGCACCTGCAGCAGGACGTTGAAGACGTCGGGATGGGCTTTCTCAATCTCGTCGAGCAGTATGATGGAGTAGGGCTTGCGACGTACTTTCTCGGTGAGCTGGCCACCTTCCTCGTAACCCACATATCCCGGAGGAGCCCCGATGAGGCGAGACACGGCGAATTTCTCCATATACTCGCTCATGTCGATGCGTATCATCGATGCCTCGCTGTCGAAGAGGTATTTGGCCAGAACCTTGGTGAGGTAGGTCTTGCCTACACCTGTAGGACCGAGGAATATGAATGTGCCTATGGGCTTGTTGGGGTCTTTGAGGCCGGCGCGGTTGCGGCGTATGGCTTTGCAGATCTTGCGTATGGCTTCGTCCTGACCGATGACGGAGCCTTGCAGCTCGTCTTCCATTTTGAGCAGACGAGCGCTTTCGTTCTGGGCGATGCGTTGCAGGGGGACGCCTGTCATCATCGCCACGACTTCGGCAACGTCGTTCTCGGTGACGTAGACAGGAGTGGCACGCTGCTCGGCATCGAAATGGTGGCGCATCTCTTCGAGTTCGGCGGTGAGTTCGCGTTCCTGGTCGCGCAAGGCGGCAGCCTCGTTGTAGCTCTTCTGCGCTAGCACCTCTTTCTTGTGCCTGACGACCTCGGCGATGCGTTGTTCCATGGCCACGACCTCATCGGGCACACGCACGTTGGCGATACGCACTCTGGCACCGGCCTCGTCGAGGGCGTCGATGGCCTTGTCGGGGAGCAGCCGGTCGCTGACATAACGTTCTGTGAGATCGATGCAGGCCTTCAGGGCCTCGTCGGTGTAGCGCACCAGGTGGTGGTCCTCGTACTTGTCGCGGATGTTCTGCAGTATCTCGAGGGTCTCCTCTTTGCTCGAGGCTTCCACCAGCACCTTCTGGAAACGTCTTTCCAAGGCGCCGTCTTTTTCTATATACTGCCTGTACTCGTCGAGTGTCGTGGCACCGATGCACTGGATCTCACCACGGGCCAAGGCAGGCTTGAACATGTTGGAGGCATCGAGTGAGCCCGAGGCGCTGCCGGCTCCCACTATGGTGTGGATCTCGTCGATGAAGAGTATGATGTCGTGGTTCTTCTCAAGCTCGTTGAGGATGGCTTTCATGCGTTCCTCGAACTGGCCGCGGTATTTGGTGCCTGCCACAAGCGAGGCCAGGTCGAGCGAGATGACACGCTTGTGGTAGAGGGTACGTGGCACACGGCCATCGACAATCCTTTGCGCCAGGCCTTCGGCGATGGCCGACTTGCCGATGCCGGGTTCGCCTATGAGGACGGGGTTGTTCTTCTTGCGGCGGCTCAGAATCTGGGCTATGCGTTCCAGCTCCTTGGCGCGACCTACAATAGGGTCAAGGCGCCCCTCCTCAGCGGCCTTGGTGAGGTCGCGTCCGAAGTTCTCGAGAGCAGGAGTCTTGCCTTGTTTGCCGCTGTCGTTGCTTTCCCGCTCGGGGTTGGCGTAGGGATAGTCATCGTCATCTTCATCGTCGTTAAAGTTCAGCTTGGGGTCGTATGGGTCTGACATTTTGTCAGACAGTCCCAGGTCGGAGCGGTCTTTTTTCACGAGGTCGAAGAATTTGTTGTATGTCACGCCCTCGCGTTCCAGCAGCCGTGCCGCCACATTCTCGCCCTCCATGAGCAATGCCAGTACTATGTGCTCGGTACGTATTTCAGGCTCTTTCAGTTTCGTCGACTCAAGAAATGCCAGACGCAGCACCTTTTCGGTCTGTTTCAGCATAGGCAGCTGACTGTCTTCCTTGTAGGTGATGTCTGCCTGTTGCCTCCCTATGGCTGTCTCGATACGGTTTTTGAGTGCCGATAGGTCAATGCCCATGCCCTGAAGGCGTATGTATGCTGAGCAACTGGGTTCCCGCAGGATCCCCAGGAACAGATGTTCAACTCCGATATGGCCGTTTTTCAGTCTTATGGCCTCGTCACGGCTGTATGTCACAATTTTTTTACTGTTTTTGCTTAATTTGGCATCCATGTATAGTTCTGTTTGTCAATGGTTTTTCTTTGATTGTTCCTTATTTCCTATGAATTACAAAAATATTTATTTGTACATTTAACAAAAACCGTGCCAAAAGTTGTTTTCAACATAGGCTTGTGAATTGAATTTTTTTTTGTACTTTTGCTATCTCTAACGCCAAGTGCTTTCCAGGCATTAAATGGCGGTATATGAATAGGATAAACTAAACAATTAATGGTATCAGATAACGAAAAAATCACTCAAGTCGATATCGAGTCCGAAATGAAGTCGGCTTATATCGATTATGCCATGTCCGTGATAGTCTCTCGTGCATTGCCCGACGTCCGTGACGGCATGAAGCCTGTCAACCGTCGTATATTGTACGCAATGAACGACATGGGTCTCTACTACAACACTCCTTTCAAGAAATCTGCCACCGTCGTCGGCGAGGTGCTTGGTAAATACCACCCCCACGGCGACAGTTCCGTCTACGGAGCCATGGTGCGTCTGGCTCAGCCCTGGGCGATGCGCTACCGCCTCGTCGACGGGCAGGGTAACTTCGGCTCCATTGACGGCGACGGTGCCGCCGCCATGCGTTACACCGAAGCACGCATGATGCAGATTTCCAACGAGCTCCTCGCCGACATCGACAAGGAGACCGTCGACATGATGCCCACCTATAACAACGACCGTCTTGAACCAACGGTGCTGCCCACCAAAATCCCTAACCTGCTGGTCAACGGCTCGAACGGCATCGCTGTGGGTATGGCCACCAACATGCCTACGCACAATCTGCGCGAGGTCATGAACGGCTGCATCGCCTACATCGACAATAACGACATCACCATCGAGGAACTCATGAAGTATGTCACCGCCCCCGACTTCCCGGGTGGCGGTATCATCTACGGCTACAAAGGTGTCCAGGAAGCCTTCACTACCGGACGCGGCTCCATCATCATCCGCTCCGAGACTTCGATTGAGACCGACGCCAAAGGACGCAATATGATTGTGGCCCACACTATTCCATATAACGTCAACAAGTCGGAGATGATCAAGCGTCAGGCCCAGCTTGTGAAAGACGGCAAGATTGTAGGCATCACCGACATACGCGACGAATCGGACAAGGAAGGCTACCGTGTGGTATACTACCTTCGCAACGACGTGGTGCCCAACATCGTACTGAACAAGTTGTTCCAACTCTCTGAACTACAGACCTCCTTTGCTGTCAACAATATAGCATTGGTGAAAGGGCGTCCGCAACTCCTCAACCTCAAAGACCTCATCCGCTGCTTTGTCGAACACCGCGAGGATGTCGTCACACGCCGCACGCGGTTCGAGATGAACGAGGCCGAGAAACGTGCCCACATCCTTCAGGGCTTGCTTAAGGTCATCGACATCCTCGACGAGGTCATAGCCCTCATACGCCGTTCCGAGACACAGGAGGAGGCTCGCCAGAAGATGATTGAGACATGGGGCTTCACCGACATCCAGGCACGTGCCATCATAGCCATGCGACTCGGACAACTCACCCGCCAGAACCGCCTTGAGCTGCAGAGCGAATATGACGAGAAGATGGCTTTCATCGAACGCTGCAAGGAAATCCTCGCCAACCGCGACGTGCTGATGGACGTCATCAAAGGCGAACTCATCGAGATCCGCGACAAATACGGCGACGACCGTCGCACACGCATCGAGTTCGACGCGTCGAACTTCAGCGTCGAGGATATGATTGCCGACGACAAGGTGGTCATCACCATCTCCCACATGGGGTACGTCAAACGCACACTGCTCAACGAATACAAGGCGCAGAGTAGGGGAGGCGTGGGCTCCAAGGGCAGCTCCGTCCGCAGCGAGGACTTCGTGGAGCATATCTTCACCGCCACAAACCATAACTACATACTTTTCTTTACCGAAAAGGGTCGCTGCTATTGGAAACGGGCGTTCGAAATACCTGAGGGCGGAAAAGACTCCAAAGGCCGTGCCATCCTCAACCTCATCAATATCGAACCCGACGACAAGGTCAAAGCATACGTCAATGTCCTGAACCTCAAAGATGAGGAATACATCAAGAACCACTACATCGTCCTTTGTACCAAGAACGGCATCATCAAGAAGACCAGCCTTGAAGCCTACTCTCATCCACGCAACATAGGCATCAACGCCGTGACAGTGCGCGACGGTGACGAACTCCTCACGGCACGCCTCACCGACGGTAATAGCGAGCTGCTGATAGCATCACGTCAGGGTAAGGTGGTACGTTGCGACGAAAGCGAGTTCCGCCCCATGGGACGCGCCGCTTCCGGTGTGAGATCCATCAGCCTTGAGCCTCAGGACGACTATGTTATCGGCATGCTCAGCACAAACGACGACAACGAGGACATCCTCGTCGTCAGCGAGAAAGGCTATGGCAAACGCTCGCAACTCAAATACGACAAAGACAAGAACCTGGGCTACCGCCCGACTCACCGCGGCGGCAAAGGCGTCATGACTCTCAAAGTCACCGACAAGACGGGAGGTATCATTGCCCTCACCAACGTCACCGACAACGACGACTTGATGATTATCAACCGTTCAGGCATCACCATCCGCATGCATGTCGCCGACCTTCGCGTCATGGGCCGCAACACACAGGGTGTGAAGCTTATCAACCTGCGCGGCAAGGATTTCATAGCATCCATAACCAAAGTCGACGCAGAACCCGAGACAGAGACTGTCCCTGTCGACAATAACGAGTCGCCAGCAGAAGACGTTACAGATGACAATGTCAACGGCAACGCCAGCACAGAGAATGAGCCTGACGCGGAGTAGTGTTAAACTTTCCTAATGATTTAATATATCACTATTGTATAGTACATATAAACGATAACTTTAAAAAACAGATAAAATGATGAAGAAAATCGCATTGTTTTCAGCCCTCTTGGCTCTCGGCTTTGCCGTGAACGCCCAGTCGCTCCAGGTCCAAAGTGCCATGTCAGACCTCAAGAGAGGATACCTGAACAAGGCTAAAACAGCCATCGACAAGGCTTGCGAGCACGAATCCACCAAAGATGACGCCAAAACATGGTACTATGCTGGCCTCATCTACAGCATGATCGGCGATGCTGCCACCGATCCTAACTCCAAATACAAGAAATACAAAGATTTGGATCCCGAATGGAGCAACAAGGCTTACAACGCCGCTCTGCGCTGCAAGGAACTCGACAAGGCCGGCGACTACGACCTGAAATATATCTTCAGCAAAATCGGAGCCGACTATTACGACAAGAGCATCCCCCTGTTCAACAACGGCGACTATAAGGGGGCCTTGGATCTGAGCGACAAAGCCATCAAGATTTTCAACAACTCGGGTGATGCCGATCTCGCCAACGAGTCGATGTACATTGCCGGCTACTGCTGCCAGATGCTCAAAGACAACGACGGCGTGAAGAAATACTACGGTCCTCTGGTACGCAAGCCGAAGGTGAAAGACAGCTTCAAATCCAAAATGCCTCATGTCTACCAAGTCATGTACAGCCTCTATAAGGAACTCGGCGACACCGCCAACGTCATAAAGACCGCTGAACGCTACACCAAGGTGATGCCTGAGGATCCCAGCGCCAATGTGCTGCTCGCTCAGGCCTATATTTGGACCGGCAACAATACAAAGGCTATCGAACTCGCCAACAAGTCACTCGAAGAAAGCAAATCCCTCGGCAACGCCACTCATGCCAAGATGCTCTGTGCAGCAGCAGGAATCTACGAACAGGCAGGCGACATCCAGACTGCCGAAGCCAAGTATATCGAATCCTCGACGTTGGTGCCTAACCAGTTTGAGGCTAACTACGGAATGGGTTCGATGATGGTTAACCGTGCCTCCGACAAGAATACTGTCATCAACAAGATGATTGAGGCCGGCGACTTCTCGGAAGAGAATGAGGCCATCATGAACAAGCTTACCGAGGAACGTAACGAGTATCTGCGTAAGACGATACCTTATCTTGTGTCAGCCATAGCATACATCGACGCCCAGGATGAGACGACCCAGGCCCAGATGCGTCCCAACCTGCATTCCTGCCTCCGGGCTCTCAACTCATGCTACGTGACACTTGAGATGTACAATGAGTCGAAACCCATCCAGGCTCGCATCCAGAGCATTGAAGCCGGTGCCAACAACTAAGTAAAGTTTACGGTTTACGGTTTTCTGTTTACTGTTTACGGTTTAAAGGGTTTATCTAGTTCTTTATCTATTAAATAATCATAATAATTGAAAAACATATCACAATTGCTGTGATATGTTTTTTTTTATCATATATCGAAATGTGTCATATTGTATCAAAATATCTCAAAACATATCAGAATGTATCATAATTTCTATTATGTTAAGTAGTATGTGTAAAAAAACCGTGGATTGGTTTATCCACGGTTATCTTGTCTATAGTAATGAAAGCTTGGCGTTGACAGAGATTCCGTTAGAATTAAGTATCTGAAAATAGAATTCGTCACAGGATTCATTTTTCTGTTGACGCAATATTACGTTTTGGTCGCCATATTTGGTTTCCTTAAGGTAGTTGATTTCAAATTCGTGAATCTCGTGACGATACGGATTTGTCCGTTGTATTCCATTCTCAAAAATCAATCTCGAACCGCATATTTCGGGGATCGAGTCACAAATCCATTTAATGTATTCCGCGTTGTTGACATGACGTGTATGGTCGATTGATGAGTACGGGACGTCAATATGTTTCAAATCAGCGAGATCTCCAGGCATTTTAATCTTGTCAAGTCTTGAAGTGTATTTCGTGGCATGAAAGTCTTCCTTCTCGTAAACTGTAATTATCTGGTTAAGACGGCATACGCGTCGAGAATACATGTCAAGGATGACCCATTGTGATGCACTTGTTGCACAGATATTGCCATCAGCATCAATGAGTTGGTAGTCTCTTGGAGCTATCAGGCCGTTGTCGGGTTTGGCCCATGTACGGAGGGTTAGCCTCTCCCCTGCCATCGGAAGACGTAAGATATTGTAATACACATGGGTAAGAATCCATGCTTTGTTTTGTGGTTTCAGTCCCTCAAATCCTACGCCAAGCATGTCAGACTGGTCGCCGGCGACATCCTGGAAGAGGCGGGCCAAACCCCATAATGTTAGCTTGTCATCTTCGTCGCAGATAAGCGTCGAGAGGGTAATATCTTCGGTAAAAAACACTATTAGTAAAGTTTATTGTTTAAGGTTTAAGGTTTAAGGTTTAAGGTTTACAGTTTAAGGTTTAAGGTTTACAGTTTAAGGTTTAAGGTTTACAGTTTAAGGTTTAAGGTTTAAGGTTTAAGGTTTAAGGTTTAAGGTTTACAGTTTAAGGTTTAAGGTTTAAGGTTTAAGGTTTACAGTTTAAGGTTTACAGTTTAAGGTTTACAGT
>JAFSKP010000053.1 GCA_017448905.1 Bacteroidales bacterium | reverse complement strand
GCCGAAGATCCACTGGCTGTCTTCGACTACGCTGCTACAACTCGGGGAAGCAAGCGAGCTTGCTCTCCGCTCGTCTTCCGCAGCTCCCTTCTTGACGATGTAGCTCTTCAGGGCGAGGAGCTGCTTGCAGATGTGAAGAAGAGCCAGTAGGATCTAAGCTCCAGTGGAGCTTGGACTTCGATAGCGCTAGCGGAGAACAAAGAGCCGCAGGCTTCCATCAGCGGGATGAGCTTGTCGGCAATTTCCTTGGTCTTGAGGGTGCACTCGCGGTTGTCGATCCACTCCTGGAAGAGGGCCTTGATCTCGGCGCTAATGTTCTCCACTTCGCTATCGGAACGGCCACTGGCAGTTCCTTCACAGTCGCAGGGCAGAACGTCCACCGGAAGTTCTGCTCATTCCTTCATGATGCGCTCCACGCGGTCGCGCATCTGGCTACAACCATCTGCTCCAATCTATCAGTTGGCCAAAATATATCGCTCCTCCTCTGCTAAAATGTCTATTATCGGCACTAATGAAATGATGGTCGGGACTAAATACTCGCACCTCTCCTCTGTCATTACTCACTAATGCCATCATGTCAAGGAAGCGGTCTCCGTATAATTCACGGAAGTGTTGGTTCTTTTTTATGTAACGTTCTTCGTCCTCAACAGGGATGTATTGCTCGAAATAGCCAGTTTGATGACGTTTTGCATATATCTGTCCATTTGACTCGCCAAAGTTTTTCTCACCAACAATGACAAGATTCTCAGGTGATAAGCCGTTGGCAAGACATAACACTTCTATTTCCGTAACGAGGTTCTCATTTAAACCCAATGTGGAAATAAACACTCGATTTGCTTTTGCAAAGCGTTCAGCATTCTCTGGTTTCTTGTAGTTGTCAGTGTAGGAAACCTCTACCTTGTCGGCAATAGGAGACTCTACGATTGTATTTACAAAATCTCGTCCAAAACTATTTCCAATAACGAACCAGTGAGGTTTTTCTGTCTCGAATGGTTTGTCGTATTGGAATCCACGGTCACAATATTCTGCATGCATATTGCGGTGTCGATTTTCTGTTGATACGTACAGTTCGGGAATGTCACGTACAACACCCGCAGCCATATAGATGTAAGCCGCGAATGAAGTTAATACAAGAAAGGCAGAAGCAACCAATGCCCAAAACACCCGACGACGTTTTGCATCCTGCAATGCTGCTGTCGTTGGCTGCTCAATTAAACGATACGACAGCCATGCCATAACACCAGTTGCGAAGATATAAAGAACATATGTCCCAATGGTAAAATGGCTAGTTAAGACATAACGGTAGAAAGCCAACAGGACTTGATGCCACACGAAAATGCTGTAACTTGCCACACCAATTTTCGCAATCAAATTATTACCTGTTACCTTGTTGTTTAGAATGTTGCCCGACATTATTAATACGCCAGATATTGCAACAACAGCAACAAGCCTTATGTTGTCGGGAATGAATTCCTTATTCACAACAAAAAGGGCAAGTAACAGGACATAACATCCGTACACAAATGGGGTGTGGAACGGTCTATCCTCGGATGGCTTGTGAGCCAATGCGATAATTCCTCCAACGGCAAACTCAAAGAACCTTGAGGGCAAATAATAAAAGCGCTGGGCAGCATTAGCTGTACCAAAAAACACAAAAAGTGAAATAACCGATAGCGATGCAATGATTGTTATCAGAGTACGACGAGGGTTGTGCTTGTCAAGTTTTGCCACATAGAATAGTAATGGATAGATAATATAGAACTGCATCAATATTCCAACATACCATGTGTGCATTAGAGGCTTGTACTCGTTTACAACATCCCAATAGTTTCGTGTTGTAATTGCTGCAAGGATGTTATTGACAAATCCATTAGTGGCCACCACCGATTCTGCCAAGTTCTCATAATCGTCTGGCAGCATGGTGAAGAAGCCCAGTATCATGCAAAAAACGCCTGCCGCCAGCAATGGAGGTAGTAAACGCGCAACCCTACTGAATTCGAACCTCCAATAGCCACTCTTCCCCTCTCCAAAGACACGTTTCATTAGACTATGCGTAATCAAGTATCCTCCAATGACTAAAAACAAGTCAACGCCAAGATACCCGTAAGTGAGAAATCCGCTGTGGTATAGAACCACGGCAATAATGGCAAATGCCTTCAATACGTCGAGATAGGCGACGCGCCCTTTCATTTGTTGTTGTTGCATAATGCTACTTGTTTTTTAGCGCAATGCTACCTATCCCTCATATTCCAACGACCACAAAAAAAAGGAGGCGAGCGATTTCGTCTCCAGTATGCGGTCGTAGGAAAGTACCTTGAAGGATAGACAAAATGCTCGCCTGTCGGCAAGCATTTGCACTTTGTCTTCCTTCTTTGTTTAAGATTTCCTACGTCTCATACTGGTCGGAACAAATAGCAAACGCGATGTTATACTTATGTTTTCTTTACTGTTTCTTTATGTTTTTCTTTTTGTGTTAAATTCCTTTCTTTAGTTTTCACCTCGCATCTTTGCAAGGTTTTACTTATGCGTGACTGGAAGTGAGGTTAAGGAACAGGGCGTTTGTTCCCAACCACCAATATTTGGTGTTTTCGCGTTCCATGTTGGCATATACTGGCGATGAGTACACCATATTCAAGGCCGCGGGCATATCGGCAACGATGCCGTTCTGTATTAGGCGGTCGGCCAGTTGCGCCACCTTGTTGGGCAACAGCAGGTGTACGTTCTCCTGGGTAATCTTTGGCTGGTTCATAGTTTCACCTCCTTATTGCCTGTGAATTTGAGTGTCTCTAACGACCTTTCTGTGTGGAACAGCAGTTGGTCTACCAATTTGTATGTTTTCAGTCGACGGATAAGTTCGCGCTTGCTGATGATACCCGACTCGTAAAGGTTGAAACTGAGATAGACATTGTCGTTGGCCACAGGACCAGTCACAATGTCATAGTGGTGGTTATAGTCTTGCACCGTGCGGTTGGCGTGGACGAAATCAACCCAAGCCTCGTTTGCCGAGCGGAACAGACGCGTGTGCAACCCCTTTTGCGGCGTGTACTCGTATTGGTTGATATAACCCACCGAGGCATTGTTCTGCTCCATACGCAGTCTTACCCAACGGCGGGCTTGCTGGAGACTGGTGGTAGTATAGAATCCAGTGCCGAAGTCCAACGGGCGGTTAGCTTCAAGTATCTGTGGCAGTTCCACTATTTCGAGGCTTCCGTGATAGAGTGTCATGCTTGATGGTGTTTTAGGTATTCGTCAATCTCGTTCAGTATGGCCTGTTCTCCTTGTGTGTGCAACACCTCGTAATGCTCCAGCAGAAAGGCGATGACACCTCTCTGTTGGAACATCTGCTCCACGTCGCGTCCATGACGGTTTGTCGCCACCTTGTACTGTTCGATGCAGAAGGAGGCAAACTCCAGTTTTGCTAATTGTTTCGGGTCAGTCATATTCTTTTTCTTCCTAAATTCCGCAAATGCGATATTAACAAAATGAGCATCAGATTGTTGAAAACTTTTCAAGCAATCTGATGCCGGTTTTCATAATTGTTTGTACTTTTGTACTGCATTAAATATTACAATTATGGGTGCAAAGGTACAAATAAAAAACGATTCCATACACAATTTCGGCGGTTTTTTTTCTGCATAGACCATTTCCGCAAGTCGGGACTGTCGAATATCATTGATAACACACTGGGTATCAGAAGTATTTTCGCAAGATACAGTTACTCCAGTATTACGGAGGCTTTGATGTCGATATACTTTACGGGAAGGTCACGGATAGAGGATACGAAGCGTCTTTCAGCCCAATTTTCCGAAAAAACACAGGGATACGAGATGTGCAGTCCGGACACGATACTGAAAATGCTGTCCGACCAGTCCTCGGAGGACACCTTCGTGGACACCGCCGAAGGGAAATCCTACAAGTTCAACATCAACGGGAGGCTGGACAAGCTGCTCATCGACGGGCTTCTGAAATGCGGTCAGGTCAAGGTCGGCGGCGGACACACGTTCGACTATGACTGCTGTGGCCCGCGACCAACGTGGAGCGAACCAGTTCATACCTGCCGAAAAACAAGACTCGAAGTACTCCTACAAGAAGGCCTTCGGCTATTTCCCCGGCATCGCCCAGGTTGACGGCATGCCTTTCTACATCGAGGGGCGGGACGGCAATGCCAACGTCAAGCTCGGGCAGGCCGAGACCCTGCGCCGCGCGTTTGAGGCGGCGGAGTCGAGGGGCGTGAAGTTCGGCAAGGCGCGCATGGACTGCGGCTCATATGCGAGCGACATAGTGGATGTCGTCAGCCGCCACTGCAAGACGTTTTATATCAGGGCGATGATGTGCGGCACACTCCGCGACCGCATACACGCCATACCTGAGGAAGAGTGGGAACAGGCCGAGATAAACTACCAGAAGTGCTGGCTAGCAAGACTCCCGTTCGAGTCCTTTTTCCCCGAAAAGGGGTACAGCCTTGTGGTGCAGCGGACACTCTGCGACGGGCAGACCAACATCCTTGACGGCCGATACTCACAGCCTTCATACACAACTTCTACCGGTATTTTCTCGGCCTTGTCGCTGGTGCGGCTTTCGGCCTCAAGGCCACATCACGTGTGAAGCGCTTCGTCTTCTCGTTTGTCTCCGTCCCGTTCAAGTGGGTGAAATGCGGTGCAAGGAAGATGCTTAGGCTGTACACCAACAATGAAGCCTACCTGCGTCTTCAGGTGTAGGTGAAGTCTCTTACGGAATCCCCGCCGACCCCCTTATGGGGAGGGGGAGATTGTGTGTAAAAATACAGATATTATTGATTTTCAGATACAAATTATAATAAATTAACAAACTTTGCCATTACATTTTTTTTTCGATACAATTCTTAAATTGGTTTGCGGATTTTAGGTTTATTTGAACAATACTAGTGGTTATTACCGAACACTATTTTCGGACGAAGATGTAAAAAGACTATATATTGATACTGTAAACAGCAATGTGATATATTGTGTTACTCATTTGTGAAGGAACGAGAGTTTGGTACTTGTCACAATACAGGAACCAGTCGTGCCGGATGTTCCGAGATTTGTTGTTTCGGATTTGCAATCCAGAACTGCGTACTATAAGGATTTGCAATCCGTTATCATGATACCAAAGACAAAAATGAGGCTGGTGTCAGGAATGCTGAAAGATTACCCCTAGCAATGATAAACACAGTCAAATACGAGCGGAACCTCATCTCCGACGCCCACAGGCGGACAGTCTCCGTCACCGACGCCCTCGGCGGCACGACACAGTTCGTGTACGACGCCCTTGGACAGCTGCTCGCCTCCACCGACCCCGAGGGGTTCCAGACAACATACGCCTACGACATGCTCGGCCGCATGACCTACCGCTCGCACCCCGACGCGGCGGAGACGCAGAACGCCTACGATCCCGCCGGAAATCTCCTCGCGCAGACCAGCGCCGCAGGTGAGACGGTCTCATACGGGTATGACTTCATGCGTCCCGTGGCGAAGCGCTACTCCAGGTTTCCGGAGAACGGCGTGCAGTACCATTACGATAGCGCCGGCCGGGTGGACACGGTACGCGACGGCAGCGGCATGCGGCATCTGGAATACGACGCGCTGGGCAACATTGCGAGGGAGACCCGCACCCTCGGCATGCCATACTCGGGCTTCACCTACACCTTCACCACGGAGTACGAGTACGACAGCTGGGGACGCATGCTCTCGACGACCTACCCCGACAGCGAGACCTTAAGCTATGGCTACGACACCTGGGACGGCGACCTCGCCACCATGGCGGGCGACAAGGGGGCGGAGTACCACGACTATGTGACCGGCATCACCTACAACAACTTCGGCCAGCACAGCCGTGTGGACTACGGCAACGGCACCAGTGCCGTTTTTCGGTGATGAAGAAGGACAAGGCTGCCATGCTCGATTCAGATCCACAAACTCCACCGGAGCTTGTACCGTCGGCGGACCCTACGACAACAGCCACCTGTCAGGTCTGTTTATCTCCGTCGACCCGAGGTGCAACATGTGTCCAAGCATATCACCGAATATCTATGCTCTTGAAAAAAATGATACTGGCCGATCCAGACGGGGTTGAAATAGATGTATTTTCCTCATTGAGTTGCGTTTAAAAAAGATTTGTAACAGTAATCATTGTTATCTTACTGATAATAAGCGTGAGATAACAGATAAACTGTAAACATAAATCTTTAAACTTTACCCATTACTTCCATTTTGCCTCCGGAGCGTGAGTTTCTATAAGAGCATTTCATCATATTAGAACCAATGGCAGGACTTCGGACATCTCCTTGATGTAGTGGAAGGAAAGACCCTTGAGGTAGTCCTGCGATATGTCCTCGACATCGCGGCGGTTGTCTTCGCAAAGGATAAGGTCGGTGATGCCTGCGCGCTTGGCAGCGAGGATTTTCTCGCGGATGCCGCCGACGGGCGTCACAGATCCGCGCAGCGTAATCTCACCAGTCATGGCATAGTCGGCGCGGACCTTGCGTCTGGTGAAAGCGCTGACCATGGCAGTGAACATGGTTATGCCTGCCGACGGGCCATCCTTGGGTGTGGCACCTTCAGGTACATGGATATGGATGTTGAGGGTCTCGAAGATGTCCGGGCTGATGCCAAGCTTGGGCGCATTGGCCTTGATGTACTCGAAGGCGAGGGTCGCCGACTCCTTCATGACATCGCCGAGGTTGCCAGTCATGGTGAGGTTGCCCTTCCCCTTCGATGTAGAGGCCTCGATGAAGAGAATGGTGCCGCCCACCTGGGTCCAAGCCAGTCCGGTGACCACGGCGACGAGAGGTTCGGGACCGCGTATTTCCGACTGGTGGATGGGAAGACCGAGGATGGGTTTCAGCTCCGAGGGAAGGATTTTCTTGCTGAATTCTTCACCAGCCAGCACCTTGACGGCACGGTTGCGGATGAGCTTGGCAATCATCTTCTCGAGCTGGCGGACACCCGACTCGCGAGTGTAGTCCTCGACGACGTGACGAAGTGTCTCTACAGGGAAAGTGAAATCGCCTCTTTTGAAGCCGTTTTCCTTCAACTGACGTGGAGCAAGGTATTGCTTGGCGATCTGTATTTTCTCCTCCATAATGTAGCCCGGTACCTCGATGACCTCCATGCGGTCGACCAAAGCCGGATGGATGGATGAGATGCTGTTGGCAGTGGCGATGAAGAGGACACCTGAGAGATCGTAGTCGACGTCGAGGTAGTTGTCGTGGAACGCCATGTTCTGTTCCGGGTCGAGAACCTCAAGCAGGGCGGCCATGGGGTCGCCGCTGAAATTGTTGGCCTGCACCTTGTCGATTTCGTCGAGGACAAAAACGGGATTGCTGACCTTGGCCTTCAGCATGCCGTTGATGATGCGTCCGGGCATTGCACCGACGTAGGTGCGGCGGTGGCCGCGGATTTCAGCCTCGTCATGGATGCCGCCGAGAGCCACACGAACATATTCGCGTCCGAGAGCCTTGGCTATCGACTTGCCAAGCGAGGTCTTGCCTGTGCCCGGAGCACCTACAAGGCAGAGCACGGGCGACTTGCGCTGGTCTGTGAGGTTGAGAACAGCCATCATTTCGAGGATGCGTTCCTTTACCTTTTCGAGACCAAAATGGTTGCTGTCGAGGCGACGGCGAGCCTTGTCGATATCGGAGTTGACCTCTCCACGGACTCCCCAGGGCAGGTCAAGCATGAATTTCAAATAGTTGAGCTGAACACTGTAGTCTGGCGATGCCTGCGGGGTACGCTGGAGTTTGTCCATTTCGACCTCGAAGTGGCGCAACACCTCGTCAGGCCATTTCTTATTGCGCCCCTGCTCCCGCATGTGACTTATTTCCGCATCGTTTGATGCGCCGCCGAGTTCCTCCTGGATGACGTGCATCTGCTGGTTGAGGAAATACTCGCGCTGCTGGCGGTCCATGGAGACCTGTGTTTTCTCCTGAATCTCATGCCGCAGGTCTTCGATTGACTCCATGTCCTTGATGTGGCGGATAAGGGCCAGGACACGCTCGTTGAAGGTAGGCATTTCGAGGAGCTGCTGCTTGAATGAGATGTCGATGTCGACGTGTGAGCAGATGAAGTTGACAAGCATGCGTGGACCGCGGATCTCCCTGAGTGTCTTGATAGTAATATCATTGGGGTTCAACGACTTGAGAAAAGCAATATACTTGCGGACAAGGATTTTGATGGATTCGCGTTCCTCACGGGTGATGTCGGGCATCATGTCGGCTGTGAATGATGCAAGCCGTTGTCCTTTTATGAATGGTGTTGTGGAGACTATGTCGCCGAGCATGAATGTGCTGCAGCCGCGGAGGATTCCGATAACCTCATTGTTGGGCATCTCGATGACCTTGACGACCTGGGCCAGACATCCCACATCGTAGAGGTCGGAACGTTCTGGCATGTCGGCGACATCGTTACGTTGCGTGACGACACCGATGAAGATGTTCTTCTCGGCCACATTATGGAGCAGCTTGAGCGACGAGGTACGGGAGACATTGATGGGTGTGATTGTACCGGGGAAAAGGACGTTGCCGGTCATCGGGAGAATGGGGATGACGTCCGGACAGTCGGGGTTGAGGTCGAAGAGGAAGTCTTCCAGATTGCCGTTTTCTGACATTGGCACGACCTCGATCATTGCTGATGCCACGCGGTCGCCGTCAACCATTTCATGGAATAGTTCGTCGATGTAGTTGTTGTTCATAGAATGTTGTAAATGGAACACAGTAGGAAAACGTTTTTTTTTACGACAAATGGGAGAAAAGGTTTCGAATTAGCTAATATGACAAGGCTATTTTTGGAATAACCGGGGTGACGATGATTAAAAAAGGAATAAAAAAAGCTCTTGCGAGAAGAGCTTTTTCCTAACATTTAACCTAAAACAAACTACTATTCTTATTTTTTGTTGTATCTTTTGTACTTGCTCATGAACTTGTCGACACGACCAGCGGTATCAACCAGCTTGAGTTTGCCAGTGAAGTACGGATGTGAGGTGTTGGAGATCTCAAGCTTGACAACAGGATACTCGTTGCCGTCGGTGTATACGACTGTTTCCTTGGTGTTGGCGCAGCTCTTGGTGAGAATCATGTTATCATTGGACATGTCTTTGAAGACGACGAGTCTGTAGTTGGAGGGGTGGATTCCTTTTTTCATTGTTTTGTTTTTTTGCCGTTTTAAACAGTGGTTTTGTAAACGATTGTTGAAAAAAATATTACTTCACTATGAAATTTGAGTTTGCAAAAGTACACACTTTTCTGAAACTGACAAAACATTTTCAGACAAAAAAATGACAAAAAAAAATTCAATACACATAATCAACATATTATACGAATAGTTAAAAGTCTTTTCCCATAACACAATAATTAAAAAAGGGCCGCGTTAATGTCACAAAAAAAGGAAATCGTCGTAAAAATGAACAAAAATAACAGCATTTACAACGTACTATGGGTCGATGAGGAAGAAGACCGACTGGGATTCAAGGAATTAGGACGGAAATACAACATTAATATACAGCAGTCTCGCAGTTGGGATCGTGGCAAGACAGTGCTTGCGAACCGTTTCGAGACTCTCTCGGCGGTGGTCCTCGACGGCAACTGCACCATCAGTGACGGCGGCAGTCCAGACCCCGACTTCCTGTACCAGGCCGTCAGAGAGCTGGAGACCATCTATGCGCAGCACGAGGAGCAGCTTCCATGGTATGTGCTTTCGGCAGACAAGACACCCGACTTCATGCTGACGCTACGCCGCGTCGGCATGGGTGAACGGGAAAAGAAAGAAGAGGAATGGGGCCGGATGTTTTTCCAGAAGAATGTCGGACTCGACGAGCTATGCATCACCATCAAGCATGCGGCTGCACGAAAGAAGGACAACAAGGTGCGTACCCTGTACGGCGATATGTTCCGCACCATGGAGCAGTATTTCACCCCCGACGCACGACGGACAATGCTCGACATACTGAAAGCGCTGCATTTCCCTGAGGAGAGCCGCAATTTCGATCCCGTGCTGTACTACACGCAGCTGAGGCGCATTCTCGAGCACCTTTTCCGTGCCGCGAACCGTATGGGCATGCTGCCCGACGAGGTGATGGGTCCCCGGGACAAAGTGAACCTCGCGAACTCATCGCTCTACATGTCGGGACGCGAAGTCAACATAGGGTCGAGGATAGTGAGATACAAACGCCCAGGACAGTACATCTTCCCGCCGGTGATAGCGCAGATAGTCAAAAGCATCCTTGTGGTAGCAAACAAGAACTCACACACAGTGGAACTCGACACCCAAGGCAAAACTGTAATACAGGACTACTACAACTCCCTACGTTCCAACAATTTCCTGTTCGGATATGCATTGCACCTCTGTGATGTCATCATCTGGTTCGGGCAGTATGCGCGACGCAACTACTCGAAGTAGGTTATCTGCCTGTTGATGACCTGGTAGAGGTAGCCCTCGGTCGGGGAGACATGGAAGACGTGAGCCTGCACCCAGTTGCCATAGTCGTCATAATAATAGGTGTAGAGGAAAGCCTGACGGAGTGTGGTGAGGTAGTAGGAGCATTTCTCGGCCAGGAAGCCGTCGGTATCATAGCGGTATTTCTCCGTACCACGATAGATACCGTTCTCGCCCTCATTGTAAGTCACAAGGGTGCGGAATCCGAATGAATTGTAGGTGTATAATGTAGAAGCCACCTCCTTGCCGTCGGCACCGAAGCTCGACACTTTCTGGAGCTGCCCGTCTTTTGAGTAGAAGTAGACTGTATTCTCTTCAAGCGAGTCGGCAATGCCGAACATCTCGGCGGTGATGGTGTTCGCTTTCTTGTCGTATTTGTAGGTGGTCTGCGAGAGCAGTTCGCTGTAGGGTTCCTGCGTACGGATTTCCTTGTCAAGGCGGTCGTTCTTGTCGTAAGAGTAGGTCACTATGATGACAGGGTTGCCAAGGGTGTCGTAATAGGTGTTTTGCGTAAAGTAGCCCTTCTCATTATAGTTGTTGCGGACGGGCTGTCCGACGATGCGACCTTGTGGCGTGCGGACTGTAGTGAGTACGGACTTCACTGGCCCTTTGAGATGGGACTCGTCTATGTCTTTGGAAAAATGCTGTGCCGAGGCGGCAAGAGCAAGGCTCAAGAATGTGGAAAGGATGATGATGCGCTTCATTGTGTTGTTGCGTTATTAGGATATTTCGTTAATTCGTGACTGCAAGGTGGGATTGGGAGAATTAGAACCAGCGATGATGAGGACGATTTCGCCTTTGATGTCGCGTGGAGCAAACACGTCGCGCACTTCGCGCAGGCTTCCCCTGACGGTCTCGGAATGGAGCTTGCTGATTTCGCGGCAGACGCACACTTGCCTGTCTTGACCCAGCACCTCGATGAGTTGCTCCAGGAGTTTGAGGAGACGGTAGGGGCTCTCATAAATCACCACAGTACGTGTCTCGGCGGCAAGGTTTTGAATGGCTGTCAGACGACCCTTCTTGTGAGGGAGGAAGCCTTCGAACACAAAGCGGTCGCACGGGAACCCACTGTCAATCAGAGCAGGGACAAAAGCCGTTGCACCTGGGAGGCATTCCACCTCGACGCCAGCCTTGACAGCCTCGCGCACCAGGAGAAAGCCAGGGTCGCTGATGCCTGGAGTACCGGCATCTGTCACCACAGCGATAGTTGTACCCGAGAGAAGTTTCTCGACAATGCTGTCCACAACCTTGTGCTCGTTGAAGATATGGTATGGCTGCATCGGGGTCTCAATACCGTAGTGCTGCATGAGGACACGGCTGGTGCGGGTGTCCTCGGCAAGGATGAGGTCACACGATTTGAGAACCTCGACGGCGCGGAAAGTCATGTCGCCGAGGTTCCCTACCGGTGTCGGAACCAGGAATAATTTCATGATTGCTTGATTGTTTGATTGCTTGATTGTTTGAGTATTTGACCGCATGGCACTCAGGCATTCACGCAATCAATCATTCGCACATTCTATTATTCCTCCTCGAAATCGTCGGGTATCTCCATGTCGTGGAAGACGTTGGTGACATCGTCGTCTTCCTCGAGAATGTTGATAACCTTCATGACCTTGCGGATGGACTCCTCGTCAATCTCGCGAGTGGTGTTGGGGATACGCTGCAGTTCGGCACTCTCGCATTCAATGCCTTTAGTTTCGAGCATCTTGACCATATTGCCGAAGTCCTCATAAGCGGTATAAAGGGTGAGGTAGTCGTCGTCCACTTCCATTTCCTCGAGGCCTCCGTCGATGAGATCCATCTCCAGTTCCTCGACATCCATGTCGGGTTTACGCGGAATGACGAAGACACCCTTGCGGGTGAAAAGGAAGCTGAGGCTGCCGTTGGTCTCAAGGGTACCGCCGAACTTGTTCATGATAGACTTGACGTTGGCGACAGTGCGGTTGTTGTTGTCCGAGAGAGCCTCGATGAAGAGGGCAATGCCGTGGTTGACATGGCACTCGAAGGTGAGTTCCTGCATTGCTGCAGCATCCTTGTCGTTGGCCTTGTTGATGGCACGCTGGAGGGTATCCTTGGGCATGTTGCAGCCGCGTGCGTTCTGGACGAGCAGTCGGAGGCGAGGGTTGCTGTCGGGGTCGGGACCGCCTTCGCGGACGGCGATGGAGACCTGCTTCAAGATGTTGGAATACTGTTTGGAGCGCTTGGCGTCAGCGGCGCCTTTGGCTCTCTTAATCTTTGACCATTTATTATGTCCTGACATATTATATGTTTTTATAAAGTTTTAAGTTGAAGTAATTGTTTTACGTTTGAGGTTTTACGTTTCTTGATCTTCGCTCGCGTGCCACCATTCACTATTCACTATTCACCATTCACTATTCACTATTCACCATTCACCATTCACCATTCACTATTCACTATTCACTGAACCTCAAATATGTTATCGGTTTGCCTTGGGCTAGGAACATGGACTCGTAGAAGGTCTGGACTGCTGTTGCCATTCCGCCATAGCCGGAGGCATACAGGTCTGGGGTTGCGATGTCGACCTGCAGTCCTGCTGCGGGGATGACCTCCTCAAGGGTGTAGTCGAAGAGTTCCCTCGAGTCTGTCTTGAGGTTGATGGGAGAACCGGGCTTGAGGAAATGGGAGTATAACGAAAGAAAACGTTGAGAGGTGAGCCTTTTGTTAGGTTTTTTAGGTTGAGGGTCGGGGAAAGTGACCCAGATTTCAGACACCTCGTCGGGGGCGAAGAAACGATCTATCAGCTCGATGCGTGTACGGATAAATGCCACATTCGCCATATTCTCCTCATTGCTGGTCTTGGCGCCACGCCACAGTCGAGCACCCTTGATGTCGACACCTATATAGTTTTGGTCAGGAAGTTGACGTGCCATGGCAATGGTGTATTCGCCCTTGCCACAGCCGAGTTCTAGCACTATGGGGTTGCCGTTGCCGAAAAACTCATGCCACCTGCCACGCCATTCAAACTCGCGTTCTGCGAGCTGCTCGAATGAGAGCTGGAAAAGGTTGTTGAAAGTCAGATTTTCGGCAAAGCGAGCCAGTTTATGCTTGGGCATTTACTGAATTGAAAATTGAAAGTTTAAATTGAAACTTCTCGACGGAGGGCTGGTTCCGTCTCACCATTCACTATTCACCATTCACTATTCACCATTCACTATTCACCATTCACCATTCACCATTCACCATTCACTATTCACCATTCACCATTTCTTGATGCTGACGTCGCCCTTGTACCATTCCTTGATGTGGTTGTAGCGGGCCTCTATCTCGGTGCGGCTGGCGGCGCTGCCCATGCTGACATAGTAGAGGCCGTTGCGGTTGATGATATAGGCATCACACCCCTTGGCTTTGAGTCTGCGGCAGAGAGCGTCAGCATTGGACTTGTTGACTGAGAATCCGGCGATGACATCGAAGCCCTGTTTGGACTGCGTGGCCACATGCGATGTTACGGGCATGGGCTTTTCTTTTTTGGCATTTCCTGTCTTGGGCTTGTCGGCCACAGGTTCGGGGATAAGCTCGTCAGAGGGGATTATCCGGACGAGGATGTCTTCGAGAATGGATGCCTCGAAGAGTTCAGATTGGACATTGACAGCCTTGCGTGTCATCAGACGGTCTTTGAGTGCCGGCATGTTGTACTCGCGCACGTAGTCTTTGTAGGAAAGCAGAGACTGACCATGGAAGCCATCGTCTGCCAGGAGCTCACCGAGGCGTCCGTCAATATACCGTTCCACTTCCGAGAGGAAAGCATCCTCATACTTGCTCATCTTGCGTTGTTTCAAGAAATTGCAAAGATAAGGAGTGAAGTCGGCGACGATTTTGCGGCTACGAGCAGATATTTCGTCGCTGCTGAATTCCATATTATCAAGCGAGAAAGTGAATTGAGTGATGTTGTCGATGGCGGCATCACGGTCATAGTCGACAGGCAGCGTGATGCTGGCGGCATCGTTGTCGGATGTCTGTGTGACAGCCAGCTGTGGGATATAGGACGCTGCCCACTGGCGGAGACGGCTGTTCAGGAGATAATGGTCGACGACAGCGAGACAAGCCAACAGGATAATGACGATAAGCAGAAACCAGAGTAGGACCTTCCAGAAATGGCCTTTACATTTCTTGTCACCGTCCTTGTCTTTCTTGTTTTCTTGTTTTTGCGTTGTTTATCGGATGAAACCTGGACGGAGGATGCATCAGAGTTGTCTATCGCATCGAGCTGATGGAGAGTACTGATAGTGTCTTCATCTATAGTGTTCTGCTTATGGACTGACCCCTGTTCGGATTCAGGCACAGGTTCCGGCTCGGATTCGGGTTCAGGTTCAGGAACTGGTTCGGGTTCAGGTTCAGGAACTGGCTCGGGTTCAGGATCAGGCACTGGTTCGGGTTCAGGCTCAGGCACTGGTTCGGGTTCTGGTTCCGGCACAGGCTCAGGTTCGGGTTCGGGAAGAGGTGACTCAACCGGTGCCGCCAGAATAGAGGTAAGGAAAGGGGACTTCCGCGGAGCATCCGGATTGTCGAAGAAGTCAAAAGGACTGCCATCGCCGGTTACAGCCTTCGTCTTGACGTCATGTACAGGAGACCTGTGCGAAAGCACATCAAGATGGGTGTCAGGAGCATCGGCAGTGTCTATAGAGAAGATGCCATCCGAAAGGGAGATGTTTCCCAAATCGCCGAGACGGCAAGAGCCCTCATCATTGAGTTTCGAGAGGAGGGCATCGTTGTAGTTCTTCCAAATCTGGGCTGCCGTAGTGGTGGAGACACATTCCTTGTCGGCAAGGAAACGGAGAAAATCGGACTCGTTGACCACGCCGTTCTGGATGGAGAGATTTTGACGGGTTGGATAAAAAGTCGAGGTGGTGCTGTCGAAGAAAGCCTTGGTCTCCTGCTCTATGATGACACCTATGCCTTTGATGTTGACAGGCTTGCCACTTTTCAGATACTCTACAAGATAGTCGGTTATGTTCATTCTTGATTGCTTGATTGCTTGATTGCCTGACAGTGTATTATTGTCAGGGAGCCACTATTTCAGTTTGAGGAGGTCTTCTGGAATGTCAATGGCGACACTCTCCTTTGTTGTCTCACGAACGGAGATACGGTAGCCGTTCTCCATCCAGCGCAGCTGTTCGAGCGACTCGCATTTCTCAAGGGGGGTCTGCGACAGCTTGACAACCTGTTGCAGCACCTCACGGCGGAAAGCGTAGATGCCGATGTGCTTGTAGTAGGAGCACACACGCTTGCGGAGCCACATCTCTTGGGCGATACCGCGCATGTAAGGCAACGGCTGGCGGCTGAAATAGAGTGCATCACCATTGGTGGCGCACACCACCTTGACTGTGTTGGTGGAGTTGAGTTCGGCCAGGGATGTGATTTTCTTCTTGAGGGTCACGATCTGTACGGATTGGTCTTCGAACGCCTTGGCGACGATCTTGATATGCTCGGCGGCAACCTTAGGCTCGTCACCTTGGATGTTGATGACCACGTCATAGTCGTCGACACTTTCGCCAAGCAGTTGGATGGCTTCGCCGCAACGGTCTGTACCGGTCTTATGGTTTTTACTTGTCATGAGGGCCTCACCGCCAAATGCGGTGACAGCGTCAACGATACGCTTGTCCTCTGTGGCGACAACGACGCGGTCGACGAGACCGGTGTCCTTGACACCGTTCCATACATGTTCGATCATGGGCTTGTCATTGATCATGACGAGCGGTTTGCCAGGGAAACGCGTGGAGTTGAAACGCGCAGGGATAATGCCAAGAATTTTCATATTATTAACTGGTTATGGGGTTATGGGTTTCAATTTGTTGTTTGTGACTAAAAGAGGCCATTGAATTCGGCGTCTATCATGTTGATGACGGTACCGAGGTCTTCGCGGCTGTCGGCAAAATTGAGTTCCTCGATATTAATCTTGAGGGCCTTACCACGGTCATACATGTCAAACCACTTGTCGTAGCGCTCGTTGAGGTTGGTCAGGTAGTCCAGACGGATGGAACTCTCATAGCTGCGTCCGCGCCTTTGGATTTGCTTGATGAGGGATGGCACCTCGCCATGAAGGTAAATGAGGAGGTCTGGCGGATCGATGAACGACTCCAGGAGTTCGAAGACAGCGATATAGTTCTCGTAGTCGCGCGTATTCATAAGACCCATGGCCTGCAGGTTGGGAGCGAAGATGTAGGCATCTTCGTAGAGGGTGCGGTCCTGCACAAAGTCGAGTCCCGTCTGCTTCATGTCAAGAAGCTGGCGGTAACGTGTGTGGAGGTAATATATCTGCAGGTTAAAGCTCCAACGGCGCATATCTTCATAGAAACTGTTGATATACGGGTTGTTGTCCATACTCTCGAGAAGCACTTCGTAGCCGTAATGCTTAGCAAGCTTGTCGGTAAGGGTTGTCTTGCCAGAGCCAATATTTCCTGCAATTGCTATGTGCATAATGAGACCAATCTATATATATTTCACCTACCCACCACTTTTCAATAGCTATATTATGTACTGAAAAATAAATGGATAGAAAACAGTGACATTTATTTTCGAAAAAGCAAAGATACAAAGAAAAAATGATAATCAGAAATGAAAAATGAAATAAAAGTTACAAAATATGGTTTTTTGTGTACTTTTGCATCTGGTAAAAAAACACAACGTAAAACTTAAACCACAGTAAATAATGTCATTAATCAAATCCATTTCCGGCATCAGAGGCACCATAGGTGGCTGCCCGGGCGAAGGGCTCAGCCCAATCGACGTCGTCAAATTCACATCCGCATTTGCCACTTTCCTGCAGAGGCAGCAACCAGGGAAACGGCTCACCATGGTGGTGGGACGCGATGCCCGCCTGTCGGGTGCCATGGTCGACCGCCTGGTGGTAGGCACCCTGATGGGCATGGGCATCGATGTCATCGAGACAGGCCTCAGCACCACGCCGACAACGGAAATGACTGTGATAGACAAACATGCCGACGGCGGCATTATCATTACCGCTTCGCACAACCCCAAGCACTGGAACGCCCTGAAGCTGCTCAACGCCAAGGGCGAGTTTATTGATGCAGCCGAGGGCAACGAGGTGCTGCGCCTTGCCGACAGCGACGAGGTTCGCTTCGCTGAGGTCGATGACCTGGGCTCCGTGACCGAAGACCTGAACACCATCGATGCCCATATCGAACATGTCCTGGACCTGCCACTGGTAGACAAGGACGCCATCGCCAAGGCCGGATTCCGCATCGCTGTCGATGCCGTCAACTCCACAGGCGGAATCGCCATTCCTCGACTGCTCAGAGCCTTGGGAGTCAAAGAGGTTGTCGAACTCAACTGTGAACCTACCGGCCATTTTGCACACAACCCTGAGCCGCTGCCGCAGAACCTCACCGAGATAGCCTCTGTGGTTCCGGAGAAAAAATGCGACCTCGGCATTGTCGTCGACCCCGACGTGGACCGTCTGGCACTGGTATGCGAGACCGGCGAGATGTTCGGCGAGGAATACACCCTCGTCTCGGTTGCCGAATATGTGCTGCAGCACACCCCCGGCAACACGGTGAGCAACATGTCGTCGACACGCGCCCTGCGCGATGTCACCGAGCGGATGGGTCAGAGCTATTCAGCCTCCGCCGTGGGCGAGGTCAACGTCACCACGCTGATGAAGCAGACTGGTGCCGTCATCGGCGGCGAAGGCAACGGGGGCGTCATCTACCCTGCCCTCCACTACGGCCGCGACGCCCTGGTCGGTGTCGCCCTCTTCCTCACCAATATGGCCAAACGCGGCATGAAAGCCTCCGAACTCCGTGCCACCTATCCCAACTACGTCATCTCCAAAAACCGCAAGGACCTGACCCCCGACATCGATGTCGACGCCATCCTTCGCCAGATGGCCGAGAAATACAGGGACGAGAAGGTCAGCACCATCGACGGCGTGAAGATTGACTTTGCCGACAGCTGGGCTCACCTGCGCAAATCCAACACCGAGCCTATTATCCGCATCTACTGCGAGGCCCACACCGCCGAGCAGGCCGACGCACTGGCCCAGAGAATCATTGCCGACATAGAGTCGCTATGAGTGTCGTCGAGAATATCCGCGACACCCATGACATCAGCCTCGAAGAGCTCAGGCAAATCCTGACGACAGACGACAGCGAAGCCATAGAGACCTTGCGTGCCGCGGCGCGCGAGGAGGCTGACAGGGTGTATGGCAAGAGTGTGTTCGTGCGCGGCCTCATCGAGCTCTCCAGCTTCTGCCGCAACGACTGCCTCTACTGCGGTCTTCGCCGCAGCAACGACCAGGCCGTGCGATACCGGCTCAGCGAGGAGCAGATCTACCAGTGTTGCGAGAAAGGCTACCGCCTGGGGTTCCGCACCTTTGTGCTGCAAGGCGGAGAGGATGGCTGGTTCACCGACGAGAGGCTGGTACCCATGGTAGCCAACATACGTCGGCGGTTCCCCAACTGCGCCATCACGCTGTCGCTCGGCGAGCGCAGCCGCGAGAGCTACCAAGCACTCTACGATGCCGGCGCCAACCGCTACCTCCTTCGCCACGAGACCGCCGATGCCGGCCATTACGCCCGGCTGCATCCTGCCGAGATGTCGTGGCAACACCGTATCGACTGCCTCATGCAACTGAAAGAGATTGGCTATCAGGTAGGTTGCGGTTTCATGGTCGGCTCACCCTACCAGACAGTCGAAACGCTCTTCAAGGATCTCCAGTTCATCCGCCAGCTGCAGCCCCACATGGTGGGCATCGGGCCTTTCGTCAGCACCCACAATACTCCATTTGAGAACTACCCCAACGGCAAGGTTGAGACCACCCTGCGTCTGCTCTCAATCATCCGCCTGCTGCACCCCCATGTACTGCTACCCGCCACCACAGCCCTCGGCACCCTGCATCCGCAAGGACGCGAAAAAGGCATCCTCGCCGGAGCCAACGTGGTGATGCCCAACCTCTCCCCTATCGACCACCGCAAGGACTACGCCATCTACGACAACAAGATATGCACCGGCGAGGAAGCCGCCGAATGCCAGGCCTGCATCGAACACCGCATGCGACGCATAGGATACGAACCCGTCGTAGACCGCGGCGACTATAAAGAGTGAGGGCAGACAAGCCCCACCTCTTGCAGGCCAGAGGTGGGGCTACTGCTGTTGTGTAGCAGCGGCTGGTTTGTCGACCGAAAAGACAAACGTGTAATCGTTTTGCACATTTTCTATCACAATAGGCATCAGTATCGTCATTGTCTTGCCCACAGCCTCATCACTTCTCACAAGCTTCCGAGTGCGCCATCCTCCATATTGCCCCGACACATAGTAGACGTTGTCGGTGGGCAATAGAAGGTCGCTGATTGTAGCACCACGTGGCACCGTGGTGGCAGGCTGTGAATTGTTCTTCTCCATATACTTCACGCCCGAATGCATGACACGCTGCACCTGTCCGCCGACACTCACATAACTCATGTCATCCCAGTTGAGCTTGATGGAATGGGACGACTTGTTGGTGAGCTGGAAATGGAACTCTTTAGATGTCACATACCAGACAATAACAATATAATCGTCCTCGTAACGGTACTTGTCGACATCATTGTCCGACGATTTGACAATCTTGGTGTCGCCAAACTGCTGTTTGGCATTTGCCGGGCTCTCGACAGAGGCCAGCCTTACATCGTACTGAGTCCCCAAAAGGCCTCTTGACGAGAAACAAGAGACCATCAGCAATGCCCCTGTAGCAATAGCTAAAATACTGGTTTTTTTCATATTGAAATTGTTTTTTTATGATTATTTCTGTCCGGCAAAATTACTCTATGGAAACTGATTGTGAGCCATTATAGCCCAACATGGACTAACTTGGACAAAAAAAGACCGCTTTTCACATCCAAGTTATAACATAATTATGTAACTTTGCAAAGTGATAAAACAACATACATACATGGACAATATACCTGAAAAAGAGATTGTTCTTGGAGAAAACGAGCTTGTGTGCCTACTTACAGGTCGCGTACAGAAAGCCACGGACAAGGAACAGACCCTTCAGCAGATGATAGCCATGATGAGCGAGGAGTATGGCTTCGCCATCGAGGACATGGAGCGTGACTTCCGTGCCAGATATACCGACACCGACACCGGCAACGAGCGTTCTCTACGCGTCGACCTGGCCGTCTTCCAGACAGGCCGCGCACACGACACTGCAAATCTGGAACGCGTGGTCATCGTGGCCAAGGACAGCAAGGTTAAGGCATCCGACAAACGGGCCGGCGTCACCGCCACACTGGAGCCGCTGCTCTTCAACGGTGCATGCCTATATGGTTGCTGGACCAACGGCGAGGACTTGCATTACCAGTATGCCAACGAGGACGAGTGGGGGCAAACCACGGTGGAGGATGTGAGCGACTTTCCCGCCTGCGGGCAGACCATGGAAGAGCTCGAGGCCCAAGGGGACCGCTCCGTGCCACGCAAACCCGCCGGCGACTCGCTGGTGAAGACTTTCCGACGCTGCCACGACTACATCTACGGCAACGAGGGCATGAAGAAAACTGCCTTCTGGGAACTGCTGAACCTTATCTTCTGCAAGCTCTACGACGAGAAACGCCGCTACAGCGACGCCCGCGAGGGCATCAGCTACCGCCGCCGTTACTGGGTGGGCGTGAAGGAACAGAACAGCGAAGAGGGCCGCCGCACCGTGGCAGAGCGAATAAAAGGTATCTTCGAAGAGTTGAAGGAAAGCCGAACCTTCAGTGACGTCTTCGACGGCAGCGAACAGATAATGCTCTCCGACCGCGGCATAGCCTACGTGGCCGGCGAGCTGGCCAAGTATTCGTTCCTCGACGCCACCGTCGACGTGAAAGGCACGGCCTACGAGACCATCGTCAGCAACACCCTCAAGCAGGAGGCCGGACAGTTCTTCACCCCTCGCAACGTCATAAAGTGCATGGTCCAGATGCTCGACCCGGGGCCCGACACCTGCATCCTCGACCCCGCATGCGGCAGCGGCGGCTTCCTGGTGACGGCCCTTGACCATGTTCGCCGCAAAATGGCCCAACGCCTGTGGCCCGAGCTCGACGAGGTGCATCTCGACAGCCGGATGAACAGCCCCGAAGTGGACGAGATGGTCAGGAACTACGCCGAGACCATGGTGTTCGGCTTCGACTTCGACCCCGACCTCAAGAAAGCCGCACGCATGAACATGGTGATGGCCGGCGACGGCCACAGCAACATCTACAACATCAACTCGCTGGAATACCCACAAGGCTCCAAGCCCGACAAGGCCCTTATCGGGGCAGCGGTAATGAGAAGCGTGGAACTGCGTGACTGCGCCGCCGAATGCGACGAACAGTACGGCGAAGACAATGCCCTCGGAAAGTTCGACATGGTGTTCACCAATCCCCCCTTTGGCACCAAGGTGGAAGTGGAGCCCGACATCGTGAGCCGCTACGAGCTGGGGCTGATGGGATACCGCGCCCCCGAGGTGCTTTTTATCGAGGCCTGCTACAATTTCCTTAAGCCCGGCGGCAAAATGGCCATAGTGCTTCCCGACGGCATCCTGGGCAACCCCAACACCGAGCCGGTGAGGCTGTGGATACTGAAGCATTTCCGACTGCTGGCCAGCGTGGACCTGCCGGTCGAGACCTTCCTGCCCCAGGTGGGTGTGCAAGCCTCGCTGCTGTTCCTGCAGAAGAAAACATATAGCGAACAGCTGAGCGACTACACCAAAGAGGACTACGACATCTTCATGGCCATAGTGGAACATGTGGGCAAGGACCGTCGCGGTGTGCCCATCTATGTGCGCGACGACGACGGCGCCGAGCTGCTTTTCGAGCGCACCAAGCGTTGGCTCGCCAGCGACGAAAACGGACACGAGACAGTCCGCAGCCGCAAAGTCTTCGAGAAACGTCTTGACGACGATTTGCCCCGTGTCGCCGACGAATACCTTAAATTCATGGAGGGTCAGGCATGAGGACCGCCACAGTGAACATCGAGTCGGTGCGGCACACAGGCCTGCGCGCTGACGCCAGCTATCACCTCAGCGAAGGCCAGGATGCCCGCCGCGCCGTCGAACGCTCGCCCTACCCCCTGACAACAGTGGGAGAAGTAACCAAAGAAATCTTTTATGGAACACGTGCCAAACGAGTGTATGTCAACAAACGTGAGAACGGAATACCTTTCCTGAGCAGTTCAGACATCATGTCTGCCAACTTGGAGAATGTCAAACTTGCTTCCAGAAAGTACACTCCCGACATAGAGCGGATGACATTACAGGAGGGCTGGACATTGATTTCGCGTTCTGGCACCGTTGGCAACTGTGCCTACGCCACAGGACGACATGCTCAGAAGCTCGCTTCTGAGCATGTCATTCGGGTGGCCCCCGGGGGCCACCCGAATGACATCCTCAGGGGAGGCATGCTGTATGCTTATCTTGCCTCACACTATGGACACTCACTGCTAACACAAGGCACATTTGGAGCCGTCATACAGCATATAGAGCCATCATTTATTGCCTCGTTGCCCATCCCCGTTTTCCCCACCTCCTTCCAGGAGGAGGTCGACACCCTGGTGAAGTCCGCCGCCTCGCTGCGCGACCAGGCCGCCAAAGACCTGGAAAAAGCAAAACAGCTGATTCTTGATTATTGCGACACACCATTCATTTCATCTAATCAGAAAGAAAACATAATTCAATCATCCAAAATACTACACACTCTTAATACCCGTTTTGATGCCCCCGTTTTCATTAACGATGGTGTCAGATGGTCCAGCCAACAGAAAAGGAAGACTGTAAACTTGGGTGACTGCTCAATAAAAATGTGGTATCCTGGCATCTTCAAGAGGGCATACGTTGAAGATGGCTATCCTTATATTAAGGGAAGTGAACTGTTCCTCGCAAATCCGTTTCGCCAGTGCCAACACCTTTCCAGAACGAAGACACCGAAAATTGACCAACTGTGGCTAAAGCCAGACCAGCTACTTATTTCATGTGCCGGTGCATGTGGACTTGTAAAACTGATAACCAAAGAATATGAGGACAAAAAAGCCATTGGATCTCCTGATATCATAAGGCTTACATCAAACGACCCGCTATTCACTAAAGAGTATCTGTTTGCATACCTTCAGCTACCAGCCGTATATGACTGTATGCAATCCTTCAAATATGGCTCTGTGATAGAGCGCTTCGACATAGCTAATATGGAGACACTTCCAATTGTTGTTCCAACTGAAACACTCAGTGCCGACACAACAAGAATAGTCGTCAGATATGCAGCAGCCACTTATCAAGCCTTTTGTGCCGAATCGAGGGCCATCGCCATGGTGGAGCAAGAGATAGAGAGGTGGCAAACAAAGAAATAAAAGAAGCCATGATAGACAAAAAAGAGATATACAAGCTGTTGAAAAGCGAGGAGACCTACCGTGTGGAACGCACTGTGTCGACAAACAACATGGACAAATTCTGCGAAGCCATCTGCGCTTTCAGCAACGACCTGCCTGACAGCCGCCAAAACGGATACCTGCTTATCGGTGCCACCGACGACGGCAAGCCGTCAGGACTTACAGTAGACGACAACCTGCTGAAACGCATCTCTGCCATACGCTCCGACGGCAACATCCTGCCAATACCCACCATGAACGTGGAACGCATAGAGCTGGATGGCGGCGACCTGCTGGTGGTTGAGGTGACCCCGTCGTTCCACCCGCCGGTACGCTACAAGGGGCGAGTGTTTGTACGCATCGGGCCACGCCGCGACATAGCCTCGGAAGACGAGGAACGCATCCTCACCGAGCGTCGCACAGCCAACATGGCCACATTCGATGTGCTGCCCTGCTGGACAGCAAGCCTCAACGACATCGACGCCCAACTAATAAAGCAACATTACCTGCCTCACGCCATCGACGCCAAAATCCTTGCCGCAGACCACCGTCCACTACAAGAGCAGATGGCCTCACTCGGCCTCTACGACCTGGAGAACGACCGTCCCACCAATGCCGCCGTAATTCTCTTTGGCCGCAATCCACGCCGTCATCTTCCAGGAGCCTACGTGCAATATGTGAAATTTGCAGGCAAAACAAGGGGCTCCGATATCATGAACGAACGGGCTTTCAATGGTCCACTTCTGGAACTGCTGCCACGGCTCGACACCTTCACAGAAAACACCGTAGTGACCTCCCGTCCCGTACCTGTGACGGCATTCCGCGAGCGCCAGGTGATAAGCTATCCTAATGAAGCACTACGCGAACTGTTGCTAAACAGCATCATGCACCGCGACTACCAGTCGAATGCCCCCGTACGCTACTATGAGTATGCCGACAGAGTGGAAATCACGAACCCAGGAGGACTCTATGGCAAGGCACGACCCGAGAACTTCCCAAACGTGAACGACTACCGCAATCCCGTCATCGCCGAGGCACTGAAAAACTTGGGATATGTGAACATGTTCAACCGTGGCGTCAGCCGCGTGAGCGAATTGCTTGAAGCCAACGGCAACACTGGAACACGCTTCAACGTCGATCTCATCACCGTTTTCGAGGTCGTCATACCCATTTCCGAAAGCGAGGAGTTCTGGACAAAACCATGGCCAACAGAAGAGGCGACTATCGATGAAAAGCACCTGGAAAACAACGAAAAGTACATAGGAAAGGATGAAAAGTATACAAGAAATGTCCAAGAAAGCATGTCAAAATTAACAGAAAGACAGTTGTCTATTATTAAACTCATTCAAAATGTCGCAGTAAATGTCGCAGTAAATGTCGCAGTAAACACAAAATACATTTCTGAACAATTGGACATAAATCGCAAAACTGCACAACGAGATTTAAAAATGCTGTCACAATTGGGTATTGTCCAGTGGGTAGGGTCGGACAAAACAGGATATTGGAAGTTGCGCGAAGACAAATAGTAGCCATTACTACAAACTGACGAATGGACAATGGCAAAACTCCAACACAGCAAAATATCAACATATCAACACAACCATCATATATAGCCATGGCACAACTGAGAACACCACTGCATGAGCAAGGTCCCGTCAACGCCGGCGAGCGGCGGCTGCTGGACTTCCTGACGGTGAACCTGCCCGACAACTACTATGTAATCCCCAACCTCAACCTGGCATCGATGGGAGCAAACCATCTGATGAAATATTGGGAATACGACTGCATCGTCGTAGCACCGCACGGCATCTTCCACATAGAGAACAAAGACTGGGCCGGCAACCTGGTGGGCGACGACTGGGCCTGGATATCTTGCGGCCAGGAACGCCCCAACCCCCACCGCACTGCCAAACGGAAGACCGACATCCTGGTGTCGACACTCCACAACCGCCATCCCGACTGGCAGTTTGGCTGGATACACACCCTCGTGACACTGAGCCACCCCAGCCAGTCGAAGTTCGGCCTCGACCCCAACAGCGCCACCTACGACAGGACATTCACGCTGGGCAAAGCTCTGCTGGACTTTCTCCGCGACCCGTTGCTGTCGGGCAGCAGCGCCGGCAAGATTACCACCATACAGTCGGCCATCACCGACGAGCTGACAGGCCTGTCGTCGTCCTCACAAAACAATCCCCGCACCCACATCTTCGACTACCGCATCGAGGAGGTGCTGGAGGAGACCGACGACTACACGGAGTTTCTATGTGTGAAAGAGCCTTTGGCCAGCGCCCACTACCGACTGAGGGAATATCCCCTCGACAAGAGCGGACTCACCTCCATCCAGCTCCAGGAGCGCACCAACAGGGTGAAGAACGCCGAGATGGCGCAAGAGAAAATCGGACTGTCGCCCTACATCGTCCAGACTGAATACCGCATGAACGACACCACAACCAACTACTACGAGATAATGCGGTGGCAGGAAGAAAACACCCTGCGAAGCCGTCTTGGGCGTGGCACGCTGAAACAGAGCGACAAAGTGAACATGGTGCTTGACGTGGCCAAAGCCCTGAAGGCCATACATCACGAGAACGTGATACACCGCAACGTCAACCCTGACAACATCTATCTCTACGAAGATTGCAAGGCTGCGCTCGGCGGCTTCGGTATGGCCTGGTTTATGGAGCATACCGCACTGGGCTTCACCGTGATGGCCAACGGAGCAGCCTCGGCCTACACAGCCCCTGAACTGCTGGCAGGCGATGCCCTGAAGTGCAGCGACATCTTCTCGCTTGGCGTGGTGTTCTATGAACTCGTCACCGGACGGCTGCCATTCGACAGCGTGACCACATTCATCACACTGCACGGCGGCGTCCTTGCCGACGACATGATGCCCACACGGCAGGCAAAAGAGCTGCCCACATGGTTTGACGAGGTGGTCAGCCACACCATTGTCGAAGACATCGGCAAGCGGTGGCAAAGCGCCGACGAGCTGATAGCATTCATCGGGCAGCACACGCAATCAGGAGCCGCCTCCACCAAGCCTGACAACAAGCCGCTCTACGTGAAAGACCTGAAAGCCGGCATGCAGGTAACGCCATCGCTCACACTTCACGAGACATTAGGCAAAGGCGGCTTCGGGAAAGTTTTCAAAGTCTGGCACGACCTGCAGAAAGAGTATTATGCCATCAAGGTCTTCGATCGCGGCACATCGGTGGACAACGCCATCAACGAATTCGAAGCACTGAAGGCTCTTGACCACCCCAACATTGTCCGCTTCGTTTGGAACGACCGCACCATGCCAGGCGGCCTCTTCTACACCCTGATGGAACTGCTCGAGGGCGAGAACCTGCAAAAGTACACAGACGGCAGCATGAGGCTTCCCAACGACGAAATATACAAGATGACCGACCAGATACTTGACGCATTGTGCTACATGCAGAGCAAAGAGCCCCACATTTATCACCGCGACATCAAACCCAGCAACATCGTGTGGCATCGACGCCAGATTTTCAAACTTATCGACTTCAACATCTCCACAACCGTTCCAGAGGACAAGTCGTTTGCTGGCACCGAGCCCTACATGGCTCCAGACCTCATCGTCTCGGCAAAAAAGATAGACTGGGACGACTCGGCCGACACCTTTGCCCTGGGCGTGACCCTCTACCAACTGCTGGTTCATGCCTATCCCTGGCCCGGAGGACAAATGAAACCCCGTATCGGCATCATGCCCACCGACATACGCACCTACAACGACAAACTGAGCGACGCGATGGCCGACTTTGTGATGAAAGCCATCATAACAGACCGCGACAAACGCTTCAGCACAGCAGCTGAGATGCGCGACGCGCTGCACGCCATTGGACACGAGGGCATGCTGAAAAAAGAACAGCGGCAACAGCAGAAGCCCGCAACCAACATCGTCGACTACATCAATTCGCTCTACAGCCAGAGCCACCATGGCAACAGCGGCACACGCTCAGGCTCGGGCGACAGCCGGCTGGACAGCCTGACCTACAGCGAGACCCTGCTCGACAAAACTCTGAAGTCGGACATCGCCGCACTGCGCTACAAACTGATCATCATCACCGGCAACGCCGGCGACGGCAAGACGGCATTCCTGCACCATATAGAGGAGCTGGACCCTGGCCGCATGCCACTGCCTACAGGCAACGGCTCACGGTTCACTATAGAAGGTTCACCGTTCGAGTCGAACTACGACGGCTCGCAAGACGAGGAAAGCACCGTGAACGACGATGTTCTGGAACGCTTTTTCAAGCCATTCTTTGACCTCGACGACTACAACAAGGCTTGCGAAGGCCGCATCATAGCCATAAACGAAGGTCGCCTCACCGACTTCCTATCCACACATGAGCACCTGGGGCCGCTGCGCGACAATATCGATGACTATTTTTACAAGGAGGGGCACACAGAGTTACTGCCCGGGCTTATGGTCATCAACCTGAACCTGCGCTCTGTCACCGCCGACTCAAGCACTGTGCCAAGCCTGCTTTTCCAACAGGTCAAGAAACTCACTGCCCCCTCCCTGTGGGAGCAATGCAGCCTATGCCCTGCCCGCGACAAGTGCTTCATCAGGTTCAACGTCGGCACGTTCCAGGACAGTAGCAGCGGCGACGAAGTCGCACGCCGTCTGGAATGGCTTGTCCGCACAGTAAGTTACAAACGCGAGCTCCACATAACCATACGCGACCTGCGCTCCATGTTGGCATGGATGCTCACGCGCGACTATTCGTGCGACGAGGTGAAGCAACTGGTGGAATACATTACAGCCGAGAACGACTGGCAGTACTACTGGCACTACTACTACTTCAACATCTCCGCCCCTACGGCATGGCCGTCGAGGCAGGACGGCTTCTTCACGCTGCCCACCCTCGAGTCGAACGACCGCCTGGTGCGCCTGCTGCGCGAGACCGACGTAGCCATGGCATCATTGCCGGCCTACGACCGCGACCTCTATTTCGCAACGAAGAAGCCGGCCAACTATCTGCCATTCAGTGAGCGGACTGCCGACCTGCTTAAAGACTTCAACGAACACCACCACATCAGGCCAGTACACGAAATTGACGGTTCCGACAAACGAAGTCCAGAAACAGAAAGGCTTAAATGCTTTGTCCGCCACCATTATTATGAAGGTGCACAGGGGTTCGACTTCCACCGCCGGCTGCCCTACCGCTTTGTGAACGATTTCCACAAAGAGCTGCACGAGGACGACGACAACGCCAGGCAGCGCACCATGCAAAACCTTGCCGAGGCCATCTCCAGAAGCGAAGGATGCCGCAACAGCCAGCTGACCAACGGATACCTGATTCTGAGCAACTCGAACATCGGCGACCCCATCAGCAAAAGTTACCGGCGCTTCCCGATCGACGAATTCGAAATGTTTGTCGACCGCACCGACCACCTGACGAGGTATATAGAATATGAGCCTGGCAGCCTGATCTTCCGCCACAAGAAAGACACTTTCATCAGCCTCACCATAGGCCTCGACCTCTACGAGATGCTGCAATATATACGCGACGGCTTCAACCCGTCGGTCAACGACTTGAGAGGGCGTTTCATTGAGCTGCAAATCTTCAAGAACCTGCTTGAGGCCAGAACCTACAAAGAAATACTCGTGACCAAGAACGGACGCAAATTCACCGCCATAAGGCTCGACGAGAACAAAAAAATCATCGTATCACCACTCCAAAACAATGAATGATGGCAACAATACTGAAACTTGACAAAGGCACCGTGGTGGGCTTCATGAACAAAGACCTGCTGTATGTCGACTTCAAGCAGATAAGCCTTGACCGTGTGCTGACCAACCTCTTCATCAAGATGAGGGCCGACGGACGCCCAATCACTCTAAAATACAGGAAAGAGACCGACATGGAGCGGATGTACAACCATATACAAATGCTTGAAGAAAAAGGCAAGATAGAGGGAGCAACCGACAACAAGGATGCCATAGAGGACTGGCTGCGCAGCTCGCTGCTCGAGATGGTGAACAGGGGCAACAGCAGCAAGGAGCACATATCCACACTCAAGCCGCTGCACCTGCTCAGCTACCGGGTGCAGAACAGCCGGTTCTGCCGCGACTACAGGGCTTCCGACCAGCTCTACCTGATGCTCAAGAGCAACCCTGAGGTGATGGGCGGCCTGGTGCGCTACCTCAGCAAAGGATGGGACAAGAGTTCCAACGACATCATCCCCTCGGAGAATCTCGACGTTGACACCACAGGTATACTTTACATCACCACGCCGCTCCAAGAACAGCCCGGAGTGAACAAAACCATCGATGAGACACCCAAACCTTTCCTGAAAGAACAGTCGGCGCTGTTCTGCGACGACATACGCCGCCTACTGCTTTACCAGAACCGCCTGCCTCGCTCTGTCTTCATCGACTACCTGCGGATATTGTGCGGTCTTCACCTCTCGCTCTACACCATTAAGCTCATCTGCCTGCTACCCAAGATGGTCAAAGAAGGAACACGCGCCATCACCGACGACTGGACGATGCTGGTGGATGTGACCGACAACCTCGACAGCGATGTGTCGGAGTATGCCTGTAGGGACTTTGCCACCACCATGAACAACATGCAACGCTATATCAGAGCCACCTACATGGTCGACATGGTTCAGGCAAAAAAACATTGTTCCGTTGACGAGGCACTCTCTTTCCTCTGCCACGAGAACGACAGGTCGGACGCGTACTACCAAGCCAAATACGACACCCTACGGGACTCGTTCCCCGAGAAAAGAGACGACGAGTTTGACCAGGCTGACTTCGACGAGATGCTGTCGCTGTACGACGATGACGACTATTTCGGACGGCTGATTCATCTGCTCGAGAAGTCGAACCTCGGCAGCTCGCAATACCGCTACCTGCGCGAGTTTGTGGATTCGGCTGGCATGAAGAACACGCCCTCCATGCTCATAGCCGACAGCCGATCGCACCGTCACCCACGTCGCGGAGTGTTGGGATCCAAATTGTTGGAGACAATGGTGCAAATGCTTGTCCTCAAGGAGAACGAGGACGGGAGCCTCTCGTCACGACCCCTTTCCATCGACGAGCTGGCAAAGGGGATACGCGACCGCTACGGTCTCGTTGTCAACGGCTCGGACGAGACACGTTTTGCCGACGGCGATGTGGCAATGCACGCGGCATTCCAGCACAACATGGAAGCATTCAAATACAAGCTGCGCCAGATAGGCTTCTACTCCGACACGAGCGATGCCTGCATAATGCAAAAAATCCGCCCACGATATAAACTATAGCTATCACAATGGAAAAGATAATCACAACATACTATCAACGTTTTTTAGAGCACCTTGCAGAACAGTACACACCACTGCTCAAAGGAGCCAAAGCAGGCCACTGCATGAAAATAACCGGTCTGCCGCTGAAAGAACTGCGGCAGCTGCTGCCCAGGCTGCGTGCGACCGGAGGGGATGTTGACATCTTCATTCTATCCGAAACAGAGAAAGGCAGCGACTATGTCCATGCGTCAAAACTGATCGAGCTGCGCAACACCCCCAAAAAGGCTGTCCTGGTGCTGGTGCCATCCAACAGCCGCACGTCGGCCGAGGACTCATACGGCGACGCTACATTCCAGAACCTGCCCGTGGCCATGCACACCGACAGTTTCCTGTGGAAACTGCAGGGTGAGATTCCCCATGACAGACGACTTGTGTGGGAAAAGCTGTCTCAACTGTTCAAAGAGACCCATCTGAGTAAAAACGACATGACACGCTACCTCATCTATGTGGAGATGCTGGGTTTCAGCGATGAGGCTTGGGGCAACGGGCTCTTCCTGCTCGGCATGCTCCCCGACAGCGGCCTCGTGGGTGACCTCAACAACATGCGGCGCCGATTCATGATAAACCACGACAAGCTCTCGCCTATCCTCAGCGACTTCTCGGCGACCGCAGCCGACCGAGTGGCTGCTCTACCCATAAAGGACATGACCGTGAAAAAAGAGCTGATGAAACTATTGAGCTCCGACGATTCGGCCGACGATCCTGTAAGCCTGTTCGAAAAAGTGGCCAAAAAGTCCACAGCATTGAATTTCAACAATCTGCCACTTGAGCTTCCCAGCAACAACGACCCCGTGAAAATCACAGTTGAACTGATGCCAGGCAAAGACCCCAAACGGGAACTGGTGAAAGATGCAGAGACGGGTAACCTGGCACTCTCCATTCCACAGAACAAGAAAAGTAAAGTGCCGATGAAAGTGACGGTGACGCCGACACCAAAGGAGAACCCCGACATTTACTTCTACGAGATAGCCATTTTCGACATCGAAGACTTCAGCGAGATTGGCGTTATCCGGAAAACCAAGATAGGCGAAGGAAAAAGCGCCACAAAACGTATGTCGATCAGCATTGCCGGCGACACCTTCCCCGACGGCACCTATGGGTTGAGGATACGTGCCCTCAACAAAGACGGCATCCTGCTGGAAAACAACATGGCATTCAAAGAAGAAGACATCCAAGCCGAATGGGGAAAAGCCAAACAGGGCAATGACAGCCTTGACATGGAACAATTCAGACGAGACAATAAAGCACTCTATTGCAACGAATCTGAACCTTTCACAATAAACAACAACATAGAGGAAAGCGAAATCGCACAAGAGATTGACAAGCGCGCCAAAGCAAGCAGCCTGACCCAAGCCTATATCAACTACCGCATCAAACTGCTCCTCAAAAAGGCGGCGGCCGACATAGAAATGGTGCACCGCTCGCCCTGGATTGAGGGCACGCTGGTGAACAGCTACCACTTCGACTTCGGGGTAGCCTACGCCTACCAGATACAGCTGCCGCGCAAACTCCTGCAACTCGAATCCACGCTGTTGGAGAACAGTGCCGAATTGGGTTATGTGGAGGCCTTGGTGACAAGCAATCCCACCGACCCCAACCTTTACAACCCGGCATCCATGGCCGACCGCAAGCCCCATTTCGTGAGATGCGAGAACTTGACACCAAGCGACGAACTTGCCGCTTTGCGGTCAGAGCTGTTTGAGACAATCCGGGAGTCGGCGGCGGGCGACAGCGGCGTGGTGGCCACTTTCGACCTGCCGACCAACATCGGACGCATAAAAGAATACCTCTCTGAATACGAGCGTTGGCTGAACGAGATGGCCGACAGCAACAGTGACGAGGCTACGCTGCTCGCCGTCCAGGACATCGACACTGTGAGGCTCAGCGTTGAACTGCCCAACGGGCAGGTGTCCGAGACTCGTCTGATTTCGCCTCTACACCCCCTACGACTTGCCTGGATGGTGAACCTCTACGACCTCTATATCGATTGGGAAACCAAAACCCTCGAACAACCCGACCATCTGAAATACTGGCGAAACGGAAAATTCAACGCCCTGTTCCAGAGTGGTCTGCCCTTGGACATAGCACCATTGACAATCCAGGCGGGCAGCCTTACTGGCAGTTATCATTATATTGGTGAACTCACTTTCGGATGGGGCATGTATGCGCTCGCCTCGCAGCCCAATGCCACCTCCGGACAGAGACAGCTGAAAGCCTATACCGCCACACTCTTGAACATCACAAGGGAACGGCGCGTGGAAAGCGACGTAAGCCTCGAACTCGTGGTGCGCCATCTTTTCAATTATGCAAAATCCCACCCTTACACAGACAAGCTCATCGTCAACCTTTTCAACGCCGGGGACGCTTCAGTGTTTGCAAAGGCCCTGATTCTGTTGGAGCAGGCTCCCTGGAACATTGGCAAGGAACTGACCTACGAATTCCGGCTGTTTGTGGACAACGGCATACTCAAGTCAGGCGAGGCCTTCGATGCACTAATCGACCCACAAACAGCTGTGGCCGAGGAGGCCGAAGCCTTTTCCCAATCGTCGGGCAACCGACTCACACCCAAGCTACGCTACTCCATCAACAAGGTGAGCGACTTCATAGACAATCCCGACAAGTATCAAGCTCACATCTCTTTCCTTATCAACCCGTTTGCTGTGGCTACCGACATGACGCAGCCCAATGATATTGACTGCTCGTTCCACCTCAATGGCGTGGTATGTAGAAATGTGGTCCGTTCGGCCACCGACAGCAAATCGGTGGTATGGAGACGCTATTTTTCCGACAAAGTAGTGACAACGCCAGTGACAGAGACTGCCAACACCGAGGTGGGCATTTTCAGCAGGCTACAGGCCGTCACAGGGAGATTACTATCATCCACGCGCAAGGGTGCGGTACCGACAACATTGTTGAGGCTGGGTCCAAGCGAAAAGACTCTGCTCTCATTTGTGCACGACAAGAGCGACTGGGTGGTGACATTCGACAGGAATATGGGACCCGACTTCTACGACATGCCATGTTCCAACGACAAGGAGATTCCATATATGCTCGACTATATACCTGGCAACGACTCCGCTGGCATATCGTCGTTCCTTACAGCCAAGCCCACCAGCGAGTTCGGGCATCTGATTGTACCTCTTTTCGCTGAATACGGGATAGACCTGTCAAAGTTTGACGATTTCAGGTTGTTTTTGGAAGACATCCGCACCATCAGCAGCTCGATAGTGATGCAAGTCAACTCGTCGGCCTCGCGCAGTTTTGAAGTTATTGGCAGCACCCTAGCAAAACGCTTTCTTCAGAAGAAACACATCACAGAGCAGTCGTTCATCATTCCCATCGACCTACACCGCGAGTTGTTCGACGACATGGAGAACGACAAAAAGGAGCGGGCTGACACTCTTGTGGTCAAGATAAACCCTGCTGACAAGGAACTGCTCTTCACCGTCGTGGAGATTAAATGCCGCAATGCCGGCTACTCGCCCGAGGAATTGCACAAGAAGATTGTGTCGCAGATAGAGAACACCATAGCTGCTCTACGCTACCATTATGAGATTGAGCAGACGGGCCACGACAGACTCGACAGGGAGCTGAAAACCCTCGAACTCCGTTCGCTGCTGGAATTTTACGTACGTCGTGCCATGCGTTTCAAGCAACTTGTCCCTGATAATGCCAACAGCTACCTGCAATTCCTCAACAAGCTGGGCGATGGCTACACCATAAGGTTCAAGCAGCTTGGCATCATCTTCGATTTCAATTGCAACGACATGCAGAAGAAGGATTTCTGTGGCGACACTACCATCTACACCATGGGCAAACCTGTGATAGACAAAATACTCGACAACACCTCTTCACTCGACACACTGCTTTTGGAACAATCACAACAAGACCTTGTTGACTTCTTTGAGCCCACCATTAGCCAGACATCCCTAATTCAAGACAACGACAACTATGATGAGCTGGATGACGTTTACGGTGAGCATTCTGTCTGTTTCAGCACCGGCAGTAACACTGAAGCGACAGATGGAACCGCCACATCAGAAAAGGAGACCCCTGCGGCACCAGAATCAACAGTTGTAGACTCACAAAAATCAGGTTTAGACGAATTTGAGTCCACAAAACCAAAATATGATGTCATCATCGGGGCAACAGGCGACAGCCGCCAATACGGCATAATGGGCAAGACTGTAAGCAACGGACGCACCATCGCTGTCGACCTGGACGGATGCAACACCATCAGCCTTTTCGGTGTCCAAGGGGCTGGCAAAAGCTACACCATCGGCTCCGTCACCGAGATGCTTCTGCGCCCGTTCGGCAACGTCAACTCGCTGCCGTCACCAATGGCGGGTGTGATATTCCACTACAGCGACTCGATGGACTATGCCCCGGAATTCACCTCAATGGTTTATCCCAACGACGAAGCCGCGCAGCTGGCGAAACTTAAAGCCGAGTATGGCGCTGAGCCAGGGTCGATAAAAGACGTAATACTGCTGGCTCCTGAAAGCCAGGTGGAGACGAGGAAAAACGAATACCCCGACATCGAAGTGCACCCCATCGGCTTCGACTCTTCGGAATTGGTGGTGCACGACTGGCTTTTCCTGCTGGGAGCCATGGGCAACGAATCGACATACATCAAAGAACTGAAGCAGATAATGAAATCCTGCCGGAAAGAGATGTCGCTGGACAACATTCGCAAAGGGGTGTCGGAAAGCGGACATCTGAGCACGTCACAACGTTCGCTGGCCGAGCAGCGCCTTGATTTCGCCCAAGAATACATCCGAGACGGCTGCCGTCTCAGCCAGTTCCTGAAACCAGGCAGACTAATCATCGTAGACCTTCGCGACGAGTTCATCGAAAAAGACGAGGCTCTCGGTCTGTTCGTTGTCATGTTGAACATCTTTTCCAGCGTACTTCAAGTTGACGGCAAGGCTTTCAACAAGTTCATCGTGTTCGACGAAGCCCATAAATACATGAACAACAAGGAGCTGGCGAACTCCATTACGACAGCGATTAGGGAAATGCGGCACAAAGGTGTCTCAATCATGATTGCCAGTCAAGATCCCATGAGCCTACCCACCGAGATCATCGAATTAAGTTCGATGGTGATAATGCACAAATTCAGTTCCCCAGGATGGGTCAAGCACGTGCAGAAAGCGATAACGCCATTGCAATTCCTCACGCCGACGGAGATGGCATCACTGGGTTCGGGCGAGGCCTACCTGTGGGCCAATAAGGCTTCTGATAAAGCAATGACAATAAGACCCACAAAAATCCGCATCCGTCCACGCCTGACAAAACACGGGGGCGACACCATCAATGCCGTCAGATAAATGAAACTGTTCAAATATACATCAAATGGTGGTCGGGAGTCCAATCAGGACTATATTGCCGTATCCACCCATGTCGACGAGCGGTTCGCCGCCATACTGGCCGACGGCATGGGTGGCTACTCCAATGGTGACATTGCAGCGCAAACAGTTGCCAACGACATAGCGGCCTGCTGGCAGTCTGCCACAAATGACAGCGACACCGAAAAAGTCATTATCGATGCTTTCCGTCACGCAAATAGTGTTCTTAAACAAAAAAGGTCAAAGTCAGGCATGGAGAAGATGGGCTGTGTGGTGGCATCGCTTTTCAAGAAAGACAATCGTCTTCTTTGTGCCTGGATTGGCGACAGCAGAATCTGCCATTTTCGAAACGGCACCTTGCTATTCCGGAGCCAAGACCATTCTCTTATTTCGGAAATCAGTAAAAAAAGAACCGTCACCCCCTCTGACATCGAGCGATACTCTTCCGTTGTCACACAAGCCATAATGGGAGACGACTCTCCCTCAACACCATCAATTAAGGAATTGTCATTCCAACCAGGTGATATTATCGTCTTGTGTACTGATGGTTTTCATAAGTCGTTCGACATCAATATCGCATGCAAGTACGACGAGAACGAAAAAGAAAAAATAGATCTGCTGACCTCAAAAGCCAACGACAATGTCTCTTTTATCAAAATAGAACTATGATTCTGAACAGCAAAATAATCAACGCTTTGAAAGAGAAGTCCGGACTTGAATTCGACAAGGCTAACGATTTCTCCATCCTGTCCAGCAATATCTTTACCATGACCGGCAGGACAATCGGTGTTACAACACTGAAAAGACTATTCAATTACATTAATGACAGCCGGAATGCAAGCAACTACACGCTCAACACAATAGCACAATACTTGGGCTACCGTGAGTGGGATGAGTATATGAGAACTATCAGCACCGACAGCGAATGGCACTTCCACGATGAAACAATCTATATTGACCAACTGGCAGTTGGCGACAATGTTACCATACATTATTTAGACCGTACCGTATCATTCAATGTTGAAAAGAGGCCTTACCACAACGTGCTTGTAGTGACCTCAGCATCGAACAGCAGTCTACGAAAAAATGACATCTTGTTCGTTCACAGCATCAGAAAAGGCTCCATATTGACGGCAGAAAAGATAGTCAGAGACGACATCGAGGGCAATTACCGCACTCGTGGAGAGATAGGCTCCATCGTAATCAAGCGAGACAACCACTAACAGTTATATTCATGCCTGGAGACCAAAAACAGAATCAAATTCAAAGTGTCGCCATGCATCTCCCTTACCATTGTCCTTCAACTCCACTCAGCTCCCATACTCCCCTATAGTAAAGTTTTACGTTTAATGTTTTTATTATACTCATTATCGACTAATTAATCATAATCATTATCACATATTATTTTCCAAATGTTACATAATGTAAACTTATTTCATCCACTCACCTATTTGTAAACAGTCCCCAATGAAGAAACTGATCCCTTTACTTTTTGCATTACTGATTGTCTGCCCGACAATTGCCCAGAACACATTGAACAACAAAGCCGACAACATCGTCGGCACCTACAGCGGCACACAAGGCGACGACCGCTTCAAGGCCAAAATCGTCAAACTCAACAATGGCACCTACCGCGGACATGTCGTCTGGCTGGAACACGACAAGGACGCACAGGGCAACAAGCTGCTCGACGCCAAGAACCCCGACAAAAGTCTCCGCTCAAAGCCCGCTGACCAGATTGTACTCTTCAGCGGCCTCAAATACAACGCAAAGAAACACCGTTGGGACGACACCAAGATATACGACCCCCAACGTGGCATCCGCGCCAATATGACCGCCGAGTTCACAGCCGATGGCCGTCTCCGCATCAAAGGCTCTCTCATGGGCATCAGCGAGAGCGTCTACTGGAACAGAGAGACAGTCAAATGACAGCGCAATAAAGGCTAAAGAAGCCGAGATAGCCCCGGTTTTCATGATGAAAGTGGTGTTCCTGCAGCGTTTGCACGGAGCGAGCGACCAGCAGATAGAGTACCTCATAAAGGACAGGATAAGTTTCCGGGACTTCCTTGACATAGACAGTGTGGATAATGTTCCCGACGAGAAGACAGTGTGGGCTTTCAAGAACGCCCTTGCCCAGGCCGGCACATTCGACCTCTTGTTTGGCAAGTTTAACGAATATCTTGGCACTCTTGGACTTATACTGAACGAAGGCAAGATAATCGATGCAAGTTTTGTCATAGCCCCACGCCAGCGGAACACCCGTGAGGAAAACAAGACCATCAAGGAAGGCAAGGGCGACGAGCTGTGGTGCTGCGGCTGCCGAGCTTGATGAGGCAACTACAATCCGCACAAGAAGTGTGAAGAAGAGCCAGTGGCTCTTCGATAGCGAAGCGGAGAATTTGAACATCGAAGGGCCTATGCCGCCACTGACAAAAGCCGACATGCAGAAAGAACGTGTAGCCAGCAGGAACTATCGCAACTGAAGAATCGGCGACTTCGTCAAAGAGCTGAAATTCACAGAAGGACGCTCTACAGGATTTCCAAAAATCCGCCGTGCACTTCGAATGAACGGTTCACCCGATGTACGCTTCGAAACGGACGAGAACAACACATACTTCCTGGCTCATCTTGACATCCATCCTGCATTCCTTTCGGAACAAGTTGGCGAACAAGTTGACGTACAAGTTAAATCTTTGATTTATAATCTTAAAGATGGTGAATTAAGTAAGTATGAACTGATGGCTGCGAACAAGCTTGCGAACAAGTTCAAGAGGCATTTTACACTTCAGTTTATCAATCCGGCAATGGAACAAGGTTTTGTCGAGTTGTTATACCCGGATAAACCTCGTCATCCAAAACAAAAATACCGTTTGACCGAAAAGGGGCGTGACCTTTTGGAAAAACTAGAGGAAAGGAAAGGAAAATGACTTTCACTAACGACCAACAGACAGCACTCGACAAGTTTTCGGAGTTCATAAACTCTGACTGTCAGGTTTTTATTCTCTCTGGTTATGCTGGAACGGGTAAGACTACGCTGATGAAAACAATGGTTGAGTCGTTGCAGTCGAAGGGGGGTAAATGGTCGCTGCCGTACGAGACTGTTCTAATGGCGCCAACGGGTAGGGCTGCCGTTATTCTTTCGGGGAAAACGGGTCAATCAGCCGCTACAATACATAGGACAATATTTGCGATTGAGAAAGGGGTTCAGTATGAAGGCAAAAAAATGAAATTCCTGTTACGGAAAAACAAGGACTCGGAGAGAACGGTCTATTTTGTGGATGAGTCTTCGATGATATCAGACCAACTTTCTGATAATGATATGTTCAAATTCGGTTCAGGGTGTCTGCTCCGAGATTTGTTAATGAATTGTGGGGGGAGGAAGATTGTGTTTGTAGGCGACAATGCCCAGTTGCCACCCGTTGGACAGTCATTTTCTCATGCGTTGGATTCGAATCACCTTGCCCATCAATATCAATGCCGTGTAACGTCCTCATGTCTGCGTGAAGTGGTCCGACAGGCTGCTGACAGTGGCATATATGCTAATGCCACCGAAATAAGAGGCTCTATAGAGGCTGATTCGTACAATGAATTTTCCATTATGGAAAGCAGTGACGTCCGCCATTCTGTCAATCTTTTTGAGGATTATACCACAGAGGTAAATAGCCAGGTGGATATAAATTCAATCATTATCACATATACGAATGCACTCGCTCTTGAGTATAACAAGCGAATAAGAAACACATTGTTTCACCATACTCAGGAGCCGCTGATAAAGGGTGACTTGCTGATTATCTCCAGAAACAACTACGCATACCAACGGGAACCGTTCAACGGAACAATTGTCTCGGTCGCTGAATGCGAAGAGGATGCCAGAATGGAAAGAAGGAAGGTGGCATTTAATAGCAAAGAACGTGACGAAAAGGGCAATGTTGTAAAGAAAGTTTATGAACTTTCTTTTCGAAATGTCACACTCGAACTGAATGATGGCGACCTACTCAAATGCAAAATATTGGATTCGTTCATTACCGATGATGAAGGCAACCCCGGATTGGATATTTCCCAAGCCCTCTATGTTGATTTCACAAACCGTCATCCGGGACTATCAAGAGAAAGCGAAGAATATCAAGAGAAATTAAAAAGCGACCCCTGTTTTAATGCAGTGATTTGCAAATATGGTTATGCCATCACATGCCATAAGGCCCAGGGCGGAGAGTGGAGGAATGTATTTGTGGATATGGCTCGCAAACAAGGCAAGCAAAACAGCGATTTCTTTCGTTGGGCATATACCGCAATCACTCGTTCAAACACAAATCTATGGGTCGCAAATGCACCTAAATTTAACCTCTTCAGCGAGATGCAGGTAAACCATATCTCCAAGGGCACCAATTTCGAATTTTATACGCCAGAAGGGGAGAACTTCATGGACTACCGTTTCAAAAAGATTCGGAAATGTTGCGAAGCTGTTGGACTCAACTGTCATGAGAGCAGAGGAACACAGTATCAGCATGTAATACACATATCAGATAATCATGGGGGAAATTGCGTAGTAGGGTTAGGCGTTTAGCTACCCCAAATTTAATAACATGTATTTTCTTATACATCTCTGTCACAATGGATTATGAATTATACCGAATTAACAGGTGGAACACAATATGGCTTTTGTCTCCGTATTATTCAATTCCATATTTTATAGATTGGTGTTTATCAAAGTATTAATATTGGAG
>JAFSKP010000052.1 GCA_017448905.1 Bacteroidales bacterium | reverse complement strand
TTCACTTTTCACTGTTCACTATATATGACCTTCAGGCTTACGGTGCCGACGGCTTTAAGCGTGTTGCGGTCGACGGCGTCAAGATTGTCGTTCATCGTATGCCAGTATGGGTAGAAACTGCACTCCAGGCTGTTCTGGACAATGTCGATGGTCGGTATGTGCAGGATCTGATTCACATAGAGGTGGTCGTCGAGGATGGCGCTCGACATCTTATCTGCGAAGATGTTCCCGTAGCCCAGGGTGGCAGCGGCGTTCCATACCTTGTTCAGTACTCCTTGTGCAAAACCTACCGAGACCTCCTCTTTGGTGAAACGCGGGTTGGGACAGCCCACCATGTCGTAGAGTATACCATACTGTGCCGTGTAGAACAGGCGGTGAGGATTCTTTGCCCAATGCTGCGAACCCAAGCACCATGTGTTGTCTTCGTAACGGTTGGCCCATTCGGGGATGCCCTGGTCCTCGACATCGAAGAAGACGAAGTCGATACCGATATCAGGAGGCATTGTCTTCATGGCGCGAGCCATCTCCATCAGCAATGCCACACCGCTGGCACCGTCGTTGGCTCCAGGGAGTGGACTACGCCATTTGTTGGTGTCGAGGTCATGGTCTGCCCAACGGCGCGAGTCCCAATGGGCAGCGAGAAGCACACGTCTGTCGAGTTCGGGTTGCATCGAGGCGATGATATTCTTTCCGTCAACCTTATGACCGTCCCACAGGGTGGCCGTAAAGGGCTGCACAATGACGGTATCGCACCATCGGCTCATTTGCTCGGCGATATAGGTGGCGCATTTTTCGTGACCTTCCGAACCTGGATAGCGAACTCCAAATGCCAGCTGGTCGCTGACAAACAGGAATGCCGAATCGGCATCGAAGAAGGGGATTTCGACTTTACTGTAGTCGGTACCGACCGGTTGTGTCGCTTGTTCCGGTCCTTTATGTTTGCAGCCTGCCAGCAGAAGCAAGCAGGCTGCAATGATAGAAAGTCTTTTCACAATGATTGTCTTATGTTTAACGTTTTTCGTTAATGTTCCTCATTCACTATTCACCAATCACTATTTGAGTCTTTCAGCGTACTCGCAGGTGCGGGTGTCGACCTTGATGCGTTCACCCTCCTTGATGAAGAGAGGCACGCGAACCTGTACGCCAGGTTCGACGGTGGCGTCCTTCATGGCGTTGGTGGCGGTGTTGCCTGCAAATCCAGGCTCGGTGTAGGTGACCACGGTCTCGATGAAGGGAGGAAGTTCGCAAAGCAGCGGGGTCTCGGTGTCGGCATGGACTGTAACCTCCACGTACTGGCCGTCTTTCAGGAACTGTGGAGCGTTGATGATTTCCTCGGGGATATAGATCTGCTCGTATGTCTCAGTGTGCATGAATACATGCATGTCGCCCTCTTTGTAGAGGTAGGTGTAGGGACGGCGCTCGACGCGGACGATGTCGATTTTGGCTCCCGAGGGGAAGGTGTTCTCAAGGATGCGGCCGGTCTTGACGTTGCGCATCTTGGTGCGCACGAAAGCTGCTCCCTTACCAGGTTTCACATGGAGGAACTCAACGATGGTGTAGATGTCGTTGTTGAAATTAATACACAGACCGTTTTTGATATCAGCTGTTGTTGCCATTTTATTTTGTTTTTTGTTTACAGTTTTCTTTATAGAATTAATCGCTAATCACTAATCACCAATCACTCTTCATTTTTTTTCCTTTTTTCAATCTCCAGCAGGTTTGTGAGACGTCGCAGGTCGACCTTCATTTCTTCGTTTTCCTCTTCGAACATCTTGTATCTTGTACGGTACATCATGTTGCGGCAGAAGAGTGCGAGAATGATGCCTAACAACGTGATAGGCAGACGCATAGGCGACATCTTGTCGAATACAAAATAGAACACTGTGGCAGCGATGATGATAATGTACGATGCCCATTCGTATACTTTTGCCAAAGTTGTTTTCTCCATTTTTCACTCAAAATTTGAAAATGCAAAAGTACACAATTTTTTTTAATTGCAGGTGTGTGCTGTAAAAAATGATGCAGTTGTGCCAAACAGATAATGGGTTACTTCACGACAAGTCTGCGCGATACCATGCCGGCCTGGGTGTGCAGGACGACGATGTAGACACCCGGGTTCCAACCCTTGACATCTAGTGTGGCATAGCGGTCGTTGACTTGCTTTTCCTCCACCTCCCGTCCGTCGAGGGTGAGGACTTGGCAGGATTTTATTACATATGAGCAGGAAATGTTCACATTGTCCTGTGCGGGGTTGGGTATCAGCTGGGTGTAAAGTTCGAGTGCTGTCGGTTGACGGATGGCTTCAGATGCATTGGTCGTGTCGCAGTTATTGACTGCGATGGGGCCGGTCCAGGGACTGTACTCGGTGCTGTCATGGTGGCAGACAGCACGGACATAGACATCGTAACTGGTGCAGGAGTCGAGGTCTCTAAGCCTGCAAGCGGGAGTATGGGAACTCTCTACCAGTCCGCTGTCAGGTGGCGTGCCGGCAGGTCCATGGCTTATCTGCCACTGTTCTTGCCCGGTGCGGGTGTTCCACATGATAATCACACCTGCATCATCCACAGCGGCGACTCTCAAGTCTGTCACCTCGGGGCATTCGTATTGGGGTGGTCCGTGGCGCCATGAGGAGTCAATCTCGATAATGGGGAAGACGAGCATGAAATGGGGTCTCACCGTCCAGTGCCACAGGGTGTCAACGAAAACAGTGGGAATAAACTGGTAATCTAGTGGATAATTGAGGTCGTTAATAAAGCGGAATCTGTACAGCTGTCCGGGCATTATTTCGCAGCCCATATCAGCGCAGGGATTATGGTATACATAATTTTGGTCAACATATCCGTTATAATTTGTGTCGTAAGACAAATTATAAACACCAAACCAGCGTCTGTTCTCCAAGATTGGAGCATCTGGAATCCAGTAATTATCGCAGCTTGATAGTTGTGTGTGACCCACGTAGAATGAGTCGGTGACTGTTACAGGCTTGTCAAAATAATACTCATGTATAGGTTTGATTTCGTGCTGTACCGGTTTTACTTCATCACAACAGAAAGTAGTATTATATTGACTACCATAGTAAGGAATTCTTGTAAGCTCTCTGACATCAAGATCGATATATCTTTTTGGAGAGGCATTCACGAATTGCAATTCCCCTACCAGTTGGAAGGTGTCGGTTTTTGCATCATACAGTCTAAAGTATTCCGGTCGGAAAATCTCATCATTGGTTGAAGTAATGCTGCTACTTCTCACGTATGCTGATGCGGCCAGTCCCACAATGTTCAAGGGTTCATCCGTATAGCAATATCTGAGTATTTCGCCATGCAAATAATAATAAGGCATATGAAAGAAACGGCCACGAACAGAATCAATATCAATTCCATGTGGATTATGTTCGTTCGTGATAATCATTTGTACAGAGAGACCGTGGTTGGTGTCACTTAACCAGTTCTCGCTCCACCACTGGTAGTGGTATATAGGTGAGCGGCCATGGATTGTATCGTTGACATTGAAGTAATAGTCGTAATAGCTGTTCTGAGACATTATTGTTGGAATGAACAGCATTAGCAATGATATGATGATTAATTGTTTTATTTTCTTCATGGCATTCCGTTTTTATTGTTTTGCTTCGCAGCTATTGGTTGCAGTCTCGTCGGATGGGATTGTCTCCTTCATCAGGCAGTCAAACTGCCCGTTGCAAGTGTAATACGGGAACGAGTGTGACTTGGATTCGAAAGCATTGCTAATCAGAAAGTCGGAATGATAATTGGAACATGCGCCTTGGAATGAGTGAGGTTGTGCGAAGTAGAGCATCTCGTTTGGGTTGATGTCATTCCGGCCTGTTACGAGGAAGCGCGACTGATTCGTGAAATGGTCTAGAAAGAAAGATGTATGTTTGTTGCGACCGAAAAACTCTATATTGGTCGCGCCCGGGTAAAGCAGTTGAGCCACAATGGTATTATCGGTAAAAAAGTTGAATTTTCCGGTTAATAGGATTGAGAATATCTGGTTGGTGGTGCTATAGCACAGGTTCTTGATTTGGTACTGTCCTAAATAACCCACGTTGTCGTACTCCACAGAGCTTACAGGAGGAATGCAGCACAGGGCACTCAGCGTCTGCTGCATGTCATATACATTGAGAAGAACGCCGTAAGATGCACTACTACTCGCAATATGACAAATTGCAGCTGTCGCGATGGTGTCGCCGCCGATACGAGTCATTGCAAAGCCGTCCCAGCAGTGGATCACTCCAACCGGTCCGCACGCATAATAATATCTCCTGTCGGCCTGCCCGTCCCACATGCTGTAGCGGTTGTGGATGCGGTAATGCTCGGCTGAATAGCTTGGATCGGATACGCCGGATGCCACCACATAGTTGTCTGTAAGGCAGATATTCGTGAGTTTTTCGGCAGTGTCGGGAGATTGCCCTATCGTATAACTCCAGCCTGTGGCAATGCCCTCGGTGCCAGCAAGAGACACTGTGCATGCCCTTGCGTCACCCAGCCCGTCGATGGCCGAGCCCACAAGAGCGGCAAACAGAGAGGTGCCGCGCGAATAGACCACAAGGGCGTTGAACCTCTCCACATCGCAGCTTCTGCAGTTGAAGTTGTTGTAGTATGTTATTCCGTTCGAGGCCATCTTTGAGGCAATAGTGTCGAACCAACCCCACACTCCATGGCTGTTGGCGTTGTCGTAGCCGCAGAAATAGACATACTCGTCGTGCAGGAAGAGGTCGGTCATGAAGATGTTTGATGGGATCTGCAGCTTTTGCACCGTTGCGTTTGCCGTCGAGGCAAAGACAATCCAATGGTCGGACGCTGTCTCCACATAGCTCACCGTGTTTCCGTAAGTCGTCTCCCTCACAATGCTGTTTTCAACCTTGTCGCTGAATGGCAAGGATACCACGAACGATTGTGCCATGCCTTCAAGTGATAATACTGCCATAAGGGCGAAAATAAGTAGAAAATAACGTTTCATAAGGTTAATGGAATATTTATATTTTTGATATACACTTGCTTGACAAAAAAACTTACTGTTTTTCTGTGCAAATGTAGTATTTTTCTCTAAAAATACAAAGAAATGGAGAAAAAAAACAAAAAAAATGTATATTTGTTGTCCAAACAATTATGATATGGTTTTGTACAACAATATGAAACCGTGCGTGTTGTTGCGTTTTATACCAAATAAAAGTTTTAAAAATTACATAAACAATGAAAAAAATCCTTATCGTTGGTGCCGGTGGACAGATAGGTTCCGAGCTGACACGTAATCTCAGAGACATCTATGGTGACAACAATGTGGTATGCAGCGACCTGCGCCCCCTCAAAGGCGACCCCTACGAGCGTGGCCCTGTGGAGCGCATCGACAGCACCCAAATCATGCAGATTGCCACCGCCGTGAAGCAGTACAATATCGACACCATCTATAACCTCGCCGCCATCCTCAGCGCCACGGCAGAGCTCAACCCCATGCTCGGCTGGAACGTCGGCATCGGCTCGCTGGTCAACTGCCTTGAGGTGGCACGCCTCTTTGGCTGCGCCGTCTTCACGCCCTCCAGCATCGGTGCCTTCGGCCCTTCAACCCCACACGACAACACCCCGCAGGACACCATCCAACGCCCCAACACCATCTACGGTGTCACCAAAGTCACCGGCGAGCTGCTCTCCGACTACTACTACACTCGCTTCGGCGTCGACACCCGTAGCGTCCGCTTCCCGGGTCTCATCAGCTACCAGACACTCCCCGGTGGCGGCACTACCGACTACGCCGTCGAGATTTACTACGCAGCCGTCAAGGGCGAGAAATTCGTCTGCCCCCTCAAGAAAGGTACCTACATGGACATGATGTACATGCCCGACGCACAGAAAGCCATGATTGACATCATGGAGGCCGACCCCACCAAGCTGGTGCACCGCAACAGTTTCAACGTCACTGCCATGAGCTTCGACCCCGAAATAATCTACAACGCCATCAAGAAACGCTACCCTGCCTTCGAGATGGTCTATGAGCCGGAACCCATCAAGCAGGCCATTGCCGACAGCTGGCCCGACAAGATGGACGACAGCTGCGCCCGCAACGAATGGGGCTGGAACCCGCAGTACGACCTCGAGCGCATGACTGACGACATGATCCTCAATCTCAAGAAGAAACTGTTGTAATCTGCGACCTGTGAACAGTACGCAGATGTATAGTCCTCCCTCACTCATCCTTCACCCCCAGATTAAATATTAAAGCAATGAAAAAAATCCTATTTGCAGCCGCGATATTTTCAATCTTCAATTTTCAATTTACAGTTTCGCAGGCTTGCACGAACTTTCTGTTCACCAAGGGTGCCACCAAGGACGGCTCCACGATGATAACCTACGCTGCCGACAGCCATGTGCTCTACGGCGAACTCTATTACCGTCGCGCCGCACAGTACCCTGCCGGCACCATGTTCCAGGTTGTGGACTGGGACAGCGGAAAACCGCTCATCCAGATTCCCCAGGTAGCCCAGACCTACAGCGTGGTGGGCAACATCAACGAGTATCAGCTCGCCATCGGCGAGACCACCTACGGCGGCCGCGAGGAGCTTGCCAACGAGATTGAGGGCGGCATCGACTACGGCTCGCTCATCTACCTCACCCTGCAGCGCGCCAAGAACGCCCGCGAGGCCATCCAGGTACTGGCAGGCTTTCTCACCCAGTATCCCTACCACAGCGAGGGCGAGAGCTTCAGCATCTGCGACCCCGACGAGGTGTGGATCTTCGAACTTATCGGCAAACGCCCCGACCATGTCAAGGCCGATGTTGCCAAGAAACTCAAATACAAATACACCGACGGTGGCGTCTGGGTTGCCCGCCGCATCCCCGACGGCTACGTCTGCGGCCATGCCAACCAGGCCCGCATCACCCAGTTCCCCCAGGAAGGCAAGTGGAACAAAGCCAAGGGCAAAGGGCTGCACACCGCCATCAGCAGTGCGCATATCGATTATGTCTTTGAACCCGAAGTGGAATGCGTCTACAGCTCGGATGTCATCACCTTCGCCCGTGCCTGCGGCTGGTACGACGGCAAGGATGCCGACTTCAGCTTCAGCGACACCTACGCCCCTCTCACTTTCAGCGGCATCCGTGCCTGCGATGCCCGTGTCTACGCCATGTTCCGCCGTGTCAATGCCGGCATGCGCAAATATGAGAAATACGCCATGGGCGACGCCACTGCCGAGCGTATGCCCCTCTGGATCAAACCCGACCACAAGGTCGACGTACAGGAGGTCATGAACCTGATGCGCGACCACTACGAGGGTACCGCCATGGACATGACACAGGATGTCGGAGCTGGTCCTTTCGCCTGCCCCTACCGCTGGCGTCCCATGAACTGGGAGCTCGACGGCAAGAAGTATATCCACGAGCGTGCCACCTCTACCCAGCAGACGGGCTTCAGCTTCGTGGCCCAGTGCCGCGGATGGCTGCCCCGCAAGGTCGGCGGCATCATCTGGTTCGGTGTCGACGACACCTACAGCACCGTCTACTGCCCCATGTATTGCGGCATCACCGACATCCCGCTCTGCTTCCGCGAGGGCAACGGCGACATGGTCACCTATAGCCCCACCTCCGCTTTCTGGCTCTTCAACCGCGTCACCAACTTCGTCTACAGCCGCTACAAGGACATGATCGTCGACGTGCAGAAGGTCCAGACACAGCTTGAAGAGGGGTTCATCACCGATGTAGAGAAATTCGACCGCCGCGCCAAGGATGCCACCGATTCGGAGATATCAACACTCCTCAACGACTTCAGCAACCGCCAGGCCAAGAAGATGATGGACGAATGGACCAAGCTCGACCAGTACCTGCTGGTCAAGTACATGGACGGCAACATCAAGAAGGAGGAGAACGGCAAGTTCAAACGCACCGAGTTCGGCGGCAGCGCCATGCCCAACATGCCCGAGTATCCGCAGTGGTTCTACCGCATGATTGTCCGCGACCACGGCAGCGTCATCGAAGAGAGATAAGAATTCCCTTTCATTTTGTTGAGGTGCCAAAAGCACCTTTACGGTAGTGGTCGGATGATAATCTGGCCACTATTTTTCATCAAAAGAATTTTCCCAAAAACGAATCCATAGCACAGATGAAAATACTGCACACCAGCGACTGGCACCTAGGTCACAGCCTCTACAACTACGACAGGACAGAAGAGCAGGCTTCGATGTTGGAGCAGATGGCTTCCATCGTCGGAGAGCAGCGACCCGACGTTTTCCTCATCTGCGGGGATGTCTACCATACGCCGCAGCCCTCGGCAGCCGTGCAGACCATGCTGACCGAGGCACTGATGAGGCTCCATGACGCGAACCCCCAGATGACTATCGTGATGACCGCCGGCAACCACGACAGCGGCTCAAAACACGAGATTTTCCGTCTGCCATGGCAAGCCTTGAATGTGTATGCCATAGGACAGCTGGACAGAGCCCATGCCGACAGCCATATCGTCAAGGTGGACGGCAAAGGCTTCGTGGTAGCCCTCCCCTACTCGAGCGAGCGAAACATCCCTGAGGGCTTCATCCAGAAGCTGCTCGACAGAGTTGCCGAACTCAACAGCGAGGGGCTTCCCGTGGTGCTGTCTGCCCACACCACAGTGAGCGGATGCGACTATACAGGACACGACAGGGCTACCGAACGCAACGTGGGCGGCATCGACTCGTTGAGCCTTGAACAATTGGGAGAGGGCTACGACTACCTGGCTCTGGGACACATCCATCGCCAGCAGTTTGTCCACTCGGGCAGACACAACGTGCGATACAGCGGCACACCATTGCCAGTGAGCTTCGACGAGACCTTTGTCCACACTGTAAGCATAGTGGGAATAGACCGTCACGGCGACATCCCATCGGTAGAGCAGGTAGAGATACACAACCCCCGGCCACTCGTAACCCTTCCCACGCAAGGCTATGCCTCCTGGGAGGATGCCATGAGGCTGCTTTTCGGCTTCCCCAACGATTTGGCAGCTTATATCCGGCTCAACGTGGAGACTGACGATTTCCTCCCTCCCGAGGCCAACGCCGAGGCTTCGGCAGCCACAGAAGGAAAGCAGTGCCGCTTCTGCGTCATCAACAGCAGACGGAAAAGAAGTGTGGGAGACGACCCCGGAGCCATGACCGTGGAGGAATTCCAGTCTGAAGAGCCCAAAGAGATAGCACGCCGCTATGCCCAGTATGCGGGAATAGAATTCAACGAGGAAATGGAAAGCCTGTTCGACATGGCCATCGCCGAACTGGAGAACGAATAGTCTAAGCCGCGATGCGAAAAAAACAAGCAAATGAAACTACAGAAACTGACCATACACAACATCGCCTCTATCGAGGATGCCACAATCAATTTTGACGCGGAGCCTCTTGCCACGAGCGAGGTGTTTCTGATAACCGGCAAGACCGGAGCCGGAAAATCGACAATTCTCGACGCCATCTGCCTGGCACTCTTCGCCGACACCCCAAGGCTCAACAGCACTAAAATGGAAGGCAGGGACGGTGAGGACGAGGTGTCGATAAAAGACCCACGCCAACTGCTTCGCAGAAACACTGGAGAAGCGAATGTCACTCTCACCTTCACCGGAATCAACGAGGTGCGTTACAAAGCCACCTGGGCCGTGGCGCGCTCCCACAAGAAAGCCAACGGACGACTGAACAAGTCAAAGACCTGGCTACTGCAGAACCTCGACACTGGAGCCACTCTCGAAAAGGATGCCGACATCAAGCCCGAAATGAAAAAAGCCATCGGACTTGACTTCAGCCAATTCTGCCGCACGACATTGCTGGCACAGGGCGAATTCACCCGTTTCCTGAACAGCAAGGACGAGGAGAAAGCCGCCATCCTGGAGAAAATCACAGGTGTCGATATTTACGCCAAGGTAGGCAAGAAAATCTACGAGCTGACCTCCGCGCGTGAGCATTCGTGGAAAGAGGCTTCGCTACGCGTGGAAGGCATCCAGACACTGACGGACGAAGAAATCGTGTCGAAGCAAGAGGAAGCCTCCACCCTGGAGCAAGACTCCATCGCCCTGAAAGCAGACAGGGAGCGAGCGAACGCCAAGCTACAATGGCTCAACACTGAAAAGGCGTTGGCAAAAGCCGAAGAAGAGGCCACGGCCACCTACCGCAACGCCCTGATGACCGTGGAGAGCCAGGAATTCAAAGCAAACGAGAAAACCGTGGACCAATGGAACGGCACGATAGATATCCGCAACACTCTGACAGCCACCAGAAACGCCGAAAACAGCAGAACACGGCTGCTCAAAAGCACATCCGATTTGCATTCAGACCTATTGGCTATTGTCAGCGGACAGGCCTTTGCAAAACATGAGCGCGAAAAAACCAAGACAGAGATAATGACGTTGACAACCTCGCTGGAGGCCGTCGGCGACAAAGCCAGCGACTATGAGAACGCTCAAGGCATTGCCGGCTATTTGAGAACTGTTGTCAACGGTCGCAGGAGCATTGCCAAATGTGAGACAAGCATCGGCGAGGAGAACAAGGCACTTGTCGAAAACCTCCGCCCGGCATACACCAAGGCTATGGAGACCGTGGCAAGCCTCCAGAAAGCATTCGATGCCGACGAAAAAGCCTTGAAGACCGAGGAAGGGAAACTGATGAGCCTGGGACTGGACGAGCTCCGCAAACGACGCGACATGGCCAAAGACTTGAAGCGTAGCCTCTCTTCAGCGTCATTATGTCTTGATGCACTGGACACTGCAAAAAAACGCATGTCCGAAAATGCCAAAGCCATCGAGAACATGATTTCCGAGCTTGAAGCCAAAAAGGGCAAACTGAACGAACTGGTTCCGCAGCTGCATGAGGCGAGGGTGAAGATGGAACTCTGCAAGGAGATGCTTGACAAGCAGAGCGACACCGTCGACAAATTCGCCAAAACCCTGAGACAAAGGCTGAAGACAGGCGACACCTGTCCCGTTTGCCGTCAGCAGATTGTTGGCGAACTGCCTCATGAGGAGGAGCTGTCCGCACTCGTCGCAGGACTTCGCGAAGCCTTTACCAACGCCGAAAACGAGTACAAAAGGTTGCTCGACACAAAAAACAAAATCGAGGCAGAAACAGAGGCCGCTTCCAAAGCCCTACAGAGAGCCAAAGAGATCCACGAAAACGACAAATCCGCCGACGATGCCGCTGCACGGCTTGCCGAAGCCTGCTCCTCGTGCGGAATCAACGACCATAGTGAAGTGACTGCCGCCATGCTGCAGTCGATGGGAGAGGCAACCGACAACAGTCTGCGTGAACTCGACAGCAAGATTGCCGAAGGCGAGGAGAAAGACAAAAGATTCAGAGAGCAACAGAAAAGCCATGACTTGCTGAGCCGACAACTGATGAAAGCCAAAGAGGCCGCAATGGCCGCCAAACAGGCCGTCACCGACTGCGAGGGCAAAATATCGACGCAGAAAGAACTCGCAGCAAACATCAAAGCCGAGAACGCCCAGGCCGAAGAGAACGCAGCTGCACTGATACGAGGGGAATGGCAGCACGACTGGCGACAATATCCCGTGGAGTTTGCCACCACACTGTTGTCGCAAGCGGAGAACTACCGCAAAGCCCTGTCACGCAAACAGATGCTCGACGCGGAATACACCACGATAGACAAGGAGGCAAGCCTCGTGGACGACGTCATGGAGGAGATAATGACCCAGAAACCCGAATGGAGAGGAGTCGCGTCGTCTGCGATGGTAAAGCTGCCTGACCTTCTCAAGAAGGCCAACGAAGTGAACAAGAGGCTCGCAACGCTGACGGACCAGCTGCGTCAAGCCGACGAAACGGTCTGTGCCGGAAGGCAGAAACTGGAGTCGTTCATCGCCTTGCATCCCGATATCAGCATGGAAAGACTACAGACCCTCGACTCTTACGCACAAACCTACATCGCCAACATCAACGCTCGCATCGTCGAAGAGAAAAGCAGCCTCCAGTCGAAAGAAGCCCTCATGAAAGAGGCCTCACGAAAAATGGACGAACACAGAAATGCCAAACCCGAGATGGGAGATGACGAAACCGCAGAAACATTGGCAGCCACCGTCGAAGAGACAGACAGGTGCATAGGTGAACTGTCGGAAAAACGCGGTGCCATCATTCAGATGCTGAAAAGCGACGAGGAGAAGAAACAAATGCTCGGCAAGCTGATCAATGAAGCCGAAGAGAGAAAAAGAGACTATCTGAAATGGTCACGCCTCAACCAACTTGTCGGCGACGCCACAGGCAACAAGTTCCGCAAGATAGCCCAAAGCTACGTGTTGTCAAGCCTTATCCACAGTGCCAACACCTACATGCAGACGCTGACCGACCGCTACACCCTCAAGGTGGCTCCCGGCACCTTCGTCATCTTTATCGAGGATGCCTACCAGGGCTATGTCAGCCGTGCCGCCAGCACCATCTCGGGAGGCGAGAGTTTCCTTGTGTCGCTCTCTCTGGCTCTGGCTCTGAGCGACATCGGACAACGGCTCGCCGTCGACACCCTCTTCATCGACGAGGGTTTCGGAACCCTCAGCGGTGAACCTCTTGAGAATGCCATCAACACACTACGCTCGCTCCACAACAAGTCGGGTCGTCATGTGGGCATCATCAGCCATGTGGAGGAGCTACAGGAGCGTATTCCGGTTCAAATCCGTGTGATACAAGAGGGCAACAACTCCAGCAGCAGGGTTGAGGTCGTCTGATTATCAGCAGGGATGCGAGACCGCTGAATCACTTCCCGAACATCACTTTCTCGCTGTTGAACATGCGGGTGAGCCCCCAGACGGCGATGCCGGCATACGCCAAGTCGGATGCCAGCGTTACTGCCACCGGCGTCCATTGCATATCGTGCGAGAAGACGGCGGCCATTACTTCGATGCTGTTGTAGAATGGGATGAAATAGGTCACGATGTTTTCGGACACTCCGTCCTGAAGCATGGGGATAAGCCCGGCGAGCATGACTACCAGCATAAAGGGAGTCACCATTGTGCCGGCGTTTTTCACATCCTTCGCCAGTGCCGAAAGAAGGCTGATGGCAGATGCCATGATGAGCACGGAGGCGAAGATGACAAGCAGCAGCACTAGGTAGTCGCTAGTGGTGTAGTGGAATGCGAAGATATCGCCGGCTGTGTCGGGATGTATGCCCGCCTCGGAACCTGTACCGGGCTGCTGTATCATCTTGGGCAGCGACAGTGCTATGCCGATAAAGCTCGATACACCGCTAAGGAGTGCTATACCACTGAGAGAGACTATCTTACCAAGTGCGAGCTCATTGCGGCGCATGGGAGTGACGAGCAGTGTGGCTATGGTCCCACGTTCCTTCTCGCCGGCAATGGCGCTGGGTGCTATCGCCATCACGCCGCTGAAAAGCATCATGATGATGAGCATGGGCAGGATCTTGCTCCAAATCATGGCACCTATCGACTCGTCGCTGGCCTGGTCGAAGCGCTGCCCCTCTTGTTGCGGCACGTTGACAGTGAACGGGCGGCCGTAGTTGTTGAGCATGGTGCTGACAATGGTGTAGACTCGGTTCGAGGCATTGTTGGTCGAGTTGTAGTAAATCTCGATGTTAGGTATCGCCGTGGTGTCGGCGGGCGAGACAAGGATGCTGTCGAACCTCTCAGGGAAACGCAGCATGACGATGTTCAGTTCCTTGTCGTCCAACATTGCTATATCTTCATCCGAGAATGGTTGTTCGACCAATGCTATATTGCTGTCGAGGGCCGAAAGCATGGGAGCCAGACTTGTCGGCATGTTCTCCACACGCATAGTGACAACCTCTTGTGCACCTTTCGACATCATGCTTTGTATGCCGGTACCCATAAGGCTGTAGATGATATAGATAAGCAGGCCGGGCATGATGACGGCGGTGAACACTATCTGCCGGTCGCCGAAAAAGCGGGCGAATTCCTTCTTGATGATGGTCCATGTGTTGCTTTTCATAGCTCTTCTCCTTTCTGCTCTTTGTAGATTTCGAAAAAGCGGTCTTCGAGGGTGAGGCCGTCGCGAATCTCGTCCAGGGTGCCGCAATGGGTGAGGTGGCCGTCGATGATGATGCCTACACGGTCGCAGAGCCGTTCGACGAGGCTGAAGATGTGGGTCGAGAGGATGATGGTCTTGCCCTCGCCACGGAGCTCATGCAGGTAGTCGGTGACGGTGCGCGCCGTCAGCACGTCAAGGCCGTTGGTGGGCTCGTCGAAGATTATTATTTCGGGGTTATGTACCAGAGAGATGACCAGCGAGAGTTTCTGTTTCATGCCAGTGGAGAGGTTCTTGACCTTGACCTCGGCAAACTTGTCGATGCCGAAGCGCGCGAACATGTTGCGTTTGCGTTCTTCCGACACCTCTTCGGGTACCTGGTGCAGGCGGCTGAAGAAATCGAAGAGGTAGTTGGGCGTAAAGAAGTCCTCGAGCTTGAGTTCACTGGTGAGGAAACCGATTTTCGACCGCACACCCTCAGGGTCGCTGACCACGCTGCATCCGTCGAGAATGGCGTCGCCGCTGTCGGGCTTGATGAGGGTCGAGAGCATTCGCAGCGTGGTGGTCTTGCCGGCGCCGTTGGGACCCAGCAGGCCGAAAATCTCCCCACTGTTAGCAGTAAACGAGAGGTTGCCCACGGCCACCTTGCGGCGGTCGGAAGTACGCTCTATCTTCTGTTGTTTCTTAGAAAGCGTGAAGGTTTTTGAGAGGCCTTCAACGCGTAATATTTCAGACATGTTATGATATGGATTAGTAGATGTAATGGTTTTCTTCGAACAATAAACGCCAAAGATGTCCGAAATATTACATCGACGGGGAAAAAATCATTGCCAGAACCGTCAAGACCAGTTTCAACGGTTTAGTGAAGTGAATAATATTTTTTTTGTATTTTTGCAATGCTATATATAAACTTTTTTTTTCTTTTATACAACCTATGGAATTTAAACTCAATACAATAGAAGAGGCGATAGAGGATTTCAAGGAAGGAAAATTTGTGATTGTAGTGGACGACGAAGACCGCGAAAACGAGGGTGATTTCATCATTGCAGCAGAGAAAATAACACCCGACAAGGTTAATTTCATGCTCAAAAACGGACGCGGGGTGCTCTGCGCCCCAGTGACCGAACAGCGCTGCCACGAACTCAACCTCGACATGCAGGTTCATGACAACACGTCGCTGCTCGGCACCCCATTCACTGTCACCGTCGACCTTTTGGGCAACGGCTGCACCACGGGGGTCAGCATGCACGACCGCGCCATGACCATCAAGGCCCTGGCCGACGGAGCCACCACCGCCAACGACCTCGGACGTCCCGGGCACATCAACCCCCTCCGTGCCCGCAACGGCGGCGTGCTCGTCCGCGCCGGCCACACAGAGGCCGCCATCGACCTGGCTCGCCTCGCCGGACTTAACCCTTGCGCCGCTCTGATTGAAATCATCAACGACGACGGCACCATGGCACGCATGCCGCAACTGCAGGAAGTGGCACACAAATTCGGACTCAAAATCGTCACCATCAAAGACCTCATTTCCTATCGCATCGCCCACGAAACCATGATACGGAAAGAAGAAGAGGTATTCCTGCCCACCCAATGGGGCAACTTCCAGCTGATAGCCTATACCCAGCTCGACAATGGCGCCACACACCTCGCCCTCAAGAAGGGTTCGTGGAAAGAAGGGGAACCCGTCATGGTACGCGTCCACTCCAGCTGCGCAACCGGCGACATCTTCGGTTCCTGCAAGTGCGACTGCGGCAACCAGCTGCACCGTGCCATGGAAATGGTGGAGAACGAGGGGAAAGGACTGATACTCTACATGAGCCAAGAAGGCAGAGGCATCGGCCTCGTCAACAAACTCAGGGCCTACCACCTTCAAGAACAAGGCTTCGACACTGTCGATGCCAACCTCAAGCTAGGTTTCAAGGCCGACGAACGCGACTACGGTATCGGCGCACAGATACTCCACGACCTCGGCATCACCAAGATGCGGCTCATCACCAACAACCCGGTGAAACGCAGCGGCCTTGAAGGCTACGGTCTCGAAATCATCGATACCATCCCCATCGTCATAGAACCCAACAAATACAACGAAAAATACCTCAAAACCAAACAGGAACGCATGGGCCATACACTCAATCTATAAATCTTTATAAAACAGAACGATACAAATATTGCAAAAAAAATTTGTCATTCGTTATCGCGATAATATGAAATAAAACCGTATCTTTGCAACCGTTTTTTATACGCCTAACCTTATGTTCGACTTCGAAACATCCCTTACCGGAATCGACTATAAAGTCCGCAGACTCATCGATTTGAACAACGGACTCAAAGCCGAAAACGCAATAATGAAGGAGACTATCGAGGAATTAAGGGAGACGATTAAAGAACAAGAAACGATTATTAACCAACAGAAAGAAGAAACCAATATACTTAAACTCAGGAATACGCTTGTCCAAAAGGGCGATTCGGCAGAAATAAAACTCAAGATCAATCAGTTGATTCGTAATATCGATAAATCTTTGTCATTGTTGACTCAAGTTGACTAACAACAAATATGGACTCCATCTCTGTCTCTGTGAACATATTGGAACGCAACTATAAACTAACGATTGCCGCTAGCGACGAGACACCTCTGCGTAACGCCGCGGCCTATATCGACGCTCAAGCTCGCATGTTCAGGAAGCAGTTCAACCACCGCGACAACCAGGACCTGCTCGCCATGGTGGCCTTGATGCAAGGGACAGAGCTCAACAAAATCAAGGACAGCTTTCAATATAAAGATAACCAATTGATAGATAAACTGGCAGAGATTGACGCTCTGCTAGAGGACAGCCTGCAACGCAGCCAAAACAGTTTGTAAACTCAACAGTATCTACAAACCGAGAACGTTCAGGGTGCGGAGGCGTGCCCCCACGACGGCACAAAACCCGAGGGGCAGACAAATGCTGATTCACCAGGCACTCAAATCCTTGCTTATCAGAGTTTACCATAACTCTCGGCGGCTACGGTGCAGGCTTTATTAAAAACGCAACAATCTTTTTCGCCGAAACAAATACACACTAGCCGACCCCTCACGCTCAAGCTATTCCCCCAAACACATCTTAAAAAAACTATGCCAACATTAATGCTAATCATTGGACTGGTTGTCGGTGCGGGTGCTGGAATCGGCGTGACAACAACCATCCTCCGGAACAGGCTGCTTGCCAAAAGCCAGCAAGTACTCAAAGACGCTGAAGAAAAAGGCGAGATTATCAAGAAAGACAAAATACTGCAGGCCAAAGAGAAATACCTGCAGATGAAAGGCGAGTACGAAAAGCAGGTGAACGAGCGTAACAGCAAGCTCCAACAAAACGAGCAAAAACTGAAACAACGCGAACAGTCGCTGTCGCAGAAAGTGGAAGAGCTGCAGAAGAAAAGCAACGAGCTCAAAACCGCCAGCGAGAACCTCAACAGCCAGATTGAAGTACTCAACAAACGCAAAGCCGAGACCGAGAAGGTCTACAAGCAAAGCATCGAAAAGCTCGAGCACATCGCCGGCATGACTGCCGAAGAAGCCAAGCAGCACCTCATCGAGAGCATGACGGACGAGGCCAAGGCAGAAGCCGCCAATACAATCATCGACATCGTCGAGGAGGCCAAAATCACTGCCAACGAGCAGGCCAAGAAGATTGTCGTGGAGTCCATCCAGCGCACCGCCACCGAGCATGCCATCGAGAACACTGTCAGTGTCTTCAACCTCGAGAACGAAGAGGTGAAAGGACGCATCATAGGACGTGAGGGACGTAACATCCGCACGCTCGAGTCGCTGACCGGAGTGGAAGTCATCATCGACGACTCGCCTGATGCCATCATCCTCTCGGGTTTCGACCCCATCCGTCGCGAGATAGCACGCATGGCTCTCCACAAACTGGTTACCGACGGTCGCATACACCCAGCCCGCATCGAAGAAGTCGTCGCCAAGACCCGCCGTCAGATCGAGCAGGAAATTGCAGAAGTGGGCAAACGCACCTGTATAGACCTCGGCATACTCAACATGAACCACGAGCTCATGCGAATGATAGGACGCATGAAATACCGCTCGTCATACGGTCAGAACCTGCTCCAGCACAGCCGCGAGGTGGCCAACCTGGCAGCCACGATGGCCTCGGAGCTTGGACTCAACCCGAAACTGGCAAAACGCGCCGGCCTTCTGCACGACATCGGCAAAGTGCCCGAAAACGAACCCGACCTGCCACATGCCATCCTCGGCATGCACCTGGCCGAAAAATACAAAGAGCACCCTGATGTCTGCAACGCCATCGGAGCACACCATGACGAGACCGAGATGACCAGCCTCCTCTCGCCCATCATCCAGGTGTGCGACGCCATCAGCGGCGCACGCCCCGGTGCACGCCGCGAGGTCGTCGAGGCCTACATCAACCGCCTCAACAAACTCGAAGAGATGGCCATGACATACCCCGGAGTCGTCAAGACATACGCCATCCAGGCAGGCCGCGAGCTTCGCGTCATCGTCGGCGCAGAAAAAGTCAGCGACGCCGAAGCAAACAAACTGAGTTACGACCTCTCGCGCCAAATCCAAAGCGAGATGACATACCCGGGCCAAATCAAGGTCACCGTCATCCGCGAGACACGCGCTGTCAATTACGCCAAATAAAAACCAAGAAACCATGCTGTCGTTCATCACTTGGAATGTGGACCCCATCCTGTTTCAGATAGGCTCATTCGGGGTGAGGTACTATTCGCTGTGTTTCCTCATGGCCTTCCTCATGGGCTATGTGGTGTTGGCCCGCATGTACAAACATGAAGGTGTCGACATCAAATACCTTGACAAACTGCTCGTCTACATCTTCTTGGCTACACTCATCGGAGCACGCCTGGGACACTGCCTATTCTATGAACCGGGTTATTACCTCACTGGCGACCACTGGATTGAGATGATACTGCCTTGCCAGCGAACCCCCGACGGATGGGTGTTCACCGGCTACGAGGGACTGGCAAGCCACGGTGCCGCCATAGGTATGCTCATAGCGCTGTGGATCCTCTACCGACGCCACAACATAAGCCCCGTATGGGTCGTCGACCGCCTCGTCATCATCGTCGCCCAGGGCGGCTTCTACATACGTCTCGGCAACCTCTTCAACAGCGAGATCTACGGTTTCGAGACAAGCATGCCGTGGGGGTTCATATTTCTCCAGAACGGCGAGACGGTACCCAAGCACCCCACCCAGCTCTACGAATCGCTCAGCTACCTCGTCATCTTTCTCGTCTGCATGTACTTCTATGGTCGACGCAGCGGCAAGCTGAAACCCGGAGCACTCTTCGGATGGTGGCTCATAGCCCTCTTTGGAGCCCGTTTCCTTATCGAGTTCGTCAAAGAACGTCAGGTGGGATTCGAAAAAGGCATGCTCCTGGACATGGGCCAATGGCTCAGCATACCTTTCATCTGCCTTGGAGTAGTGGTGCTGGTTATGGCCTACAGAGGAGTCTTCACCGACAAGATATTGATGAAAAAGGGCGACAAGGTCTTCGACTTCTCTAAGCTCAAGAGGAAGTAAAGGACCGTAAATGATCCAAAAAAAACAAGAAGGCTTATTAGCACTCATACATTCAAACATTCAAGCAATCAAAATAATGAAACAACTGATCCTGATACGCCATGGCGAAAGCGAATGGAACAAGCTGAATCTTTTCACAGGATGGACCGATGTCGACCTCACCGAACATGGCCGCCATGAAGCCTTCGAAGCGGGCAAACTTCTCAAAGCACAAGGCTACAAACCACAAATGTGCTTCACCTCATATCTGAAGCGTGCCGTACGCACACTCAACCAGGTGCTCGAAGCCCTCGACATGGACTACCTGCCCGTTGAAAAAAGCTGGCGACTCAACGAGAAGAGCTACGGAGCCATCCAAGGACTCAACAAGGCGGAGACGGCGCAGAAATATGGTGACGAGCAGGTATTGCGTTGGCGGCGCAGCTTCGATGTGCAGCCTCCTGCCCTCGACCTCTACGACGAACGCAGTCCACGCATGGATCCTCGCTATGCTGCCCTCACAGACGAGGAGGTTCCCCTCACAGAATCTCTCAAGGACACCATCGCTCGACTCATGCCCTACTATAAGGATGCCATCCTCCCCGCTTTCGACAGGTACGACACCATCATGGTGGTGGCTCACGGCAACAGTCTGCGAGGCATCGTCAAGGAATTGAAGGGTATGGACAACGACACCATCATCAAGTTCAATATTCCTACTGCAGTGCCGTACATTTTCCAGTTTTCAGACGACATGAAGCTCGAAAAAGACTACTTTTTAGGCGATCAGGATGAAATACGTCGAAAAATGGAAAGTGTTGCAAATCAAGCAAAAAAGAGCTAAATTCATATCTTTTTGCTATAAAAAGCAAAAAAAATTTGGTCAGAATGCGAAAAGTTAGTACTTTTGCAAACGATTTCAATGAGGAATGAAACGGTGTCCGGGCGACGGACACAACAATTCAACATTGCCACGGAGAGGTGGGTGAGTGGCTGAAACCAACAGTTTGCTAAACTGTCGTACTCGATTAGGGTACCGGGGGTTCGAATCCCCCCTTCTCCGCCGAAAAAACGCCCAAAAAGGCGTTTTTTTAATGACTTGTACACGGGATGTAGCGTAGTCCGGTTATCGCGCCTGCTTTGGGAGCAGGAGACCCCCAGTTCGAATCTGGGCATCCCGACAAGAAAAGAGGCCCCGTAGCTCAGCTGGATAGAGCAACTGCCTTCTAAGCAGTAGGTCCTGCGTTCGAATCGCAGCAGGGTCACCGAAGAATAAGAATAAGGTCAGAGTCGCCACAAGGCGACACTGGCCTTTTCTTTTTATCATAACAGTATTAGGCTATTGTGCAATATTACAAAAGAAGAGAGGAATTCGAGCATTTGCCTGAATTCCTCTCACATTACATTTGGAGAACCGGCTTGCCTTATTCTGCCTTGGGTTCTTCAGTGGCAGGAGCCTCTGAAACGGGAGCCTCAACTGCGGCAGCTTCGGAAGCGGCAACAGCCTCTTCGGCTTTCTTGCCACCGCGGCTACGGCGCGTGCTCTTGACCTTCTTGGTCTTGGCTTCCTTCAGCATGTTCTCGTTGTAGTCGACCAGTTCGATAATAGCCATCTCGGAGTTGTCACCCTTGCGGATGCCAGTCTTGAGGATACGGGTGTAACCGCCGGGGCGGTTGGCGACCTTCTGCGAAACCTCACGGAACAGCTCATTTACGGCCTCTTTGCTGTGCAGATAGCCGAAGACGATACGACGATTGTGCGTAGAATCCTCTTTCGAGCGATTGATCAGCGGTTCAACATATACTCTAAGTGCTTTGGCTTTTGCCAAAGTAGTCTCCACTCTCTTATGCATTATCAAAGACGTGGCCATATTCGACATCATCGCAACGCGGTGCGAATGAGTTCTTGACAAATGATTTACTTTGCAACCGTGTCTCATAGTTAATTATTCTTTATCTAATTTATACTTTGAAATGTTCATGCCGAAATCCAGGTTTTTCGAAGCGACAAGATTCTCAAGTTCGATAAGTGACTTCTTGCCGAAGTTTCTGAATTTCAACAAATCAGCTTTATTATAAGAAACCAGATCGCCGAGGGTTTCGACCTCAGCAGCCTTGAGGCAGTTGAGGGCACGAACCGAAAGGTCTAGGTCAATAAGCTTGGTTTTGAGAAGCTGCCGCGTATGGAGGGTATTCTCGTCGAACTCCTCGACAATCTGCTTGGGCTCGAGTTCAAGAGAGATACGTTCATCGCTGAAAAGCATGAAATGCTGAATGAGGATGGTTGCAGCCTCTTTAAGAGCCTCTTTGGGATGGATGGAGCCATCGGTCTGGATGTCGAAAGTCAGTTTCTCGTAGTCGGTTTTCTGTTCGACGCGGTAATCGTCGACAGAGTACTGGACATTCTTGATTGGGGTGTGGATGGAGTCAATCGCAATGACGCCGATGGGGTCACCGGGTTTCTTGTTCTCGTCCGAAGGCACATAGCCACGGCCTTTCTCGATCGTGAGTTCTATGTTAAGCTTCGTAGTGGGCTCCATGTGACATATCTCGACGTCGGAGTTGAGGACCTGGAAACCTTGCAGGTTCTCGTTGAGGTCACCAGCTTTGAGGACATTTTTGTCCTTCACCTCAAAACTGATTTTCTCAAAATCAGTGTCTTCAACTTGACGGCGGAAACGTATCTGTTTAAGGTTGAGGATAATGTCAGTCATATCCTCGACCACACCGGGCAATGAGGAGAACTCATGGTCAACACCGTCGATACGCACGGAGGTAATTGCAAAACCTTCGAGCGAGGAAAGCAAGACGCGACGCAATGCATTACCGATAGTGATACCATATCCAGGCTCGAGAGGGCGGAATTCAAAAGTACCCCTGAAATCGTCAGCCTCAAGCATGACAACCTTGTCTGGCTGTTGAAAAGCTAAAATTGACATTTACTGATTCCTTTCTTGTTTGAAAAATATTTTTTGAGTCACTCCCTTTCAACTACTACTTCGAGTAGAGCTCGACGATGAGCTGCTCGTTGATGTTCTCGGGGATGTCGGCGCGCTGCGGGTAGTTCATGAACTTGCCCGACATGAGATTGCCGTCCCACTCAAGCCAAGGATAGTTGTTGGCACGTGAAGCGAGCGAGTCGGTGATAATCTCCAAGGATTTGGAACGTTCGCGGACGGAAACGATATCACCTTCTTTCAAAGAATAGGAAGGAACATTGACCACATTGCCGTTAACGGTGATGTGGCGGTGAGACACAAGTTGGCGAGCCTGTGCGCGAGTGCGGGCGATGCCGAGACGGTAGACGACATTGTCGAGGCGCGACTCTATGAGCTGCAGCAGAACCTCACCGGTGATGCCGCCGCGGCGTGATGCTTCCTGATAAATCTTCACAAACTGGCGTTCGAGAATGCCGTATGTGTATTTCGCTTTCTGTTTCTCCTGCAACTGGATTCCGTATTCAGAAGTCTTGCCACGGCGTTTGCTCTGGCCGTGCATACCAGGTGCGTATGGTTTTCTTTCGTAGTTCTTGTCGGGACCGTAGATGGGTTCGTGGAACTTTCTTGCGATTTTGGTTTTAGGACCTGTATATCTTGCCATTTTATTCGGATTTTGAATGTTAATTGTGATTTGTGAATTGCGATTTGTGAATTGTGATTAGAACACGGAAAGACACTATCTATTCACTATTCACCATTCACTTTTATTACACACGACGGCGTTTCGGAGGACGGCAACCATTGTGCGGGAGCGGAGTGATGTCGACGATTTCGGTAACCTCGATACCGCAGCCGTTGATTGCGCGTATTGCAGATTCACGTCCTGAACCAGGTCCCTTGACAAAGACCTTTACTTTTCTTAGGCCCAAATCATAAGCAACTTTACCGCAATCTTCCGCAGCCATTTGAGCGGCATACGGAGTGTTTTTCTTCGATCCGCGGAAGCCCATTTTTCCTGCTGACGACCAAGAAATCACTTGTCCGGCATTATTTGTCAACGAAATGATAACGTTGTTGAAGGATGCGAAGACGCATGCCCTTCCTTGAGGTTCAACTTTTACGACTCTTTTTTTAGTCGGTTTAGAAGTTTTTGCCATAATTTTTTACTTGCTTGATTTTACATTTACACGGCTTTTCATTAAGCCGCAAGCGCTACGTTACTTTGTAGCTTTCTTCTTGTTAGCGATTGTTTTCTTCTTACCTTTACGCGTACGGGCGTTGTTCTTGGTACTCTGTCCACGGAGCGGAAGGCCAAGACGGTGACGGATACCGCGATAGCAACCGATGTCCATCAGTCGCTTGATGTTCATCTGAACCTCTGAACGGAGAGCACCTTCAACTTTGTACTCGTCATTGATGATGGTACGGAGCTTGTTCTGCTCGTCGTCGGTCCAGTCCTGAACCTTCTTGTTCTCATCGATACCGGCTTTGGCCAGAATTTCCGAAGCCAGGCTTCTTCCAATTCCATAGATATAGGTCAGACCTATAACGCCTCTTTTGTTTTTAGGTAAGTCAATACCTGCAATTCTTGCCATAAATTGTTAGTTCTTTTTTGTTAATTAGCCCTGTCTTTGTTTGAATTTAGGGTTTTTCTTGTTGATTACATAAACGATCCCCTTCCTACGAACGACCTTGCATTCGGGAGATCTTTTCTTTACTGAAACTCTTACTTTCATTGTATAAAGTTGTTAAAAAGGATTGAAAGGATTCGGAGGTTTGAAAGGGAAGCATACTTTCTCCCCTGCGTCGCCTTTTAGTCTTTCGTTGAGATGTTTTATTTGTGGCGATAGGTGATTCTTCCTTTGGTCAGGTCGTATGGCGACATCTCTATCTGGACTTTGTCGCCCGGAAGAATCTTGATATAGTGCATACGCATCTTGCCCGAGATGTGAGCGATGATAACATGGCCATTCTCGAGTTCGACGCGGAACATAGCATTGCCCAGCGATTCGACCACGGTGCCGTCCAACTGTATAGAAGCTTGTTTTGCCATACTAATGTTTTAAGATTTTTTCGATATAATCAAACGTTGTGAGGATTTCAGGTCCCTTGGCACCTATGGCCACAGTGTGCTCGAAATGGGCGGCGGGCTTTCCGTCCTTGGTGCGGCAAGTCCATCCGTCGGTCTTCGAGAACTTGACATTCTTGGAACCCATGGTAATCATGGGTTCGACTGCTATGACCATGCCCTCCTTAAGGAGTGCGCCGGTGCCCGGAGTTCCGTAGTTGGGTACATTCGGCGACTCATGCATCTTGAAGCCGACACCATGACCGCACAACTCGCGGACAACACCGTAACCGTTCTTCTCGGCATGCGACTGCACGGCATGACCGATATCCCCCACCCTATTGCCTGCCTTACATTTCTCAAGACCCAGATAGAGGCATTCCTTTGTGACACGAAGCAGACGCTCCATCTCGGGAGAAATCTCGCCCACGGCAAACGTGAATGCCGAGTCGGCGACATAGCCGTCAAGCTCTATCACACAGTCGAGTGACACATTGTCGCCCTCCTTGATGAAAAGCTGGCCGGGAATGCCGTGGACAACGACATCATTCACAGAGATACACAGGGCAGAAGGGAAACCTTCATAACCTTTGCAAAGAGGTATGGCCCCGTGGTCGCGTATATACTGGTCGCCGATCTGGTCAAGAAACTGTGTCGTGACACCCGGACGAATATGACGACCCACCTCGGCCAGAGTCTGGCCGAGGAGTTGGGCTGCCTTTCGTATGAGCTCTATGTCTTCTTTTTTCTTGAGAACGATCATTTGCTATTTCTATTCACTTGTCACTTTTCACTATCCGCAGACTAGGCCTGTATAGCCATTGATGTGCGACCCTTGATGCGGCCGGTCTTGGTGAGGCCGTCGTAGTGGCGCATCAGGAGGTGGCTCTCTATCTGCTGCAGAGTGTCGAGAATGACGCCAACCATAATGAGCAACGACGTGCCACCGTAGAACTGCGCAAACTGAGTGTTGACACCAAAGAGGCGGATGATGGCGGGAAGAATAGCCACAATGGCCAGGAAGAATGAGCCAGGAAGAGTAACCTTCGAAAGAATGTCCTCGAGGTACTCTGCCGTCTTCTTGCCAGGCTTCACACCGGGTATGAAACCACCATTCTTCTTCATGTCGTCAGCCATCTGGTTAGGGTTGATGGCGATGGCGGTGTAGAAGTAGGTGAAGAGGATAACCAGTATCGCGAAGACCAGGTTGTACCAGAAGCCATTGTAGTCGGCGAAAGCCAATGCAAACTTGGAAGGTGTGTCATTGTTGAATCCCATGAAAGTGATGGGGATGAACATGATGGCCTGAGCAAAGATGATGGGCATGACGCCTGCAGCATTCACCTTGATGGGGATGTACTGGCGGACACCGCCATACTGCTTGTTGCCGACGACACGCTTGGCATACTGGACAGGGATACGACGAGTACCCTGAACCAGGAGGATAACCAGGAGGATGACAGCCAGCAGCACGACAATCTCGAAGAGGAACATCACCAGTCCGCCGCTTTCAGTCAGACGAGCCATAAACTCAGCTGCGAGTGCAAAAGGCAGACGAGCGATGATACCGACCATGATAAGCAGAGAAATACCGTTGCCGACACCCTTGTCGGTGATACGTTCACCCATCCACATGACAAAGAGGGTACCGCAGATCAAGATGATGATGCTGGAGATCCAGAAGAACGTGGAGGGACCAGTGCCATCGAAGGGATGGAGTGCCGTTGCCGAGCCCTGGAGCTGATACATCATGTTGGTGATATAAGCCGGAGCCTGGAAACCGGTGATGGCGACAGTGAGGATACGGGTAATCTGATTCATCTTGCGACGTCCACTTTCGCCATCACGCTGCAACTTCTGGAAATAAGGCACAACCATTACAAAAAGCTGTATCACGATGGAAGCAGTGATGTAAGGCATGATGCCCAATGCAAAAATAGAAGCGTTGGAGAAAGCGCCACCCGAAAACATGTTCAACAGTCCCAACAGACCCTCAGAGCCCTGTTTCTGAAGGGCGCCGAGCTGTGAGGGGTCGACACCAGGAAGGACGACATACGAACCGATGCGATAGACGAGTACCAAACCAAGAGTGTAAAGTATCCGCTTACGCAGGTCTTCAATCGACCAGATATTCTTGAGTGTCTGGATAAATCTCTTCATATTTTAGTTTTGGTTTTTCAGATTTCCAGATTTCCAGATTTTCAGAATACCAGCAATCTGAAAATCTGAAAATCTGATAGACATTTGTTATTCAATGACGGTAGCTACACCACCCTTCTCCTCGATGGCTTTTTTGGCAGTGGCCGAGAAAGCGTGGGCAGTGACATTGATAGCCTTGTTGAGTTCGCCGCGACCGAGCACCTTGATTCTGTCGTGCGAAGAGATGAGACCATTCTGCTTGAACACCTCGATGTTGAAGTCAGTAATGTTCTTCGTCTCGGCAAGACTGTTAAGGAGGTCGATGTTGATGCCGACATATTCGACTCGGTTGAAGTTCTTGAAACCGAACTTCGGAACACGGCGGTACAGAGGCATCTGACCGCCTTCGTATCCCACCTTTGAATGGTAACCGGAACGAGCCTTGGCGCCCTTGTTACCACGTGTGGAGGTACCGCCCTTGCCGGAACCGGCACCACGGCCTATACGCTTGGAGTGCTTGATGGAACCCTCAGCGGGCTTGAGATTGCTTAAGTTCATTATTTTGTTCCTTTCTGATTTACAATGTGGATGTCCCCGTAGAGGAGACGATGTTTTTGCTATTGTTAGATTTCCTCGACAGAGATGAGGTGTTTGACCTTGTTGATCATACCCAAGATCTGCGGGGTGGCGACCACCTCGCGGGTGTGGTTGATCTTACGAAGACCGAGAGCCTCAAGAGTGCGTTTCTGGTCAATAGGATGACCTATCTTGCTTCTAACCTGTTTGATTCTGAGTTTCTGTTCTGCCATGATATAAGTCTCCTGATATTAATTAACCGTTAAACACTTTGTCGAGAGAAATGCCCCTAAGCTGTGCCACCATGTAAGGATCCTTCATCTGCAGCAGAGCATTGATGGTAGCCTTGACCACACTGTGGGGGTTGGAAGAGCCTTTGCACTTGGCCAAGACATCCTTGACACCGACGCTCTCAAGGACGGCACGCATAGCACCGCCGGCGATGACGCCGGTACCGGGAGCGGCGGGTTTGAGGAATACGCGGGCACCGCTGTACTTGCCGGACTGCTCGTGGGGTATGGTACCCTTGAGGACAGGAACCTTGATGAGGTTTTTCTTGGCATCGTCGACACCCTTCTGGATGGCGGCCTGAACCTCCTTGGCCTTGCCCAGGCCATAGCCTACAACGCCGTTCTCGTTTCCAATAACAACGATAGCAGAAAAGCTGAAAGTTCTACCACCTTTGGTGACCTTGGTCACGCGATTGATTGCGACAAGACGATCTTTGAACTCTATCTCGCTTGATTTAACTCTTTTAACGTTTACTTCTGCCATAACTTATTAGAATTTTAAGCCGCCTTCACGGGCTGCGTCTGCTAACGATTTAACACGGCCGTGGTAGAGGTAACCGTTGCGGTCGAACACCACGGATTCAATGCCGGCAGCTTTGGCGCGCTCGGCGACGAGCTTGCCGACCTTGGCTGCCATTTCACTTTTCGTACCACCCTTTTCGACAGTCTTCTCCAACGAGGAGGCTGCGGTCAGTGTTACGCCTTTGATGTCGTCAATAACCTGTGCGTAGATTTCCTTGTTGCTTCTGAACACGGACAGGCGAGGCCGTTCGGCAGTGCCGGAGACCTTGTGACGAATTCTGTATTTAATCTTTGTTCTTCTTATGTCTTTTTTTGTTGCCATAATTCTATGCTTTTTGCTGAAAGACGGTTATCGAGAAAAACCCAACTATCAACTTTCAACTTTCAACTATTACTTAGCGGCAGCCTTGCCAGCCTTCTTGCGAACGACCTCGCCCTGGAAGCGGATACCCTTGCCCTTGTAAGGCTCAGGCTTGCGGAGCGAGCGGATTTTGGCAGCGGCCTGACCGAGGACCTGCTTGTCGATGGATGTCATCGTGATGATAGGGTTCTTGCCCTTCTCGGTGACTGTCTCGACCTTAATTTCAGGAGCAAGCTCGAAGAAAATCTTGTGCGAGTAGCCGAGGTCCATTTCCATCACCTGGCCGTTGGCCTGGACCTTGTAGCCGACACCGATGACTTCCTGGACAACCTTGAAGCCTTCGGAGACACCTTTCACCATGTTGGCTGCGAGAGCGCGGTAGAGGCCATGCTGAGCCTTGTGCTCTCTGGAGTCGGAAGGACGTGCGAAATGGAGATGACCATCTTCGACGCTGATGCTTATCTCGGGGTTGACTTTCTGGGTGAGCTGTCCGAGAGGGCCCTTGACGGTGAGGACATTGTCGTCCGAAACAGACACTTCAACACCCTTGGGCAATGCGATAGGTAATTTACCAATTCTTGACATTTCAGTTTCTCCTCTCTTTTTAGCTTATGTAACACAAAACCTCACCGCCGACATTGAGACTGCGAGCCTCCTTGTCGGTCATGAGTCCCTTGGAAGTGGAGACGATGGCGATGCCAAGTCCGTTGAGGACACGCGGCATCTCGTCGACAGACACATACTTTCTCAAACCAGGGCTGGAGACACGCTTCAGCTCGGAGATGGCCGACATCTTCGTCACGGGATGATACTTGAGGGCTACCTTGATGGTCTGGTTGGGTTTGCCATCATTCTCGAACTTGTAGTTGAGGATGTAGCCTTTCTCAAAGAGAATCTTGGTGATTTCTCTTTTCAGTTTCGATGCAGGAATCTCGACGACTCTGTGTTTTGCCATGATGGCATTCCTCATGCGAGTCAAGTAATCTGCAATAGGATCTGTTACCATTATTATATTCTTGCTTTTTTCAGTCTTGTAGTTTTGGCCGGGACGCAAGCGAGAGGCTTGCGGATTCAAGAGCCAACACGCAGGGCTGTAGTTATGAATTTGTTTTTACTATTACCAACTGGCTTTCTTCACGCCTGGGATGAGGCCGTTGACAGCCATCTCGCGGAAGTTGATACGCGAGATGCCGAACTGGCGCATGTAACCCTTGGGACGGCCAGTGAGCTGGCAGCGGTTATGCTTGCGGATAGGGCAGGCATTCTTCGGCAGCTTCTGGAGGGCAATGACTGCTTTCTCCACCTCTTCGGGTTCACCCTTGCGGACGATTTCCTTGAGAGCGGCGCGCTTGGCGGCATATTTGGCCACCATTCTTTCTCTTTTGCGTTCTCTTGCTTTGATTGATTCTTTTGCCATTATGTCTTATTTTTGCTGGTTCTTGAATGGTAAGCCGAACTGTTTGAGCAGCGACATGGCCTCCTTGTCGGTCTTGGCAGTGGTGACGAAGGTGATGTCCATACCCTGGATGCGGTCGATCTTGTCAATGTCAATCTCGGGGAAGATAATCTGCTCGGAGATACCGAAGGTGTAGTTGCCCTTGCCGTCAAAGCCTTTGTCGTTGATGCCGCGGAAGTCGCGGATACGAGGGATGGAGGCGGTGATGAGGCGCTCGAGGAACTCATACATGCGCTCACCGCGGAGGGTCACGCGGACACCGATAGGCATGCCACGGCGCAGCTTGAAGTTCGAGATGTCCTTCTTTGACTTTGTGGGAACAGCCTTCTGGCCGGCGATGAGAGTCATTTCCTCGACACCCTTGTCGATGACTTTCTTGTCGGCGATAGCGGCCTTGCCGAGACCCTGGTTAAGGGTGATTTTGAGAAGACGAGGACACTGCATGACGGTCTTGTACTGATATTCGTTCATCAGTGCGGGCTTGATTTCCTCGTTGTATTTGGTTTTTAAAGCCGGAATGTATGCCATTACTTGATTTCCTCCCCTGATTTTTTAGAGTAGCGAACTAATTTACCTGTCTTTTCGTCGATTCTCCTGCCGATACGGGTCGGGGTCTTGCCCTCGACAACCATGAGGTTGGAGATGTGGATGGGAGCCTCAACTTCGACGATGCCGCCCTGCGTGTTCTTGGCGTTGGGCTTCGTGTGCTTCTTGTTGACGTTGACTCCCTCGACGATGGCGCGATTCTTTTCGGGAATGACCTTCAGGACTTTGGCGACCTTACCCTTGTCGTCGCCGGCGATAACCTGGACCATGTCCCCTTTCTTAACGTGCAATTTCATTTTTTCTTTTTGTTTTTTTATTTGTGACGGACACAAAATGTTTTACAACACCTCGGGGGCCAGCGAAACAATCTTCATGAATTGTTTCTCGCGGAGCTCACGAGCAACAGGGCCGAAGATACGAGTGCCGCGGAGCTCGTCGGCTGCCGTCAGCAGAACACACGCATTGTCGTCGAAACGGATGTAGGTGCCATCCTGGCGGCGTACTTCTTTCTTGGTGCGGACTACGACAGCCTTGGAGACAGTACCTTTCTTGACATTGCCCGAAGGAAGGGCATCCTTGATGGCGACGACGATGGTGTCACCAATGCTGGCGTAACGCTTCTTGGTGCCGCCGAGGACGCGGATACAGAGAGCGCTCTTGGCGCCACTGTTATCGGCGACGGTCATTCTTGTTTCTTGTTGTATCATGATTACTTAGCTCTTTCAATTATTTCAACTAATCTCCAACATTTGGACTTGCTGAGGGGACGGGTTTCCATGATCCTCACAGTGTCGCCAATGTTGCATTCATTATTCTGGTCGTGAGCCATGAACTTGGTGGATTTCTTGACGAACTTCCCGTATTTTGGGTGCTTGACCTTACGCTCAACGAGGACAACGATAGACTTTTCCATCTTGTTGCTCACGACAACGCCGATTCTTTCTTTTCTTAAATTTCTTTCCATCTTAGAATAGGATTACTTGCCTCTTATTTGTTGCCTTCAAGCTCACGTTTGCGGAGCTCGGTGAGACAGCGGGCGATGTTTTTTCTACTTTCTTTAATTTTGTTAGGGTTCTCGATGGGCGAAACGGCGTGGTTCAGCAGCATCTTCTGATACAGTGCCCTTTCGTTATCCAGGCGTTCCTTAACCTCAGCGGTTGAAAGCTCTTTTAATACTAACTGGTTTTTCATGTCTTCTTGGTTTTTAAGCTTCTTCGATGTAATCTCTTTTCACGACGAACTTGGTCGTGATGGGGAGTTTCTGAGCAGCAAGACGGAGAGCTTCCTTGGCCACATCCATGGGGACACCCTCGCACTCGAAGAGCATGGTGCCTGGCATGACGCGGGCGACGAAATATTCGGGGGCACCCTTACCCTTACCCATACGGACCTCGTTGGGTTTCTTGGTGATGGGTTTGTCGGGGAAGATGCGGATCCAAATCTGACCCTCACGTTTCATGTGACGTGTTACTGCCTGACGTGCAGCCTCTATTTGGCGACCTGTGATGAAACAGGTTTCAAGGGACTTGATGCCGAAAGTGCCGAAGGCCAGCTCGTGACCACGGAAAGCATTACCCTTAATTTTACCCTTTTGCTGCTTTCTGTATCTTGTTTTTTTCGGTTGTAACATTGTTACTTCTTTTTTATGCGACGTGAATGGATAAACATGTTAACACATTCACACATTGTACATGTTATTTATTCTTGTTATTTCTTTTGCGAGGGCCTGCGGCTGGACGGCTGGCACCTGCGAGGCGGCGATTGTTGTCGCGCGGAGCCTGGCCACCGACGGTGGAGGGTACCAGCTCGCGCTTGCCGTAGACGACACCACGGCATATCCAGACCTTGACGCCCATGCGGCCGTATGCTGTATGAGCCTCGGCAAGTGCATAGTCAATGTCGGCACGGAGGGTATGGAGAGGTGTACGGCCCTCCTTGTAGTGCTCGGTACGCGACATTTCAGCTCCGCCAATACGACCGGAGATGGAGACCTTGATGCCTTCAGCGCCGGTACGCATGGTGTTGGTGATGGCGCTCTTGATGGCGCGGCGGTACTGGACACGGCCTTCAATCTGCTTTGCGATATTCTGGGCGACGATGACGGCATCGAGATCGGGGCGTTTCACCTCGGAGATGTTGATTTGGACGTCCTTGCCCGTGATTTTTTTGAGCTCTTCCTTCAGTTTGTCGACCTCAGAGCCTGCCTTGCCGATGATAAGACCCGGGCGGGCGGTGTTGATAGTGACGGTGAGGAGCTTCAGAGTTCTTTCGATATATATCTTCGAAATGCTGGCCTTGGCGAGACGAGCGTTGAGGTACTTGCGAATCTTATTGTCCTCAACGAGTTTCTGCTCGAATTTTCTTCCGCCATACCAATTAGAGTCCCATCCGCGGATGATACCTAATCTGTTTCCAATTGGGTTAGTTTTTTGTCCCATTCTTGAAATTCTTCTTGTTGGTTACTTATTGTTATTCTTCTGTCTGAACGTTGGAAGCCATGGCGTTCTCGTCGACACGGGAGCCAATGACCATGGTGATATGGTTGCTGCGTTTGCGGATACGGTAGCCGCGGCCCTGGGGAGCGGTGCGCATGCGCTTCATGGTGCGTCCTTCGTCGACCATGATAGTCTTGACATAAAGCTGGCTGTCCTCGATACGTTTGCCCTCGTTCTTGGCCTGCCAGTTGGCGATGGCGGAGAGGAGAAGTTTGCGCATTTTGGGAGCCGACTCTCTCGGGTTGAACTGGAGGATGGCGAGAGCTTTGTCGACATCGACGCCGCGGATAAGGTCGGCCACGAGGCGGGTCTTGCGGGGAGATGTGGGATTGTTCATCAGCTTTGCCACATACAGTGTCTTGTTGGCTTCTTTGCGTGCTTCAGCACTATTGTGTTTTCTACGTCCCATTATTCTTTTTCTGTTTTAGGATATCGGGAGGATATCGCAATTTATTTTTTACCTTTGTCTTTAGATCCGGCGTGGCCGCGGAAGATACGCGTGGGAGCGAACTCGCCGAGCTTGTGTCCAACCATGTTCTCAGTGACATAGACGGGGATGAACTTGTTGCCGTTATGCACTGCGATGGTCTGGCCGACGAAGTCGGGGGAAATCATGGAAGCCCTCGACCAGGTCTTGATGGTGACCTTCTTGTTGGACTGCTGTGCCTCGATAACTCTTTTTTCCAGTTTGTGGAAGATGTACGGACCTTTCTTTAATGAACGACTCATCTTGTAATGCTTTAATCGTTATTATTTCTTTCTTCTTTCGAGAATGAACTTGCTCGACTGTTTCTTGGGAGTGCGAGTCTTGTAGCCCTTGGCCGGGATACCCTTGCGCGAGCGGGGATGTCCACCAGTCTGGCGGCCTTCACCACCACCCATCGGGTGGTCGACAGGGTTCATGACGACACCGCGGTTGCGCGGACGGCGACCGAGGTGACGGCTGACACCGGCCTTGCCGCCGACTTCGAGGTTGTGCTCGGGGTTGGAGACAACGCCCACAGTGGCGCGGCAAGCCTGGAGAATCATGCGCATCTCGCCAGAGGGCATCTTGATGATGGCATACTTGCCATCGCGCGACATGAGCTGGGCATAGGCACCGGCGGAGCGCACCATCTTGGCGCCCTGGCCGGGGCGTAGTTCTATGTTGTGGATAAGGGTACCGAAAGGAATCTCGGCGAGGGTGAGGGTGTTGCCGATTTCGGGGGCGGCACCAGTGCCGGACATGATGGTCTGGCCGACCTTCAGCCCTTGAGGGCAGAGGATGTAGCTCTTTTCGCCGTCGGCGTAGCAGACGAGAGCGATACGGGAGCTGCGGTTGGGGTCGTACTCGATAGTCTTGACAGTTGCAGGGATGCCGTCTTTGTCACGCTTGAAGTCGATGAAGCGGTAGAGCTGCTTGTGGCCACCGCCGATGTAGCGCATGGTCATCTTGCCCTGGTTGTTGCGTCCGCCGGACTTGCGCAGACCGAACACAAGGCTCTTCTCGGGCTTTGTGGCGGTAATGTCATCATTAGTGACGACAATCTTGTGGCGCTGACCCGGGGTTGTAGGTTTAATCTTCTTTAAAGCCATTTGATTTTACTTCTTTTTGTTCGCTTATCAGTGGAACTAACTATTATTTGATTATTTATTGTAAACTGTTGATGCGTTCAGATGTATATGATTGAGAAAGGTTTTTCACTTACACATTAACACACTCACGCATTAACGCATGCAATTAGATGCTGCTGTAGAAATCGATGGTGTTGTCGGGTGCGAGGGTGACGATGGCTTTCTTGAAAGCGTTGGTGCGACCCTGTAGGAAGCCGGCTTTGGTGTAGCGCGACTTGGCCTTGCCGGAATAGTTCATCGTGTTGACATCTGCAACCTTGACATTATAGAACTCCTCGACAGCCTTCTTGATCTCGATTTTGTTAGCGCGCTTGTCAACGATGAAACCATAGCGGTTGTTGGCAGGTTTGAGAGCGATGCCTTTGTGACGCTGAATGCGGTTGAGCTTGGGCTCAGCCGCAGCCTCTGTAAGGCGGGTCATTTTTTCGCTGATGAGCGGTTTGACTAATATATTCATTTGTTAAAAAATCTTAAACGTTGTGGATACAAACATTATTTCACTGCTAAGACGCGCGTAATTTCGGAAATTGACCCCTCGGAAAGAACGACGTTAGAGGCGTTGACGATGTCGTATGTATTTAACTGTGACACGTTTACGACCTTAACGTTTTTCAGGTTACGAGCAGACAAAGATACGAAATTATTTTGATTCTCAATTACAAAAAGTGATTTTTTGTCTTTCACGTTGAGTTTGTCGAGGACCTCGATCATACGCTTGGTCTTGGGGGCATCGAAAGAGAAATTCTCGACGACGGTGAGGGCGCTGTCGGCAGCCTTGTGGCTAAGGGCGGAGCGGCGGGCAAGACGTTTCACCTTGATGTTGAGCTTGAAGCGGTAGTCGCGCGGTTTGGGTCCGAAAATGGTACCGCCACCGACGAAGACGGGGCTCTTCAAGTCGCCCGAACGGGCGCCGCCGGTGCCTTTCTGGCGTTTCAGTTTGCGCGTGCTATGTGCATTCTCGCTGCGTTCTTTAGCTTTGCTGGTACCCTGACGCTGGTCAGCCAAGTACTGCTTGACATCGAGGTAGATAGCGTGGTCGTTGGGTTGCTCCATAGCGAAGATAGAATCGTCGAGCATGATGGTTCTACCGGTTTCGCTTCCGTTGATGTTATAAACTTTAATCTCCATGTCTAAATTAACTCCATCTTTCAAGTTTGACAATTGAGCCTTTGGGGCCCGGTACAGAACCTTTGACAATCATTAAGTTCTTCTCGGCGATAATCTTGACAACCTGAAGGTTCTGGACCTTAACACGATGGTTGCCTGTCTGGCCGGCCATACGCATACCCTTGAAGATACGCGAGGGATAGGATGATGCACCTATTGAACCAGGGGCGCGGAGGCGGTCATGCTGACCGTGAGTGAGATCTCCAACACCGCCGAAACCATGTCTTTTGACAACGCCCTGGAAACCTTTACCTTTGGAAGTACCGACGACATCGACGAACTCGCCTTCCTGGAAGACGTCGACGGTCAAGACTTCACCATATTTCTTTTTGTGGCCCTCCTCGAAGCGGCTGAACTCGGCGAGATAGCGTTTGGGGGTGGTGCCGGCCTTAGCGAAATGGCCTCTCATAGGCTTGTTGGTGCGAGACTCTTTCTTCTCGCCAAAAGCCAACTGGATGGCTTCATAGCCGTCCTTTTCGATAGTTCTGACTTGTGTGACGACACAAGGACCAGCTTCAATAACAGTGCACGGTATCTGCTTACCGTCGGCATCAAAAAGACTGGTCATTCCAATTTTTTTACCTAATAATCCTGACATTTCTTTTTTTGATGGATTAGTTGTTTTTAGATTTCAGCATACATGCGGCAGGAGCCGCAGAGGCATTGGCTGAGTTAACTCACACTTTGATTTCTACTTCGACACCACTGGGGAGTTCAAGCTTCATGAGAGCGTCGATAGTCTTGGTACGGTCGTTGATTTCGATGTCCATCAGGCGCTTGTAGGAGCTGAGTTCGAACTGCTCGCGCGACTTCTTGTTGACGAAGGTTGAGCGGTTGACAGTAAAAATCTTTTTGTTGGTCGGCAGCGGTATGGGGCCGTTGACCACAGCACCCGTCATCTTGACGGTCTTGACGATCTTCTCAGCCGACTTGTCGACGAGGTTATGATCGTAAGATTTGAGTTTGATTCTGATTCTTTGACTCACGGTTTTTTTGATTTAGAGATCTTTATTGATAAATGTATTTGCTTTTCAGAATGGAATCCTGGAGGTCTTTGCTCACCTCGGCATAATGGGAGAACTCCATGGTCGAGTTGGCACGTCCCGAGGTGATGGTGCGGAGAGAGGTGACATAGCCGAACATCCGCTCCAGCGGGACCAGGGCATGGATGGCCTGCACTCCGACCTTGGCAGTGATATTCTCAAGCATGCCGCGTCGCCTGTTGAGGTCGCCGGTGACATCGCCCACGTATGCGTCGGGGGTAAGCACCTCAAGTTTCATGACAGGTTCGAGCAGGACAGGCATGGCCTTACGGCAGGCATTCTTGAAACCAATCTTGGCGCAGACCTCGAAAGAGAGCTGGTCTGAGTCGACCGGATGGAACGAGCCGTCGATGACACGGACCTTCATGCTGTCGAGGGGATAGCCGGCGAGGACACCGTTGAGCATGGCATCCTTGAAGCCTTTCTCGATAGCCGGTATATACTCTTTGGGGATATTGCCGCCCTTGACCTCGTTGACGAACTGAAGACCCTTGACACCTTCGTCGGCGGGGCCTATCTCGAAGAGGATGTCGGCGAACTTGCCCTTACCGCCCGTCTGCTTCTTGTAGATTTCGTGGTGCTGGACAGTCTGCGTGATGGCCTCTTTGTAGGCGACCTCAGGTCGACCCTGGTTGACCTCCACACCGAACTCGCGGCGCAGACGGTCGAGGATGATGTCAAGATGGAGCTCGCCCATACCGCTGATGATGGTCTGACCCGACACCTCGTCGGTCTTGACGCGGAAAGTGGGGTCTTCCTCGGCCAGCTTGATGAGGGCATTGGTAAGCTTGTCCATGTCTGCCTGGACGAGAGGTTCGACAGCGATGCTGATGACCGGTTCAGGGAAAATCATAGACTCGAGGACGATAGGGTGATGCTCGTCGCAGAGAGTATGGCCCGTCTTAATGTCTTTGAAGCCCACAGCAGCCCCGATGTCGCCAGCTTCTATGCGGTCGAGGGGGTTCTGCTTGTTGGAATGCATCTGCATGATGCGCGAGATACGCTCCTTCTTGCCGGTATTGGCATTGTAGACGTACGAGCCTGACTCGAGCGAGCCGGAATAGACGCGGAAGAAACAGAGCCGTCCGACGTAAGGGTCGGTGGCAATCTTGAAAGCAAGAGCCGAGAACGGAGCCTTGACGTCAATCTTGCGGGTCTCTTCCTTTTCGGTCTTGGGGTTGATACCCACCACATCATCGATGTCGAGTGGCGAAGGGAGAAAAGCGGCGACGGCATCGAGCAAGGTCTGGATACCTTTGTTTTTGAACGCCGAGCCGCACATGACAGGAACGATTTTGCGGGCAAGAGTGGCTTTACGTATTTCAGCGATAACCTCGTCGGCGGTGATGGAGTCGGGGTCGTCGAAGAACTTCATCATGAGTTCCTCGTTCTCCTCGGCCACGCCTTCGATAAGACGCTGACGGTACTCTGCGGCAACCTCTTTCAGGTCGTCGGGCATGGGTATCTCCTCGAAGTGTTGGCCGTTGGAGCTCTCATCCCACACGAGAGCCTTGTTCGAAATAAGGTCAACGACACCCTTGTAGAGGTCTTCCTGGCCGATAGGGATTTCGATGGGGATGGGATTGGCACCGAGACGTTCCTTGATCTGGCTGACAACAGAGAAGAAGTCGGCGCCGGCGCGGTCCATCTTATTGATGAAAGCGATGCGTGGGACATTGTACTTGTCGGCCTGACGCCAGACGGTCTCCGACTGGGGTTCGACACCACCCACGGCACAGAAGATGGCGATTGCACCGTCAAGGACGCGGAGCGAGCGCTCCACCTCGACAGTGAAATCGACATGACCTGGGGTGTCGATAATGTTGTATTTGTATCGGTTGTCGTGCCAGTTCCAATAGACGGTGGTGGCGGCAGAAGTGATAGTGATGCCGCGTTCCTGTTCCTGCACCATCCAGTCCATCGTTGCGCTACCCTCGTGGGTCTCGCCGAGCTTGTAATTCTTGCCCGTATAGAACAGGATACGCTCCGTGGTGGTCGTCTTGCCGGCATCTATGTGAGCCATGATGCCAATATTCCTTGTATAATGCAGATCGGACATGAACTATCGTTTTGGGATGAATGGGTTATGAATGAATGGTGCGGATTGGGGAATGACTGGAGGGCATTAGAATCTGAAGTGCGAGAAGGCCTTGTTGGCCTCAGCCATACGGTGGATATCCTCTTTACGCTTGAATGCGGCGCCCTCTTCCTTGTAGGCTGCCTGAATCTCAGCGGCGAGTTTCAGAGCCATGGTCTTCTCACTGCGTTTGCGCGAGAATGAGATGAGGTTCTTCATGCCGATTGACTGCTTGCGTTCAGGGCGGATTTCGGTCGGCACCTGGAAAGTGGCGCCACCTATACGGCGGCTCTTGACCTCGACAGAGGGGGTGATGTTGGCCAGGGCTTTCTTCCAGACCTCGAGGCCGTCTTCCTTGGTGCGGTCGGCGACGACATCTATGGCCTCATAGAAAATCTTGTAGGCGATGGTTTTCTTGCCGCCCATCATGAGGTTGTTGACGAACTTGGTGACGAGGACATCATTATATTTGGGATCCGGGAGGATGATTCTCTTTTTTGGTTTTGCTTTTCTCATTTCTTTATCAAGCTAAAATCTGATTTGACAATTCTGATTTACTTCTTGGCAGCGGCCTGTTTCGGACGCTTGGCGCCATATTTGGAGCGGCGCTGGCGGCGACCGTCGACTCCGGAGGTGTCGAGGGCACCACGGATGATGTGATAACGAACGCCTGGCAGGTCCTTGACACGGCCGCCACGGATCATGACGATGGAGTGCTCCTGGAGATTGTGACCCTCGCCGGGGATGTAGGCGTTGACCTCCTTCTGGTTGGTGAGGCGGACACGTGCCACCTTACGCATGGCCGAGTTAGGTTTCTTGGGGGTGGTGGTGTAGACACGGGTGCAGACACCACGACGTTGCGGACAAGAGTCGAGGGCGGGAGACTTGCTTTTGTACTCCATTTTCTGACGTCCTTTGCGAACTAATTGCTGAATTGTTGGCATTTCTGATTTTTATATTAACTGTTCTAAATTAATGTTTTCCAATGATGGATATGGGCATGACACGCCCACAAAACGGAGTGCAAAATTACTATCATTTTGAAAAATGGCAAAAAAGGATGCTAACTAAATTTCATAATTAATGTTAAAATATCATAGAGACATTTATTATCTGTTAGTTACGAAAGTAATTTTTCACTTAATAAAAAAAGTTACGGCTCATTTCCTGACCATGAAAACAGACAAAAATGAGCCGTAATTTCAGGAATTATCAACAGGCTTTGTTGAAAAAAAATCACAAGACTACTTTTCTGGCTTTGCGGTTGCCGATTTTGACGAGGTAGATGCCCCTCGTTAAGCGAGAAGTGCTGATGTTGAAATGTGAAGAGGTGATGATGCAGCCGAGTATTTGACGACCCATCATGTCGAACACCCGGACTGTCTCTCCATCTGCACCCTCGATGACAATAGAACCCGACGAGCCGTACACCTTTATGTCGGGTTGCGCTTCCACTGAACCAATGCCCACCAACGATGCAAAAACTGCTTTGCGGTAGGCGTAGCCCTCACCATCGTATACAATCTGGCGGGGGTTATCAGTGCTGCCGTCGCTCCAACTTACAAAACGACAGTTCTCCGTAGGGATAGCCTCGATGACAGAGGTGTTGTCCTCACAAGTGGGCTGCCGCGTAACGACGGCGTCACCCCACGAAGGATTATTCGTCGTCACCACCATATAGTAGCTTTTGCCGACAATGCTGTCAAACCGTCCCCATTGGCTGTCCTGGCTGTAGAGGTCGATGCTGCCGCAAGGTACAATGATTTCCGCGGCAGTGTCGACACTGTCGAAGACACCAGCCCCCATCGTCGGCACTGAACTTGTCATGCAGACAATCCTGCCTATGTTTCGGCATCCCTTGAAAGCATTGGTACCAATATTGTTAATATTTGAAGGAAGAACAATTTCTATAAGCGAGCTGCAATTGATGAACGACTTGGAACCTATGGATCTCAACTGTTTCCCGAGATAGACAGTCTCAAGACTGCTACAATTCTCGAACGTGTACGAACGCAGATATTCAAGACCGTCAGGCATAACGGCATGCTTGAGGCTGGTGCAGCCCTCGAACAGGGAGTTGCTGATCTCGGTGAGACCATTGCCCAGAAAAGCCGAGATAAGTGACGTGCAGTTTGCGAATACTGACGTACCAGCTCTCGTAATGTTGTCCGGAATGATGACCCTCTCCAGCGACGAACAGAATTCGAAGCACCTGGAAGGAATTGTATGGACGCTGTCGCCGAACAATACCCTCTTCAGGCCCGTGCAGTTTGAGAACGCACCAATACCATCGTCGCCGCTCGAAAGCCGAGGGTTGAAACTGACATTCTCAAGTCTATGGCAACTACTGAAAACGCTGCTTCCCAGATGTTCCACAAAACTGTTTATTGCCACCGAGGTGATGCCGCAGCAGAAAGTAAAAGCGTTGTCGCCAATAGAGACAACAGTCGGCGGGATTAGAGCTTCTGTAGCATCCCTGTCGCAGCAGACGATATGTCTCTTCGAGCTGTCCGAGTAATAATACTGTCCTTCGCGGTGAGCGTTGATGTTCAGTGCACCCCATGGCGCCCCATGAGACGTTCCCGAGTATTCGACATTGGGCAAAAACTTGAACGCATTCTCACCGATGCTGTCGACACTCGATGGAATGACGATGCTGCCGAGCCCAACGCATCTGATGAAGGCCTCCCGACCAATGGATTTGATTGTGGTAGGCAGCTCCAAAGACACCAGATTTTTGGAGTTTTGGAATGCATTGTCGCCTATGGCCACAACACGCATGTTGACAGAACCGTTGTTGACCAGGGATGGAATCACAAGGTGAACCGGCTCAATGTCGGTGGGCGAGTGCTCCCACCCGACAATCTTGACTCCACCGACAACGATGTCGCAATATATCGTGTGTCCCGACGGTGTCACCGCGTCGAAATCCCTAGCCGTCAGTGTTATGGCTATCATTTGAATCAGGATAATAAAAAATACTTTTTTCATGACTATTCTTTTTTTTACTTCTTCACGACCTTGCGGACTCCGCATCGCTCCCTTGTTGTCACCAACAGGAGATATTGGCCTGACGGCAGCGGGGAGAGGTCGAGGTCGACGGAGGTCTCCGTGGAACTCACTCGCAGGAGTTCCCTGCCGCGCATGTCGAGCAGCACCACCTCGCAGTCCCCGGGCCGGTCCAAGCGAACGGTGAGGTGACCCGTCGTCGGGTTCGGCATGGCGGTGAAGTCAAGCCCACCCGCCGTGCCGATACCGGCAGCCCACGCCGAGTCGAACGAGAAGAGGGCGGTGAAAAGGGTGTCACGCGTCACGGTGACAATGCGCGGCAGGCTCCAGTCGCCGTCCGACCAGCCCTCGAAAAGGCAGAACGGCGCCGTGGCCACCGCCAGCGTCGCCTCCTCACCCTCCATGTACACGCCGCCGCCATCCACCGTGCCCCACTCGCCATTGTTGGCAACAGCCTCGACGGTGTAGTACTCCTTGGCAATGAAATAGGCGGTGAAGGCCGTGTCGCTCGTCAGATGAACAACGCGCGGATTGTCCGTCACCCCGTCGTTCCAGCGCGAGAACTTGTACTCGTGGTAGGGGTTCGCCGTGACTGTGACATCTGCACCCCAGGGGTACAGCCCGCTGCCGCTGACATAGCCCATGGCCTCGTCGTCGGTCATCAGCGAAAGAGCGAACCTCTCCGTGGTGGCGAAGATGGCCGTGAACGAGGTGTCGCTGGTCAGGTGTATCACCCTCGGGTTCTCGGTGCTGCCGTCGCTCCACGAGTAGAAGATGTACCCGAACGATGGCACTGCCTCGATGGTGACGTCGGCACTGTCGGGCCAGCGGCCCCCGCCCAGCACCTCGCCGTAGGCGGTGTCGTTCGGCACGGCATCAAGGGTCCACTGGTCAGCGATGGTCAAGTAGTAGCCCCACGGACTGTCCGGCCACGGGGTGTACCAACCCAAAGAGGTTTGCTTGTCATATATCCCGACCCATTCTCCATCTATGCGACAGAATTCATCGTGTATATACTTGTAATAATCTTCCTCTTCACAACCCGGGGCTAAAAAATAACTACCCCAATCCATAATATCCACATATTCGGTAGGAATATATTTCCAGTATGCCGATCCGACGAATCGCTTGACGTTGCTGTTGGTGGAACCGAAAATGTAGAAGTCGGAGTCGACATACACGGGGTTCTCGAAATATGCCTCGTACATGTAGCAATACTGGTTGTACTCCCCGTTCCATCCGCGCCTGAGCTCCATCACACGTGGCGCTGCAGTGTCCCACCGCACTGAATCGACCAACACAAGGTCAAGACCATCCATAATTCCATAATCCTGAAGAAGTGCATAATGCCGCCCCACCAACTGGTAGAGGTATAAGTATTCAGGGAGCTTGAGTGAATCGTCGGCAGCGGTTTGCGGGGTATACCTGTCAACCATCGCCACAAGACCCTTCACCTTCATGTGGTGGCGCGTATACTCCCACTTGGCGACAGAATTGTCAAGGTAGAAATTCCAGAATTTTGGGAACCTGCAAAGACAGCTGTCCACAACACCCCCATTGGGGAAAAAATTCGGACAGTCGTCAAACCACTTGGTGTAGTAGTATTCCGGCTGGCGAACATCGGCGGGAAATGTGTCACGCACAACCATCGGTATGGTGTCGCCGGAATCTTCCATCCCGGGCATCGAGGCAAATGTCACTCCCGGCAGGACAAGCATTATGATGCTGATGAGTACCTTATTTATCGTCTTCATGGTCTGTCTGTTTTTATGTTTAACGGTTATTATCATGCTTTTATTGCCTATTCCTCACACGGGAACTCTTTTTCCATGACTCCCGGGTTGAAATGGATGTACCTGACCGGATAGCGCTCCTCATCGAATGGATATCTGATCGTGATTCGCATCTGCTTCTCGACAGTGGCATGCTCCAGAACTGTCGGACTTGCGAGATCGGCATCCTGTTTGTGACAGGTTTTCGTATAGCCGTCCCCCTGCTCGCCCCGCTGGGTCATCAGAAACATGTTGGACATAGCGTTGTCCGTCTTCCTGCCGCTCCATAGTAGATGCTCGTAGCCATTCCTCTCCTGCAGCGTTATCGACTGCGCACTGATATTGTCATGATAATATCTCCTTACCGGATACTTGCAATAACCGTCCTCTTCCCATCTCAGGACAGACACGAAATCCAAGCTCTCGTTATACAGTACCGCCGTGGCATCGTTCGCCGGCAGATATACCAATTCCTTTATCAGGGGTGAGGATTTCAAGTAGGCACCCCTCGAGAATGTCATTGTCCCGTTGATGTAGTCGTATTGGCCATTGATGACGCCGCAATACCCGAGGTTGTCAAAACGAAAACCTATCTCCACGCCGTTGCCTGTCGTATGGCATATCTTTGCGTCATCTCGCCTCTGGTAGGGACCAATTTCAATGTTATTCTCGCACCCGTCCTCGACAAGGGTTGACTGGAAGTCTATTGCATTGGCGAAGTCATTGAGCTCAAGCCCCCCTGAAACAAGATGGTCCTCCACCTCGCTGTGTCTAATCCACAAACTGTCACCATTGGTGTTGTGCGACACCGTGACCACATAGTCGTCAGTCTTAGTGATGTCGGTGAGTATTTCCGTCATGTTCACCCTCATGTTGTTGTCCCAATGGACGCCTCCAGGGTATACAGGATAGAACTTGGCCCTGCAGAAGCATGATGGACTGTAAAGAGTGTCGTCCGTTCCAATAATGTCCAGGACTGCATTGTCGATATACGAACTCTGATTATGGTAGTACTGACCGTACTCCTCCGCATAGCAGGTCATCCTGTATAGCTCTTTTGTGTTCTCCACGTCACGGAACTTCACGGTGCATGAGGTGGTCGGGCTCAACGCGTCACTCATGGAGAAAAAACCGGCGAAACCATGTTTGGAATGAATCTCTATGGGTAACGCTCCTGGGTCTAGGCTTATCGGGTACTCATATCGCTCGAACTGGCTCCTCGTGCCGCAGAAACAGCAGAAATCCTCCGTCGACACTCCGTCCATCTTCCGCAAGGTGACAAATCTGACATCGTTGACTTTGTGACCCCTCGTCAGGTCGAACAGGCGCGTTATCACTCCCGTGTTGGTGTTCTGCGTGAAGAAGGTGCAATGTCCTATCGCAGAGTCCGTCGCCGCCTCGGTCTGAAACCGCCCGTATAGCATCAGGATGTTTATCGTGTCGTTGTAGTTGCGTACCACCGAGGTGTAATGGATGTAATTGCCGCTGGACGATACAAGAACCTCCTCCAACTCTGTTATCTGTGCCTGGAGCCTGAACATCGACACAAGAGCGATTGATAATAATAGCAGTTTTTTCATATTAATTTATTATTAGGAATTGGTGATTTGTCTTTATAATTATGATAATATATGAATGGAGTTCATGACAATTTCTAGAAGAATCATTTATCTACTTCGACGACAAAGAATCCACGAATTGCAATAAATTCATCACATCCTGACGACTCTGCGTATTGCCAGTCCCTGCTGTGTCTGCACTTTAAGGAAATATACGCCGCGGGGGTGACGGCTCAGGTCGATGGTCGACGTTGAAGTACGCTCTACAAGCCGTCCCTGGGTGTCGTATGTCTCTGTCTGGATTATCGGGGCCGAGGCACGGATGGCAACCGTGCCCGTCGTGGGGTTGGGGCAAACTTCCAAGGTGATTTCCTGTGTGTCCCCAACAGCCTCCGGCTCCTGTGGCAGAAAAGGGCCGCAAAATACAACATGCCGATTGTCATTCGTCTTAATGTCTTCTCCATGGTTTCTATATTTTATAAGTTTCAAATGTTCTGTCCTGTCCTCTTTGGACGTTATCTTGACGATATACGCCGCCTTCGGCAACACACCGGCATCAAACGTGGCCTTGCCGACAACGGCAAACTCCAGGCGCCCGTCGAGCGTGTAAACCTCCACCTTGCCGATGTCGGCGGCAACATGGCGGCCGGCGGCGTCTATCACCGTCACCCACCCTGTCGCCGGATTGGGCATCAGGGCATACACGGCACCGATGTCTTTCCCCTCAGGCATGCCCGTGCTCTTCTGTCTGGGCTGGCACCCGAGTGCCGGGACTCCCTCGAACAGCCTGTCCACGTCGAGGCAGGTGTCCGCGATGCAGAGGCTGTTGTCCTTGTCGCATACCAGCAGGTGCAGGTGGACACAGCTGTCGGCACGGTACAGCTGGCTGAACTTGCCATAGTCGAAAAGCAGCTGGCCTTCCATGCTGTTCAACAACGGGCTGTAGCTCTGGCTCAGCACCTCTCCCCTGTTGTGGACATGGAACGAGAAACCCCCTTTGATGCTGCATTCCTCAAGCTCCATTTTGAATCCGTCAAACTCGATGTCCACCAGCGGCCACAGTTCGTTGCTGCAGTCAACCCCGTTGATCTCCAGCCCGGGCGATGTCGCCTCGCACGAATTGCCATACTCCGCAACCATGGTGTATGTATTCGTCGGGCTCACGGACAGCGAGGCCGGGAAGGACGAGCCCTGGTCCGCGACCTGTCCGCCCTCATTCCATGTCCAGCTGGAGACCCCGGCCCCCAACGACTGCACCTCTATTTGAGGAGTCTCCCCCTCGCAGATATTGTAGCATCCCGTCAGCAGGGCGTCGAACCGCGGCGCAACGGCTATTGTCATCTGCGACGAAGGTGACTTGCAGCCCGTGACAGGGTCGACACGATATGCCGACACGGGGCCGTCGTAATAGTACACAGCACCCGGACCGTAGGCTCCGTTTCTCCAGACCAAGTCGATGCCGTCGACGCTCGCAAGCCGCACAGGACCCTCGGTAATGCATTCGTTGCCGTCGAAATCAATGACGGGAGGCGGCGGAGCCTGTGTGACCTCGAATGAGGAGGTGCTTGTGGAGCTGCATCCCCCCTCTCCCTGCGGGGCTGTCACCGTGAGTGCCACACTCCACATGCCGGTCTCGTCGGCCTCGAACGATATGTTGGGAGTGCTGTAGGAACGCAACGCCTGTGACGGCGTCCAGACCCTCCATTCATAATCATACTGTGCGCCGACATTGCCTGTGAGGTTTGCCGTCTCCCCCTCGCAGAAAACGCCCTTGTGCATGATTTTCGACGTGGGTGTGTTATGGAATCCTATGCCTGTCATTTCTTCCCCCCTGCACTGGTAGACTGTGTCGGTCGCGAAAACGAAATGCTGGCCCGTCCTGACGGCATAGCTGCTGTCGCCGAAAGTGGTGTCGCCCCGGGGCATCCATACATATCGTGTGTCTTGCTCAGGTCGATGGGGATCGGCATCGGTATTGTAAACGAGTTTAACGCTGTCTCCAACACATACGGGGTAAATTGTGTTGAAATTCCTGATACTATACGATTCGGAACCCACAGCTTCAAAAGGGTTGTTCTTTCTCTGCACGCTGAAAATAGCGTGTCCGCTACAGCCCTGATAATCCGTAACCAGAAGAATAATGTTTGTATTTCTATTGTTCGTTATATTGGTATCAAACACATGCCACATCTCCTGGCCGAAATTGTACGAGCCGTCACCGAAGTCCCATCTGTATGTCAGACCCGTCCCCTCCGCGCTGCCGGAAAACAGGAACGGCGTCTGGCTGCACATGCTGCCCCTGGCATCTATCGAGACGTTGTGCGGCGGAGTGTGGAACACGTACGTGACCGTGTATTCGCAACCGTACCTCACCATCCGTACCGTCAGCGTGTCCCCGTCGCCCATCCTCGACGTGGAGACCTTCACAGTGCGTGTCTGCCCATAATCGGGCATGAGACGGTGAGCCAGCATGTCCCCCGCCCTGTTGTAAACATATATATCCCGGTTCCCCAAGAACATCTGGCTGTACACCGAGCTGTCGGCTATGGTGAGCGAGTCCACACAGTCGTAGCTGACCCCAAGACGGGGCAGAACCCTCACAGTGTCCCTGTACTCGGCCCTGTGGCAATTGCCGCCGCCGCTCCACACGCACTCCGAGGAGAGGGCGCCGGTCTCGTGCTCTGTGTCCATCCTGAATGTCACCGCCTCGTTCTGGCATGCGTAGGGGCTTGAATATATCGTCGGCGCCGTCGTCTGCCCTATCAGCAGGATCACCGTCCGGACTGTCTCCCCAAGACAGCTCTTCCTCCTCAGGAACAGGCGCGTGCGGTATGGGATCTGGTCTTCGGTGTAGTTGGCGATGACACTGATGGAACTGACCCTGTTGTCCCCCTCTATCGCCGCCATCTCGGGATGCTCGACCCACCAGTTGTACAGCACCCCGTCGGCCGACTGGTCGGGCACAGAGACCGGTCTCCTCTGCCCCTGGCATATCTTCAGCGTGTCCAGGTCGAACGGCGCGAGGCTGAACAGGCCGATGTCCAGCACCGCGCTGTCCGAGCGGCATCCCGTCCCGCAGTCCACCTGGCACGCCAGCATCGTCGAGAGGGTGTCGCCAAAACGCACGCTGACAGTGTCGCCCGACACCACGGAGGGGATTGTTCCGCCCCACCTGGAACGCCACTCGAGGTAGCACCCGTCCGACGCTCGCCCCGCCAGCAGCACGTCACTGTTGGGGCACGCCACGGAGGGATAGCCCAGCGACGAGGGCGCCACCGGCCGCCCCCTGACGGTGAGGACGCATTCCGCAGTGTTGCAATGGCGGCCGCTTGTGGCAAGAACCCTGTAGCCGCCGGCAGCGGCAGGACGGAATGACAAGGTCTCCCACACCGTGTCGTACACCGCCGTACCGTCATGTACAACCGTCCAGCCCACAGGCCCGTGGCTGTCGGTGGTGCAGCTGAATGCCTCGCCCTGGCAAACCATTGCCGACCGCGGCAGGGCACGGAGGCTGTCGAGCACCTCAACGGTGAGCTCCCCGCTCGTGCCGACGCAGCCCAGAAAGGGGCAGGTGTAGTCCGCCTTGACGGTGTACGTCCCCAAGGAGAGGAATGTCACGTACCTCTCGTTGGGAAGACCGCCCGAGACCATGGCCGTGGCAGCCGGCTCCACTGTCCACGTGTAGCCGGTGGAGCCGTACAGCGGCAGACTGAAAAGGCTTGCCGTCCCGACACACACCGTGTCGGGACCCTCTATCTTGACCCCGTCTGATATTATCGGCACACGGATTGACTTGCGGGACTTGCACTCGCAGTCGCAGCTGCTCCCGTCAAGCATGATTACCCCATATCCCGACGGCGGGTTCCCCCATTTCACCGTCAGTTTCGTACTCCCCTGCCCTTCAACTATCATGCCGTTCTCCACACTCCATGTATACCCGCTACAGTCAGGCGACATAAGGGTGTATGTCGCCACGCCACCCCCGCAGGCCGTCCCGTAGCAGTCCATCTCGAAGGGGCATTGCGCGGAGGCTTCGACCCTTATCTCCTCCTCGTCGTAACATCCGCACCGATTGTACACCCTGTGGACGACTGTATGATTCCCCTCTGCGTTCGGTGTGAACTCGAACACACGGCTGTTGGACACCGTACCGTTGCACTCCCAGTAGTAATCCGCCACCTGTGTCTCTCCTGCCGTGCTGCGGTCCACAAAACTAACCCTGTCTCCCATGCACACACTGAGCACCTTCGCGCCGTCCGCCAGTACAGTGTAATCGGGCACCGTGCCGCTTGCAACCGCAGGCTTCTCAATGAGACGCACTGAAACAGACACCGTATGGCTGCGTCGGCCTCGCAGCCTCGTCAAATGTATGTGCCCCTCATCCCCGTCACCCCAGAGGATGGAAACCGCTGTACTGTCGGATGTGTACGACAGGACATCGCCCCCCTCCACATGCCATGTGTAGCTGAAACTGCCCACGCTGTCGCCCGCCACACTGTAGTCCACAACATTCCCTCGGCACGCGGACAATGAATCCCCAAGCATCTCCTGCTCCGCACTCACCGCACAGCACCTGTTGCTCCCATGCGGAAGGATGGCAAAACTCCCCTGCGAAAACACATCCGGAACCATCGCCACGAAAACCACGATGAAAAATACTGCTCTGTCGTTCATGGAAGTATGTTTTTTTATTTTTTTACAACCTTACGGATTCCGTTCTTCCCCCTTGTCGTCACTATCAGGAGATATTGGCCTGACGGCAGCAGGGAGAGGTCGAGGTCGACGGAGGTCTCCGTGGAACTCACTCGCAGGAGTTCCCTGCCGCGCATGTCGAGCAGCACCACCTCGCAGTCCCCGGGCCGGCCCATGCGAACGGTGAGGTGACCCGTCGTCGGGTTCGGCAAGACGGTGAAGTCAAGATCCCCTGCCGTCTCGATGCCGGCAGCCCATGCCGAGTCGAACGAGAAGAGGGCGGTGAAAAGGGTGTCCCTCGTCACAGTGACGACGCGTGGCAGGCTCCAGTCGCCGTCCGACCAGCCCTCGAACAGGCAGAACGGTGCCGTGGACACCGTCAGCGTCGCATCCTCACCCTCCATGTACACGCCGCCGCCATCCACCGTGCCCCACTCGCCGTTGTTCGATGCAGTCTGGACCATGTAGAAATCCTTGACAGCGAAGTAGGCTGTAAAACTGGTGTCGCTCATAAGGTGTACCACCCTCGGGTTGTCAACGTTGCCGTCGTTCCAGCGCATGAACTTGTGTTCATTGTTGGGCAGGGCAGCGATGGTGACATCTGTGCCGCCGTCGTAGGTACCACCGCCCGTGACAGTACCTTGCGTCTCATCAGATGAATTCACAGTGATGTCGAATTCTTCCATTGCATTAAAGATTGCGATGAACGAAGTGTCGCTTGTCAAATGAATCACCCTCGGATTGTCGATGACACCATCGTTCCACGCATAGAAATAGTAGCCTGGCGCAGCGATGGCCTCGATGGTGTCATAGCTTTCGTCCGGCCAGCGGCCACCTCCAGTAACATTCCCATGAGATGTTGTGTCAGGCAAGGCATCGAGGTTCCACTCGTCTACAATGGCGAGGTAGTAACCCCACGGGCTGTCAGGCCACGGGGTGTACCAACCCAACCCACCAAGACTTTGGTATACTCCAACCCATCCCCCCTGAGGGTGGCATTCGTCAGTAATGTAATTAAAATAATTGTTTTCATCGCACCCATCTTTTAATGCATATCCATTGAAGTCCATAATATCGATATAAGTAGTATGGATATAATTGTTTGAGACAATAGGATTGCTGTTGGTTGAACCGAAAATATAGAAGTCAGTGTCGACATAGACCGGGTTCTCGAAATTTGCCTCGTACATATAGCAGTACTGGTTGTACTCTCCTTTCCATCCGCGTTTGAGTTCCATCACACGTGCTGTAGCCGTGTCCCAACGCACGGAATCGACCAAAGCGAAATCAAGTTTATTTACAGAGCCAACGGGATGCCGTCCTACCAGCTGGTAAAGGTATAAGTATTCCGGGAGCTTTATTGTGACGGAGCCTATTACGTTGCCATTCCCGTCCAGCACTGCCACATTTCCGTTATCGTCGGTCGGAGGCGTGTACCTGTCGACCATGGCGACAAGGCCTTTCAACCTCAAACGATGGTTCGTATATTCCCATTTGGCTATAGGGCTACCGTAAAAATTATGGATTTCAGGGAATCTACAAAAGCAGCTGTCCACAACACCGCCATTGGGAAAATAGTTAGAACATTCGTCGAACCACTTAGTATAGTGATAGTTCGGCTGGCGTATGTCGGCTGCAAAGGTGTCGCGAATGATTACCGGTATGCTGTCGCCCGAATCAATAGGCTTTGACAACGTCGCTAATGCCATTCCAGGCAGGAAAAAAAACGCAATACTGATAATAAAAATCCTTGTTTTATTCATAACTTAAGGTATTACAATAAATTATAAGGTTGATTATTTTTTGCCAATGTGCTTAAAACGAGTAACACATTTGTTTTGTTTCGAATAAAAATTAGTCTTTGACGCAATTAAAATTCTTTTCAACGTTCTGAGGGGTAAAATTGATGTATGTAACGGGGTATCTTTCGTTGTCATAGCCATACCGGATTCGAATCCGCAAATATTTTAGCTTATCAGTATGTTCCATCATCACAGGTTGACTCCAATTGTCGTTCCTTTCGTGACACGTTTTATTGTATCCTCCACCATTTTGCCCTCTTTGGCTCATCAAAAACATATTAGAAATAGTGTTATTTGTCTGCCGTCCACTCCAAAACAGATGCTCGTATCCATTTCTTCTTTGAAGCGAAATGGATTGGGCATTTATATTGTTCCTGTAAAATTGTTTTACAGGATAGTTACACGTTTTTTTGTCAATATTCCATGATAGAGCTGTAACATAATCCGTATTTTGTGAAAACAAAAAAACAGAAGTGTTGTTTGTAGGCATATGCAACACCTCTTTTAGTCCTGGAATGCAGTGTAAATATGCCCCTTTTGAGAAAGTCATCGTTCCGCTAGAATAATCATATCGGCAAGCCATAAGACCACCATACCCCATGGCTGCAATACGAAAAACAGTTTCTACTTCATTGTTCTCTGTGTGACATATTTTTGCATCGTCTAGCCTTATTAAAGAATTAATTTCTTTAGAATCAGAGCATGATAAAACAATAGGTGCTGAATTAAAAATAATACTGCCGACATAGTCGTTTAGTTCCATTCCACCAATTACAAGATGGTCTTCTTTCCCGCTATTCCTAACCCAAAGGCCATCACCGTTGGCATGATTTGACACCGTGACGACATAGTCGTCGGTTCTCGTAATATCCGTTACAACCTCCGTTTGATTATATCTCATGTTGTTGTCCCAATATACGCCAACTCCCGGAATATCGGGATAGAATTTCACCCTACAAAAACATGAGGGGGCATTAACGGTATCATCCAGTCCAATAATGTCCATTACTGCATTGTCAAGAAACGGAACGTTATCGTACATTGTATAATACATACCTTCTGACTCCGCGTAACAGGTCATCCTGTATAGCTCTTTTGTGTCCTCCACGTCACGGAACTTCACGGTGCATGATGCGGTCGGGTTCAATGCGTCACTCATGGAGAAAAAACCGGCGAAACCATGTTTGGAATGAATCTCTATGGGCAACGCCCCGGGGTCAAGGCTTATCGGGTACTCATACATCTCAAACTGGCTCCTCGTGCCGCAGAAACAGCAGAAATCCTCCGTCGACACTCCGTCCATCTTCCGCAAGGTGACAAACCTGACATCGTTCACCTTGTAGCCCCTCGTCAGGTCGAAAAGGCGCGTTATCACTCCTGTGTTGGTGTTTTGGGTGTAAAAAGTGCAATGTCCAACAGCCGAGTCCGTCGCCATATCGGTCTGGAACCGACCGTATTGCATTAGGATGTTTATGGTATCATTGTAGTTGCGTACCACCGAGGTGTAATGGATGTAATTGCCGCTGGACGAGACAAGCACCTCCTCCAACTCGGATATCTGTGCCGATAGATCCAATACCGGCAATAACGTGAAAAATAATAATAGTTTCTTTCTCATTGTTGCTGCTTTTGGGGGTGATAAGTAAAACTGATAATTGAAATTATATAGTAGCATCGCTGACAAAGAATGCTGATGCAATAATTGCAAAAATAAAGATTGTCTTCTTCATGGTTTTGTAGTATTATGAATATTTCAATAATATGATGGTAAGATTTGCCTTAACATTTCTTCACTCCTTGACAAAACGCACCACGCTTTCGTCCTCTCCTTTCACCGCAATCCTCAGGATGTATATCCCGGACGGGATGGCCGAGACATCCAGCACCAGCTCCCCGTCGCTGTTGGATACAATGAACCAGCGGAAGACCTCCTCTCCCCTCACGTCGAACACCCCTACAGCATCCGCACGCTTCAATCCCGTGACCGTCAGCCTGCCGTTTGTCGGGTTGGGGTAGAGCCGCATGGGCGTAGGTGGCGAGGACAGAGTCCCATCTTCTCGGACTGTCCCTTGCGGCTCCTCAGCGGAAACCCTCATTGTCATGTCGACATCCCCGGGCTGGTCTCGGCCGTCATCGGATTGCCTCGTCCCGCATGTGGCGCACGGCTCTATGCGGGCCGTGAAGTTGCTGCCATATTGGGCGGTGAAGCCCGGACGCAGCACCACCTCCTTGTGTGCCACATACTCAGCCGTCGCACCCGAAGGGATGGTCCGCCACGAGGCAGGGGCGTTCGGTGCTGCACTGACGAGTTTTGTCATGGTTTTGGGCGTGGCCGTATACATGGGATGGCCATGCTCCTCGTGGAATCCATAGAAATACTCCAAATTGAGGGTCTGATTACACATATCCAGATATCCCACTGGCTGAATGTCAAAAATAGCCGACTGCCTGGAACTGAATTCATTATGATCTGGGGTCAAGTTATCCAGAGTGTAATAGTCGTTATACCCCTCACAGGCTCCCCAACCCCAGTTGAAGTGGAACATA
>JAFSKP010000051.1 GCA_017448905.1 Bacteroidales bacterium | reverse complement strand
TCATTCGCAGCCCTCTTCTGCGGCCTGTTCCAAGTGCTGTTCGGCATCATAAAGATTGGCAAGTATGTGCGCTACATCCCCTACCCCGTCCTCTCGGGATTCATGAGCGGCATCGGCGTCATCATCATCCTGCAGCAGCTCTACCCCCTCATCGGACAAAGCGGCTCCGGCTCTATGCTCGACCTGCTGGTGGGCTACCCCTCTGCCGTGGGACACACCTCGCTGACAGCACTGCTACTGGGTCTAGGCACCGTTGCCATCATCTACCTCTTCCCTCTGATTACCAAGAAGGTGCCATCAACACTGGTAGCACTCATCGTAATGACAGTCATATCACTGTTTATCAACATGGAGGGTGTGCCTATCATCGGCGACATCCCCTCGGGTCTGCCGACTCCGTTCTTTGCCAAGACTGGCGTCGACCTCGCCACCATCAACTGGGGCGCCGTCCTCACCGCCGCCATCATCCCCGGCCTCACCCTCGCCGGCCTCGGCTCCATAGACACGCTGCTCACCTCCGTCGTCGCCGACAACATCACCAAGACAAAGCACAACAGCAACCGCGAACTCATCGGCCAAGGCATCGGCAACGCCCTGGCAGGCCTCTTCTGCGGCCTCCCCGGCGCCGGTGCCACCATGCGTACCGTCGTTAATGTCAAAAGCGGTGGACGCACTCCCCTTAGCGGCATGATTCACGCCCTTGTGCTTCTTGCAGTACTCCTCGGACTGGGTTCGCTGGTCAAATATGTGCCGCTGTCAGTCCTCGCCGGCATCCTTATCACCGTCGGATGGGGCATCATCGACTTCAAAGGCTTCAAGGACCTGCTCAACATACCGCGTGCCGACGCCGTGGTGCTTGTCGTGGTCTTCCTCGTCACCGTCTTCGTCGACCTGCTCACCGCCGTTGGCATAGGCATGGTGATAGCCTGCGTGCTCTTCATGAAACGTGCCTCCGACCTCGTCGAAGGCGGCTACAGCTCGTCGGCAATGACCGACAGCGACCTGCGGAAAGGTCTGCCAGCACCGCCACAGGCCAACTTCGACAAAAACATCCCGTGGCACGACGAGGGCGGCATCACCGACGAGATGCGCAAACACATCTATGTCCAGCGTCTCAACGGCCCCATCTTCTTCGGCTCGATAACAAAATTCAAGGAGGTGATGACCGACGTTCCTGACGATGCCAAGATAGTGATTATCCGCATGAAACTGGTCAGCTTCATGGACCAGAGCGGTCTCTACGCCATGGAAGAAGCCATCAAGAACCTACAGACGCGAGGCATGACTGTGCTCATGACCATCATCCAGCCGCAACCCATGTACATGCTCACCAAAATGAAAGTCATCCCCGAAGTGGTGCCCGAAGAACTCACCTTCAAGACCTTCGAGGACTGCACCGACTACCTGAAGTGTATAGTCTAAGAAGTGGTTTTTTCTAGATTTTCTAGACAATCTAGAATGTCTGGAAAATCTAGAGTGTCTAGTTCCTCTAGACAATCACATAAGATTGTGAATCATGGCATACACCGCAAGACCGGCAACAGACTTGATGCCGGTCTTGTGCGTTATATTCTTACGGTGCGAATTCACAGTGTGCACCGATATGTTAAGCTGGCTTGCAATCTCCTTGCTGCTCATACCCTTGGCAACAAGCACAAGCACGTCGGTCTCACGGTCGCTCAACTCATAGTCCTCGCTGGTCTCGCCAGCCTCATCGACATGCGACAAATCATCGACTGCCTTCTTCAGTAGCGACAACACACTGCTGCGCGTCTGACGGATGTCGACGACATACTTGAAACTGCCCACAACATCGGGTTCCACATACTGGTACACAAGTGCCACCAAGGGCATCGCCGGACGTTGCGACGCGAGCATCGACAGCTGCTGCCTGACATTTGCAGAGCCGAACAATGTGGGGTTTACAATCAACAAGTCAGGGCTTAGCACGGGCAGACGCTCTTCAAGCATGGCTACGTCATGCATAGGCGACAGCATATTGTAGCCTCCCGCCTTCTCCAACATCGAGCGAAGTCCTTCGACAATTATTTCCGACGGCTCGACAACAAGCACCGACACCAGAGGTTTCATCTCTTCCCTCCTTCCAGCCAGGCTACGTATGGCTCAAGGATTTTCTCCTCTATCAGTGCATGCTTCTGAATGTCGGTCGAGAGCTGCAGGATGTCGAAGACGAGCTCCATGGTCTCCTCAGGCATCACATTGCCGGGCAGATACTTATAGACAATCTGCGTCAGGTCGTTGAGTGTGTCGACAAGCGCAGCATGCGACTTCGAGGAGACTTTTTTTGCAGCGCCCTTGGGACGACACGACTGCTGAAGGGCGATAAGGCGCGGAAACTCATGCTCCTCCTCCGACTGGAAGTGGGCCGTAATTTCACGGCGGAAGTCGGCATAGAACTGCTTGAATATCGAGCCAGTTCGCTCATCCATCCGCTCCGCGATGTGGGCTATATGGCTCTCTATGTGTGGCAAACGCTCCCGTGTATAGTAGTTGTGCGAGGCCATCAGGTAGGGCACCAGCGGCTGCATGTCGATAGTGCTGACCTCCTCCATGGATGGCATATAGTCGTCGAAGGCGTAGAGGTTGCACACCAGCAGCATGAAGTCTACCGGCACTCCGGCGGCGACACAGACTTCACGTACCGACTTTTCGCCAAAGCCCAGCGGGATACCAAATCGCGGCAACAAAAGAATTATGTTATGGTTCGCGGCTATGATGTCCGCTAGTTTCATTCTGGAAGAAAACATAGGGAATGCTTGAATGTTTGAGTGTTTGAATGCTTGAATGTGTTATTGGCTTACGTATACTCTTTTCACGCGTGACGATATGGCGGTGAGGATCTCGTAAGGTATTGTCCCGGCGGCCTCTGCCATGGCGGCAAGCATGCCGTCAGGTCCGAAGAGTATCACCTCGTCGCCCTCCTGGCAGTCGACACCTGTAACATCCAAAAAGCACATATCCATACAGATGCTGCCTATGATAGGCACATCCTTGCCGGCGATGCGTACTCGGCCGCGACTATAACCCAGCTGACGTGAAAGTCCATCGGCATAACCTATCGGTATGATGGCTATGCGCGAATCCCTGGCAGCTATCCAGCGACGGTTGTAGCCCACCGAGTCGCCTTGCGGAATATCCTTTATCTGCGAGATGCGAGTCTTCAACGTGCTGACAGGCAGCAGCATGCTTTGCACCTCCGGTTCCGGCGAGATGCCGTAGAGGCCGATGCCGAGGCGAACCATGTCGAACTGTGCCTCCGGAAACCGCGTGATGCCCGACGAATTGAGGATATGACATAGTATGTCGCCACGACCCAGCAGCTGCTTGAGACGAGAAGAGGCATCTCTGAAACGACTGATTTGCAGCCGTGTGAAGTCATCCATCGCCGAATCCTCGCTGCATGCCAGATGCGAGAAAATGGAACGTACCGCGACAGGAGCATCAATGGAGCCAAGTGTCTGTGCCAGCCGTTCCATGTCGTCAGGGCTGAATCCGAGACGATGCATGCCGGTGTCGAGCTCTATGTGTATTGCCACGGGGTTGGCAGCATCGGCATGTAGCCGTGCGGCATCGGAGAAGAGCTTCAGAATACGGAAACTGTATATGTCAGGTTCAAGGCGATAGCGAATGATGTTGTCAAAACTCTCCTCCTCGGGATTCATCACCATTATGGGCAGCATTATGCCGTTGCGACGCAGTTCAACGCCTTCGTCGCAGTAAGCGACCGTAAGATAGTCGACATGATTGAACTGTAGTGTGTTGGCCACCTCCACCTTGCCGGCGCCATACGACGACGCCTTGACCATGGCCATCAGCTTGGTGGAGGGCTTGATACGCGAACGGTAATAGTTGGCATTGTGGACCAACGCATCGAGGTCGACCTCCATTATCGTTTCATGACGCTTGCGCTGCAACACCTTGGCGATATCCTCAAAGCAGAAAACACGGGCTCCCTTCAGCAGAATGGTCTCGTTCTCGAAGTCGGAAAAAGAGTAATGCTGCAGGAATTCTTCTGTGCTCTCGAAGAAACAGCTGTCAATGCCATCGAAATAGGAGCGGCAACGCGACAAAACAGGTCCTATGCCTATCAGCTTTGTGATGCCGCGCTGGGCAATCAGGCTTGCCACCTGGGTATACAGTTCGCCCTCTGGCATACCCGACTGGATAAAATCGCTAAGGATAAGTGTCTTACGGAAATGCTGACGCTCATGCTGGACAAAATCGAGTGCTATCGACAGCGAGTTGATGTCCAGACTGTAGCTGTCGTTGACAAGCAGGCAGTTGTTGATGCCCTCGTCCATCTCAAGACGCATGGCCACCGGCAGCAAGCTGCGGCAACGCTCCGCAATAACGTCGGGTCGGTAGCCGAGCAATACGAGCAGGGTCACGCAATGCATAGCATTCTCGATTGACGCACGGTCGACAAAAGGAATCACCACATCGAACTGACTGCCTGCGGCATGGCTTGCCTCTTTCGGCAAAGCGCCATCGCATGCATTGATTTTTATTTTCAGAGTTGTCTCATGGTCGCCCACAAGACTCTCCGTCAGTTGGACAGGGTTTTCGTCGCCCTTCCCCCACGTGAAGCGGCACAGGTCGCGAAGGCTCTCCTTCTCCGAGATTACAGAATGGATATCCTTATGGTCGAGACAGTAGATAAGGACATTGCAATGGGTAAACAGTTGCAGCTTCTCGGCTACTTTCTGGTGACGGGTAAGGAAATTCTCGTCATGTGCCTGGCCGATATTGGTGAAGATGCCTATCGTCGGACGCACCACGCTGCGAAGCCGTTCCATCTCGCCCGACTCCGAGATGCCTGCCTCGATGACTGCCATGTCATGTTCCGCCTTTATCTGCCAAACTGACAGAGGAACCCCTATCTGCGAGTTATAGCTCTTCGGACTAGCCACGACATTATGGTCCGGCGACAGGAGCTGGACTATCCAATCCTTTACAATCGTCTTGCCATTGCTGCCGGTAATGCCCACCACCGGTATGTCGAACTGGCTGCGATGATGTTCGGCGAGGTGCTGCAACGAGAGCACCACATCCTTCACATACCACACGTTGGCATCTTTCATCGCCCCCAGCGAGGCGCGTACGGTATTGTCTGTATCGGCGGATACCACGAAATTCCTTACCCCCTTTGCATAAAGCGGAGCCACATAACGGACACCGTTGTTACGCTTGGTGGGTATGGCGAAGAAAAGCGTCTCGCCGGGATCCGTCAGCTGGCGGCTGTCGGTGAGCAGACGCGTGAACACACGTTCCGGTTCCGTCATACGCGACTCCACAGCCTTCAAAATATCCGATAGTTTATTGCATATCATCGCTTACATTTGTTTTCAACAGTCTGAATGCCAATGGGCATTCCAGACACCGTTTCTTGCTGCAATACTCATTGTAGCGTTGTATCATAGCCTGGCTGTCGGCGGCATCGGTGGGGGTTTTCCCCGCCTTCTGCCACAGCATGACAGTACGGTTCTTCTCCGCAGGGATCTGGTGCAGGATGGCGAGTGCGCGATCCTTCAGCTCCTCGTCGGCATGTTCTTGACCATACGTGAAAAGCAGCGGCACCCAGGCATTTATCAGTATGGTGTCTATCATGTCATCGCCCAGGTTTTTCGCCGTAGCCGACACTCCCTTGCCGACAGGCTTGTCGAAACGGAAATGGCTACGCCAATAATCCGATGCCTCCACGTCGAAAAAAGTACGCAGTGCCTTGGCATCCCTGGTCTCCAGCAGTTTTGAGAAAAGGTTGCTCGACCGGGAAATCAATGCTGCGAACTGGCTGATACGCAGCGGCGGAAAACTGGCAGGACGTATGCGGAAGTATTTCCATAGGTGTGCCTGCATGGGGTTGAGGCTGTATGCAGCACTCATATAGTTGTACTCTCTCTGCAGTGCATTGGGATAGTCGTCGAAGAAAATGCCGCTGAGCAACCCCGCCTGGCCAAAAAACAGCGCCTCGACGCGGAAAGGATTGTCCTTTATCTTGGCCAGCACATTCATCGGTGTCACCTTGGCAAGAAGCTCGAAGGGGAATGCGTTCACCTTCCCGCCGAAATAGCGCGCCACAAGCTGATAGCACACCTGTTCCCAGCCGCCTCTGGTCGACTTGAGCATCCGTCCCACATCCTCCGACTTGCGCTGCAGCCGTTCGACGAGCACACGGTCCTGCCCCGTGTGGAACAGGAACTCGGGAATCTCTTTCAGACGAGGCGAACAAGGAATCTCGTTGGTCAACGCCGACTGCATCAGGTCGTCGTAGTTCTTCCACACCTGGTCGGGAATAGCGTCGGCTATCTCGACAGTGCGGACCTTGCTGCCGTTTTCCAGCACCACGTCAGCATCATACGCATAAACGACATGGAGAATGACACTGTTGTAGGCCTTGTCGTCGGAGTGATGGTGTGCATTCCAGTCCGAAGCCTTGATATGCACCTCGACGTTGCCGGCCCAGCGGATACCATCCACGGTGATACGGGCATCATGGAAGTCCGGCCCCGCATCGCGGTTCAGCTCTCCGGCACGCTCTACGACGACAGGCTGCCCATCTGTGGTGGTCAGCCCGCCCTCAAGCAACTTGTGTTGCCATACGTATTGCAGGAAAGCCTCAGTCATGAGAGGTTATTGATTATTGGTTATTGGCTATTGGTTATAGAGGGGCTGACGCGGTCACTGTTCACCATTCACTATTCACCATTCACTATCCACCATT
>JAFSKP010000050.1 GCA_017448905.1 Bacteroidales bacterium | reverse complement strand
ATGCCCCTCGCCAACGCATCGCTGCTCGACGAGGCTACCGCCGGCGGCGAGTGCATGATCATGTTCTACAACAGCCGCAGCCGCGCCCAGCAGAAAGAGAATGACTGCAAGATTTTCGTCGACGACTGCATCTTCCCCCAGACTCTCGACGTGATGCGTACCAACGCCGCTCCCCGCGGCATCGAGATTGTTGTCGGACAAGCTTCAGAAATTCAGCTCGACAACACTTTCTTCGGTGCCATCGTTCAGAACCCCAACCAGTTCGGTGAGGTCTGCGACTACACCGACTTCATCGCCAAGGCACATGAGCTCGGCATCTTCGTCGGTGTCGCCACCGACCTCATGGCTCTCGCCCTCATCAAGACTCCCGGCGAGATGGGCGCCGACTGTGCCTTCGGCAGCAACCAGCGCTTCGGTCTGCCCATGGGCTTCGGCGGTCCTCATGCCGGTTTCTTCGCCGTCACCGAGGCCTTCAAGCGTAGCTTCCCCGGCCGCATCATCGGCTGGAGCGTCGACGTGAAGGGCAACCCCGCCCTCCGTATGGCTCTCGGCATGCGCGAGCAGCACATCAAACGCGAAAAGGCTACTTCGAACATCTGCACCGCATCGGCTCTCCAGGCCATCATGAGCGGTTTCTATGCTGCTTGGCACGGTCCGGAAGGCATCCGTCGCATCGCTTCCAACATGCACTGCCAGGCCGTCCGCCTCGCTAAGGAGCTCGCCAAGTACGGCTACAAACAGCACAACCGCCTCTTCTTCGACACCCTTGCTCTCCAGTGCCCCGTTCCGACAGCCGAAGTCCGCAAGGTCGCCGAGGCCGCCAGCATCAACTTCCGCTACATCTGCGAGGAGTGCATCGGCATCAGCCTCGACGAGACAACATCGCTCGACGACATCAACGCCATCATCACCGTGTTGGCAAAGGCTGCCGGCAAGGAGCCTGAGACCATCCAGTGCCAGGGCAACTGCGGACGCACAGACTTCGACGACATCCCCGAGACTTTGCTGCGCAAGAGCACTTACCTCACCCACAGCGTCTTCAACAGATACCACAGCGAGACCGAGATGATGCGCTACATGAAGAAGCTCGAGGTCAAGGACCTCAGCCTCAACCGCGCTATGATTCCGCTTGGCAGCTGTACCATGAAGCTCAACGCCGCCGCCGAAATGCTGCCGCTGAGCTGGAGCCGCTTCGCAGGGATGCACCCCTTCGCTCCCGCCGACCAGGCCGAAGGCTCGCTCCAGATGATCAAGGAGATGGAAGAGATGCTCGCAATCATCACTGGCTTCGCCGGCGTGTCGCTGCAGCCCAACTCGGGCTCGGCAGGCGAATACAGCGGCCTCACCGTTATCCGCAACTACCATATCGACTGCGGTAACCCGCAGCGCAACGTGTGCCTCATCCCCGCTTCGGCCCATGGCACCAACCCCGCCTCGGCTGCCAAGGCCGGCATGACCGTGGTGGTTGTGAAATGCAACGACAAGGGTGACGTCGACATCGACGACCTGAAAGCCAAGGTCGAGCAGTACAAGGACAACCTCAGCTGCATCATGATTACCTATCCCTCGACCCACGGTGCCTTCGAAGAGGGCATCCTCGAGATTGTCGACATCATCCATCAGGCTGGCGGCCTCGTCTACATGGACGGTGCCAACATGAACGCCCAGGTGGGTATCACCTCTCCTGGCCGCATGGGTGCCGACGTGTGCCACCTCAACCTTCACAAGACCTTCGCAGGCCCTCACGGCGGCGGCGGCTCGGGTGTCGGTCCCATCGCCGTCAGCGAGAAGCTCCTCGACTTCCTGCCCAAGCACTGCATCTACAATGTCGGCGGCAAGAAGGGCAACGCCATGGCTGCCGCTCCATTCGGCAACGCGCTGCTGTTCCCCATCACCTACGGCTACCTGCTGATGCTCGGCGGCAACGGTCTCACCGAAGCCTCCAAACACGCCATCCTCAACGCCAACTACCTGCGCGCCCGTCTGCAGAAGTATTACAAGATTCTCTACACCAACCGCAACGGCATGTGTGGTCACGAGATGATCGTCGACTTCGCGGAGTTCAGCCTCAAGGTCGGCGTCGGCGACATCGCCCGCCGTCTCGACGACTACGGCTTCCATGCTCCTACGGTAGCTTTCCCGGTGCACAACACCCTCATGGTGGAACCCACCGAGAGCGAGCCGCTCAGCGAGCTCGACCGCTTCTGCGACGCCATGATAAGCATCCGTCAGGAAATCGACGACATCATGACCGGCAAGTACGACGAGAAGAACAACCCCATCGCCAACGCTCCCCACACCATGCAGGTGGTCTGCGCCGACGAGTGGAACTACCCGTACAGCCGCAAAGTTGCCGCCTTCCCGCAGGAGCATGGCGACAAGTACTGGCCTACCATCAGCAAGATTGACGACGCCTACGGCGACCGCAACCTGCAGCCCGTATGGCCGAATTGAATGCATGATTGATTGAATGCTTGATTGTCCGGGTATTTGACGCGTCAAATACCCGGACAATCAAGCATTCAGTTTAACCAACTGTGTCTCGCAGTTGATTTATGCAGTCAAGCAATCATACAATCAAGCAATCAAGAAAGATGAAGATAGCACTGATCGGATATGGCAAGATGGGGCATGCCATAGAGGCACTGGCACCAACACGTGGCCATGAGATTGTATGCACCATCGACAACGCTGAAGAGCTGGTGTCGAATGCGGCACAGCTGAAAAAGGCAGATGTGGCAATTGAGTTCACTGTGCCTGCTGCCGCAGCGGCCAACCTGCGTTTCTGCATCGAGAACGGCATAGCTGTCGTCTGTGGCACCACGGCGTGGTATGAATCATACGACGAACTGGCCAGGCTCTGTCGGGAACGCGATGGTGCCATGCTGACGGCTACCAATTTCAGCATCGGCATGAACATCATGTTCTCGCTCAACCAGCGGCTGGCACAACTGATGAGTGGACGTGACGACTACCAGGCCGACATCACAGAGACACACCATATCCACAAACTCGACGCGCCCAGCGGCACGGCGATAACTCTACGTGAGCAAATAGTCGCCAATAGTAAGGGCAAGAGAAGTGATGCCGACAACATCCCGATCCAATCCGTCCGTGAGGGCGAGATACCGGGCATCCACACCGTCCGCTACAGCTCCATATTCGACACCATAACCTTGACCCATGAGGCACACAGCCGACAGGGGCTTGCCTTGGGCGCCGTCATCGCCGCTGAGTTCCTTCGTGGAAAGAAGGGTGTATTCACCATGTCAGACGTTTTAGGACGGTGAAGATTCTTGTCATACGTCTGAGCTCCATCGGCGATGTCGTGCTGACAACGCCTGTGTTACGATGTCTGAAGAAAATGCTGCCCGATTGTGAGCTTCACTTGATAACCAAACGGATATGCAGCGAACTGATCGTGGGCAATCCAAACCTTGACCGTCTGATAGTCTACGACGGATCGGAGGAACAGGTGGACGCACTGAAATGGGAAGGCTACGACTGTGTAGTGGACCTGCATAACAACCACCACTCAAGGAGGCTGCGTCGCGCAATCGGGACACGCACATTCGTCTATCGTAAGGAGAATCTGGGGAAATTCATGCTGGTACTGTTCAAATGGGACATCATGTCGGGCCGCAATGTGGTGGACAGATATTTCGATGCTGTCAGTCCTCTGGGAGTCTCGAACGACGGCAAGGGTCTGGAACTGCCTGATTTTAATCAAACAATCAAGCATTTAGGCATTCAAGCATTCAAGCAATTACCATACGTGGTTATTGCCTGTGGCGCACAGCACGAGACGAAACGCATCCCGCCTGAAAAAATCGCTATGCTGGCGAACAAATCCGGGGTGGATGTGGTGCTTGTGGGCGACGATGGAGACAGAAAACGCATGGAATCCGTAAACTTGAACGCCAATGTGAGAAACCTCTGTGGCAAGACCACACTGCAACAGTCTGCGGCATTGATTGCAGGAGCGATGGCAGTGGTGACTCCCGACTCGGCGATGATGCATGTGGCCGCAGCGTACAAGAAAAAGGTAATAGCTGTCTGGGGCTGTACCTCGCCTCGATTCGGCTTCTGGGCTTACGGCACAGAGCATATTGACTTTACCGCCAATGGATTGCGTTGCTGGCCATGCCGACGCATGGGAACGGAACGATGCCCGAAAGGACACTTCAAATGCATGATGCAACATGACTATGAGAGAATGCTTGAATGCTTGAATGCTTGAATGTGTGAATGTGTGAATGCTTGAATGCTTGAATGCTTGAATGTGTGAGTGTGTTACTATGTTGATTAATAATGAATGCTTCTATGAAACGACCAATACTCTTTTTGTTCCTTGTAGCCTTATGCCTGCTATCTAATGCGCAGAGCTTTTCGCGTGCTGACTCACTGTTCATATCCAATGCACAGTGGCATGTCGACAGCATGGATGGCTTTGTGCTGAAACAGATTCACTTCAACAAGAAGAACTGCCTTGGCGCCAACCAGAACATCTGCGTCATAGAGCTTCCCGCCACTTCGCCTCGAAGGGTGGCATTCACGTTCGAGGAGCGTCGCACACCAACCACGGTTCATGCCAGTCGCAACGGTGCCTATGCTGCCGTCAATGGCTCTTTCTTCGACATGAGTCGGCACAACCCGATCTGTTATCTTCGCATCGACGGCAAGGAGTTGGGCATCAATACGCCGCAGCCCTCGGACAGCGTACACCGCAAGTACTACCAGTATGGTTCGCTTGTACTGCGTGACGGTCGCCCGGCCTATGTCGTGCCTGACAGCACGAGGATGGCCGAACGGGAATGGGGCGACAGCAACATAATGACTGCGGGCCCGATGCTGATACACGACGGGAGACTCGTGTCGATGCGTGACGACAAGACTTTCGTGACACAACGCCACAACCGCACGGCGATAGGGACGCGAGCCGACGGCACGGTGCTGCTGGTGACTCTCGACGGACGTTCAAAACAGTCGGAGGGAATGTCGCTGCAGGACTTCCAGAAGCTGCTGCTCTACCTCGGCTGCCGCGACGCATTGAACCTCGACGGCGGTGGGTCAACGACCATGTATGTGAAAGGGATGCCGCACGGCGGCATCGTCAACCGACCGTCTGACAATGGCAGGTATGACTATGGCGGTGAGAGAGGGGTCTCAAATTGTGTGATCATACGTTGATTTGAATGCTTGATTGCTTGAGTGTTTGATTGCTTGAGTGTTTGATTGCTTGAGTGTTTGATTGCTTGAGTGTTTGATTGCTTGATTGCTTGAGTGTTTGATTGCTTGAGTGTTTGATTGCTTGAGTGTTTGATTGCTTGAGTGTTTGATTGCTTGAGTGCTTGAGTGCTTGATTGCTTGAGTGTTTGATTGCTTGTGTGTTTGATTGCT
>JAFSKP010000049.1 GCA_017448905.1 Bacteroidales bacterium | reverse complement strand
CCAACCTCGAGATTCGCGAAACCTTCAAAATCAGCAAGGTCGGCACCATCGCCGGCTGTATGTGCCTCGACGGCAAAATCAACCGCCAGAGCAACATCCGCATCATCCGCGACGGTATCGTGGTCTACACCGGCAAGCTCGCTTCCCTCAAGCGCTTCAAGGATGACGTCAAGGAGGTGGTCAGCGGCCAGGACTGCGGCCTGAACATCGAAAACTACAACGACATCAAAGTCGGCGACATCGTCGAAGCCTACGAAGTTATTGAAATTAAACGCAAACTCTAATTTGCGTACTGCTCCTGTAGTTCAATGGATAGAATAGAGGTTTCCTAAACCTTTGATCAGAGTTCGATTCTCTGCGGGAGTACAAGAATCACAACAGATGAAAAACATACGCAACTTCTGCATCATAGCGCATATCGACCACGGCAAGAGCACGTTGGCCGACCGACTGCTGGAGGTAACAAACACTATCAGTCAGCGCGATATGCAGGACCAAGTACTTGACGACATGGATTTGGAGAAGGAGCGCGGCATCACCATCAAGAGCCATGCCATCCAAATGAACTACCGCGACTATGTGCTCAATCTAATTGACACTCCAGGCCATGTAGACTTCAGCTATGAGGTATCTCGTGCCATCGCCGCCTGCGAAGGTGCGCTGTTGGTGGTCGATGCCACTCAAGGTATCCAAGCACAGACGATAAGCAACCTATATTTAGCCCTGGAAAACGACCTTGAAATCATCCCTGTGATGAACAAGATAGACCTCGACAGCGCCATGCCCGAGGAAGTAGCCGACGAGATTGTTGACCTTCTGGGCTGCAAGCCGGAAGAGATTCTGCGCTGCTCTGCCAAGACGGGCATGGGTGTACCCGAGATACTGGACGCCATCGTCGACCGCATCCCAGCCCCCGAAGGCGACCCCAATGCGCCACTGCAGGCCCTCGTCTTTGACTCTGTCTTCAATCCCTTCCGTGGAATTATCAGCTACTTCCGCATCATGAACGGCACGCTGAAGACCGGCGACCATGTGAAGTTTTTCTCCACGGGCCGCGAGTACGATGCCGACGAGGTGGGCGTGCTACGCCTGAACATGGAGCCCTGCAAGGAGCTGAAAGCCGGAAACGTAGGCTATATCATCAGCGGCATCAAGACCTCAAAAGAGGTGCGCGTGGGCGACACCATCACGCATGTGCAGAATCCCTGCGAGAAACCCATCGAGGGTTTCGAGGCCGTCAAGCCGATGGTCTTCGCGGGTGTCTATCCCGTGGATACCGACGACTATGAGGAGTTGCGCGCCAGCATCGAGAAGCTGCAGCTGAACGATGCCAGCCTCACCTTTGAGCCCGAGAGTTCGCTGGCCCTGGGCTTCGGCTTCCGCTGCGGATTCCTCGGACTGCTGCACATGGAAATCATTCAGGAGCGCCTGACACGCGAGTTCAACATGGATGTCATCACCACGGTGCCCAACGTGCAGTACAAGGTGAAGCTGACCAACGGCAGCGAGATTGACGTCTACAACCCCTCAGGCATGCCCGAGCCGAACAATATCGCCGAGGTCTACGAGCCTTACATCCACGCACAGATCATCACCAAGGCCGACTTCATCGGCCCGGTGATCAAACTCTGCATGGACAAGCGCGGCATCCTCAAAAACCAGAACTACCTGACCACCGACCGCATCGAGATCACCTTCGACCTGCCTTTGGGTGAAGTAGTCTTCGACTTCTACGACAAGCTCAAATCCATTTCGAAGGGCTACGCCTCGTTCGACTACTACATCAACGGCTACCAGCCTTCGAAGCTAGTGAAGCTAGAGATACTGCTCAACGGCGACCCTGTCGACGCCCTGAGCACCCTCACCTATGTCGACAACGCCTACCCCATCGGCCGCAAGATGTGCGAGAAACTGAAAGACCTCATCCCGCGCCAGCAGTTCGACGTGGCTATCCAGGCGGCCATCGGCAGCAAGATTATCGCCCGCGAGACGGTGCGTCAGGTGCGCAAAGACGTTACAGCCAAGTGCTACGGCGGTGACATCACACGTAAACGAAAACTACTCGAGAAGCAGAAAGAGGGCAAGAAACGTATGCGCCAGGTGGGCAACGTGGAAGTGCCGCAGAGTGCTTTCCTCGCAGTACTGAAATTAGATTGAAATCATTAAACCTCAAACAAAATGAACAAGATTTTCAAATTTATGATGGCAGCTGTCATGATGATGGCCATGGTTGGTTTTGTTGCCTGCAAGAAGGACGACGACAAAAAATCCGACGATTCCCAGCAGCAGGAAACCTATGAGGAATCGACCTCGTTTGAAATCATCCACAACGGACAGGCTGTTGCCGCAGGTGCCACGGTGGAGCACACCTTCACCGCGGAAGAACTCGATATTGATGACGCTGATGTGGCCCTATATGTGAAAAACAAAACCGACAACACGCTTCAGCGTGTATACAAGGTGGAACTCGCTGAGGGACCCTCTTCCATGGAGCGGGCTCCCATTTGCTACGGTCAGTGCACCGACCGCTTCCTACCCTACACTTCAGAGGCTGTCAATCTGGCTCCCGGTACCGATAATACAGCCATCCAGATTCACCTCTATCCCAGCTCCCACGGCAGTGCCCATACAGGAACCTACAAAGTTACCATCGGAAATGGCACCAATCTTGAAGATCCACAAGTCTGCTTCGTGAAATTCAACTGGTAAGAGTGCGCTCATAGCGACGTACCTGCCAGAGGTACCATATCAGCAGGGACGCTTGAACAAGTGTCCCTGCTGTTGCATATAGTGTGATCGTCAATAGGAAGTCGCCCTGGCTAATGCCTACGGCAATGGCTGTCACTCGCAAAACTACCATCACAAGAAAGAATCCAAATTCGATGCGCTGGGTAGAGAAGACATTGGAGACGAACATCAGCGAAGTTGAACACAGCCCCACCAACGCCAGCGGCAACAGAGCCTGAACATAAACGCCACAACCCTCCCAGCGGTTGCCAAAGCAGAAGACAAAAACCGGTTCGGCAAAAAAACATGCCAGTACACATATCGGCACTGCCACAGCCAGCAACATTACGAGGAACCGTCGTAGCATATGCATGGCAGGTAGGCGGTCACGCACAGCCTCTGCTGTACGAGCATAGAGCACCCGCTCGAAAGCAGCACTGAGGATATTGACCGGCTGCAACGTGAAAGTCAGCGCCAATCCGAAGAGTCCCACCTCCGCACGCTCGAAATAAAGTGCGGCCCAGAGGAATGGCAGGTTGGACGAGAACGCGTTAATGAAATCCTTGGAGGCCACATAGTAGGGGAAGTTGCGATGTTTACGTGCTGCAGCCCTCTGCTCAGGCCTCGGGATACTACGATTATTTTGAATTTTCGAGATTGTCTTCAACCGCAACCGATAGTTAATGTTCGATGCTGCTCTGCCCAACACCGTCCCCAGCGGCAACCCACTTGTAGCAAAGCCCAGCACACCAAGGACAATCTTCATTACAGCACCAACCCCAGCGTTAACATTGTCAGAGAGCGCTATCTGCGCATACTGATGAAAACGGTTGTAGAGGTAACTATAGACCCGTGAGGTACCACAAAAGAAAACCATCGGCGGGATGAGCAACACTATCCAACTCAATTGGGCGAAATTTCCTGGCAGGGTCCCTGTGAGCCAAAGCAACAGAGCCGCAGAGAGCAGTCCAACGGAGACTATCGTGTTGAGCCGCAAGGCGAAACTCGCCACGGCAGAAGCCTCGCGCTCGTCATCAGCCACCACAATGGCTAGTTCGTACTTGCAGGTGCTGAAAATAATAAGCACCTCGATGTAAGAATAAAAAATATTGAAAAGGCCATAGTCCTCAGGCGTATAAATGCGTGTAAGCACGAAATAAGCCAATAGCGTGATGACCTGCGCCAACACATTGCCGCTCACTAGCGTTGAGGCCTCGCCTACTATGCCCTTTGTCTTCATATCTCACCGTAATATTTGCGCAGGACCCATTCAGTGCCAAGTAGCAAGATAATTAACACCAGCACCCACGGCAGGTTCAACAGCTCGGAGTATCGCGTATGGGTATAGATGACAGGCTTGAGTGCAGAGAGTTCATCGCAGAGTTCCGAAAGTTGGTCGGGGTAGTACATCTTGCCGCCAGTGATGGCACTGATGGAACGCAGCAAAGCGTGGTCGGCTGTAAGGTTGACCTGCTCCAGATGCAGTGCTTCGACGGCAAACGAGCCCTCGGTGGTGAGTGTTTCCCCATTACATTGTACCCGTGCTGTGTAGCGGTAGAGACCCTCGGGCAAACGACCAAGCATGAGGCTATAGCCGTCGCCGCTGCGAGAGAAGTCAAAGTCACCCTTGACGGAATCACCCATAAGCGAGAAAGTAGCGTCGGGCGTATTGAAAGGCTCGTAGGCATCGTTGTAGAGTTGTGCGCCCACCACGATATTGTCATTGTCAGAATAGTGGCGCTCGGTCTCTACGATAAAGCGTTCGCGATGGTCCGTGACAGCAGTAAAGTTCACTATCTGGCTCACCAAACGGTCAAAATGCTCATGGGAACTGTTATTGAGGTAGTCTGCCAGACGCCATTTCCACAGTCCCTCGCCCCACACAAAAACCCTATGTTGGTGCCCCTGCGCTATAGCCGCAACCAGCGGCTGGCGGGTGTCGATACTGCCCAAGCGAGCGATGAGGAGCGACTGGAGAGAGGCCGAAGCCTTACCTTCGCCAAAAGGTGCATCCAATGGCGGCAACTGCTCGAGGGCTTCGCCGTCAGAGGCGTCATAGTGGAAGAGCGAGAATCGGTCGTTGTAGACGGCCGTCACCTCGCTACTTTTCTTTACTTTCGATACAATCTCCAATCCGGTATGCAGGGCGTTAAATCGCGGCAGGTCGGTCTGGGTACCGATGACGAAGACCTGCGGCAGTGACTCAAGTTCCTTGGGAACTTGGTGCGTGGTCGATGGTAAGTTGTGAAGAATAACCAAACTCATATCACTTTCCACCTTCATCTTTCCATTTTCCACTAACATTACTTCCGCCTCATAGTTTGGATTACTCTCCACTGCAGACTTCAGTGCTGCAAGGTCAGGGTGCGGGGCATTGCCCAAAATAAGGACCTTACGACGGCCATCGATGATGTCAGTATAAAACGTCAACACATTATTGGCAGGCTCCACCTCGCCCTCCACCAACGAGAGCCCGATGGTGTATTTCTGTAAGCCCTTGACCTCTGCCGGAATGCTGAAAGAGATCGTGGTACTGAATTCGTTATCAGAATAATTAACCTGTTGTGAGGCAACCTTCTTGCCACGTCCATCGGTGATGGATAGCTGTGCCGTGCGGCCTTTCAGACGGTGAGCTCCAATGGTAATCTCCACCGGGAAGCTGTTGCCGAGGTAAGCAATACGGTTGTGGCGTATATTGCTCAATGCGGCATCGCGGCGGGGCGTGGTGTCACCCAACGCCACTGTATAGACAGGGACACCCAGTCGCTCGGCCACGGTGGTGGGGTTCTGACCACGGTTGTTGATGCCGTCCGATGACAGTACGACAGCCATCACCTCGGGCGGAATCCTGTCGAGCAGCGCGCCCAGGTCGGTCTGCTCCACGTTGGAAGCGTCGGCATTGAACGACAGCTGGCAACCCGCATCTGTCAGGTCGTCCCAGAGGTCCATCAGCGAGAAGGACGAGTCGACACTCATCTGCACCGACAGCGAACTATCCTCTTCTAGCACCACCCATGGTTTCTGTCGCTCATGCACCGTGCGTTTGGCCACCGGCGCCAGCAACAGCAAAGCGATGACTGACACTGCCACGAACCGTAGTCCTGCCAACAAGGCGTTGACGCCCTTGCCGAAGCGGCGGTGCCCCACATAGTAAAGCCCCGCGGCATAGGCGGCCCCCGCCAGCAGGCAGAGCAGGACGAAATACCAAGGATAGTCAATTACCATATACCAGTGTGCTAAATTTTTCGGGATGGAAACGTTCCTGTGCCACACGCATCAGCTCGCTGGGCGTCACCGCCAGCAAGTCGGCATTCATCTCCTCGAGGGTGTTCACGTGGTCGTAACTCAGGTAGGCCTTACCGATGCTCTGCATCTCGTTCATCCCAAAGTCGTCGTTGATAGCCATCTGGCCCATCATCTGGCGCTGTGCCGACCGCAGCTGGCGCTCCGTCAGCGGGGTCTCAGCCATACGCAACAGCTCGTTGGTAATCAGGTGCCGAGCCTTCTCCTCAGCGTCGAGGTCCACGCCGGCATAGATGTAGAAAAGTCCGGTATCGGAAAACGGAACATACTGCGATTCGATATTGTAACAGAAGCCATAGCGTTCGCGGATGGCCACGTTAAGGCGCGAGTTCATTGCCGGGCCACCGAGGATATTGTTCAAGAGCGTGAAGGCCGTCTTGTCACCATGGTAGATGTCCGGTGCTTCGCATCCGATGAGCACATGCGCCTGGTGCGTATGGCGGTTGATATGACGATCGAAGAGGCGGAAAACGGGCTTTTCTTTTCGAGTATTAGGAATACTCCGATTATTCTGAACTCCACCAAAATACCTCTCACACAACTTCACCAACCTTCCCATTTCCACATTTCCGCTCACGGTGACAACCATGCGCTCGGGCGTGTAGTTCCGCTCCATGTGGCGGCGCAGGCGCTCGGGAGTAAACTTCTTCACATTGCGCTTTGTGCCAAGAATATTGTGCGCCAGCGGATGTCCTTCGTAGGCCAGTTCCTCGTACTGGTCGTAAATCAGTTCCGACGGACTGTCGTTATAACTATTGATTTCTTCCAGCACAACATCCTTTTCCCTTTCGATTTCGTTCAACGGAAACGTGCTGTGGAACAGGATGTCGGCAAATAGTTCCAGGCAGCGTTCCAGATGCTCACTCAACGACGAGGCATAGACACAGGTCTCCTCCTTGGTGGTGAAGGCGTTGAGTTCTCCCCCCACGCCGTCGATGCGGTTGAGGATATGATAGGCCTTGCGGTGCTCGGTACCCTTGAAAAGCGAGTGCTCAATGAAGTGCGCCATGCCCTCGTCGGCCCCCACCTCGTCACGCGAGCCCACATTGATATATACACCGCTGTAGGTAACCCTCGACGGAGTATGGCTCAGTATTATTTTGATGCCGTTAGGCAGAGTGTGGTATTCGTACACGTTGTGTTATTACAATATTTATCCTTAAATAACACAAAAAACGCCGAAATATTGTATAAAAAAATCCCCGATACAAAAAAGGAATCGGGGATCTTTTTTCCACTTGGGAGGGTTCACTGCACCAGCAGTTTCTTTGTCACCGTGCCTAAGGGGGTGGTGATGCGGAGGAGGTAGGTACCGCGGGGCCAGGGGGCGACGTCGATGACGGCCTCGAGGCCCGAAGCCGGGGCTTCGTAGACCTTCTGCCCGCCGGCGTTGTAAGCCTCGATGTGGGACAGCCCGAAACTCGACAGCACACGGGCCTGTTCCGTGGCGGGATTAGGCTGCACCGAGATATAACGTGCCACCATGTCGGCCTGTGTCACCGCCAGTGTGTCGCCGCCCACCCCCGAGGTGTCCCAAGGTGTGTCGCCGCCCACCCCCGAGGTGTCCCAAGGATAGTCGTCGGGAGCCAGGATCGGGAAAATCAGGTAGTGGTCGTAGGTAATCATTGACACCCGCGGGTCCCAGTTCCAGTACACATAGCCATCTTCAGGCCAACACATCTTTTTGACATGGTACTCCGGGCTTTTTTCGCATGCTCTGCCACTCATTTGCATCAAACTCAATCCCATGTGGGCTTGCGTTCCAAAGGTTCCAACGCAGGAACGCTGCGTCACTCCCACATAGAAATAATCCGAGACGGCCACGTAGCCGGAGTCGAAAAACTTCTCATACATGGGGTACGTGGTATTAGGCCCTCCCCACATATACAGCCCCGTTGCGACATAGTAGGCCGGAGTGTCGACCCTCCATTGTATCATTACCTCTCGCTGGGGCACCAGTGCGGTGTCGCCGTCACTCAGGTATATACCCAGATATTCGTACAGTTCATCTGCCGAGGTGTCGATAAAATTTGAATAAAAATTATCAAGCCACTCCTGTCGTTCTTCTTCGCTGAGGGATTCCGGAAGATATAGCGCATCCCTATCGGACATCATGCAGGCCGCAATGCCGTATATCCTCAACGTCTGCGAGGCCTTCATCTCCTTGGTCACAACCCCGCATGAGGCACCGCAAGTTGGAACCCAACCGACGGAGTAGGCGGACGAGGTCGTATCGGGAATGTTGTTGGTGAAATATCCCCGACCGTAGGGATTCGAAACGGTGTCTTGCGACCATCCCGTCAGCGCCGGCAGCAAAGCCAGCATAAGAATTGAAATCTTTTTCATGATATTTTATTTTAAGGTTTAATATTCATCGCACACGGGCGATACCCCGCGTTTTGTTTCAAGTACGGACATTTCTTTATACTCTGCACTTTCTATGGTTTTCACAATATTCTTTTCTATCGGCTTTAGGGAGCCATCCCTTTCTCCGGCCTCGGCAGACAATTGGGTTGTGCACGAACCGAACAGGGAGTTCTTGACCCTGCCCAGAGACAAACTCTCCAAAAGCCTGCCCATCGATACTGTTTCATGGTTTATCCCTCCGCACAAAGTCATAGGCGTATGGAGAGGAGTGCTGAGGTTGTATTCATGACCGTCGACACTGCCTCCCGACGGGAACAGCGAAGAAGGTATGTGGTAAATCTGGTGGAAAGGGGTTGTATAATACACTTTTGTGAGCAGGATGCTGAACTCATCTCGATTCTTGTCAATGCATACGTCCTTCAAAATGAAAAATTCAGGGAAATATCCTGAGGTATGGAGTATCGGGATACGAATTGAGAAGTTATTATCCTCACCCACAAACTTGCAGATATCCAAGTAGGGGCCACGTCTGTAGATGGCAAACACGGTGTCTTTATCCACATGTTGGAGCAAGACCCGGTCGGTAGGCTCACCGGGCACTTTGACCATGTCGATGACGGAAGTATTGAAAAAGGGGCCTGTAATAAGGGGGTTGGGGGCGATAAAGCAAAGCTGCACTTCCATCTGGTTTTCGATTCTCGCCGATACCACCACTTTACTATAGGCAACGGCGATGTCGTCAAACACGGCGTCTATATTGGGCATGTACGCCCACGCCCTGTACCAGGCGTTGGGATTGGGCGCCAGAGGGTTATTCTGGGTGTATGCATCCACCAAGTAATCCTTGCCGTCCTGCCCCGTGCCCACCATTACCACATGCTTGCAGCCGTTCATGTCATACCGGTCCATCTTTTTGAGAACCTTGAATTCCTCGAACGGCATGTATTTCACGGTCATTGTCGACGGAGAATATTTTATCTCGGAAATGGTAAATCGTCCCATGACACCTATGTCGGTCTTCGATGAGCAATCGTACATGCTTCCGCAGAAGTATAGAGTGTCAGCTAAAACAAGCATATCCTTGACATGGATATGTTGTTGAGTCCTTACAAATTGGGCATATATTCCGGAGGTATCTATCAGACCAAAGCTGGAATAGTCGGCATTCTCATTGTACACCACCCAATTCTTTTCAAGATTGTCGAGACGTGCCATGGAGAAAGAGGATGGCTCTTCATATACCTCCCGAATCATCTCCTGAGAGGACGATACCTTTGGCAACAGGATTGCCAGCATCAAAAATATCTTTATTTTCATATTTTCATTATTAACGTTAAATATCCTTTTTTTTATTTTGTATGCCTATCGCCATGCCACGCAGTTGAACACATGGTTTTTATCATCGTATGATATGGCCACCTGATAGCCCTCGTCTGACCTCGCTTTGACCCATAATTCGGCCTCGACTTGGCTATTTGTAGTGAAGTACACCGTCTCTTTCGTGGCAGTCTGCGACACCCTGTTTTCATCACAAAAAACAATACTATACCCCTGCCGGGCCAGATTCAACATCTCGTGGATGAATGCCTGATACTCTGACTCGCCGTGTAACGTGACGCTATGCTGTACTCCATTAATGGAATACAGCATCGTGTACACGGTGCTCACCTCTTCGCGAACTGTCGTGGAATTGTTTTTTTCAATGTTATCTTTCTGACAACCTGTAGCCATCAGACTCAGCACAGCAAAAAGTGCCACTGTTTTTGTTACTTTTCTCATTGTTGTTGTTTTTTATTTGAGAAAGATTATCGTGAAATATTGCGTCATATTGGATTCTATTTTCTAGTTGAAATATACTCAAGGTGTATTTGTCTTCCTGAATGACTATCAGGAGAGAATCACTGATTGTCTCATTTTCCCTTTGCATTTGATTGGGTTTATGAATCTTTTTGAAAGACTTTTTTCTTGATTCCATACCGAGGAACTCCAAAGCTTCCTGCGGAATGGGGGTGAAGGAAAAATCTTTCAAGAGCTCCCCCCATGACGAGTCTGTGGCTGCATGCAGTATCGTGACATCGACGGTGACGGTGTCGCCGAGAGGGAAGGCGTGGAGGAAGGTGGCGTCGATGTCCTGCCTGCCGGCATAGGACTTGTAAAGCTCACCGGTATCCACCCGCGGCCATAACACAAATGCGGCGATTCCTGTCACCCAGAACACCAGTGCGGCACTCACCTGCCAGAACAGTTTTATCTTCCCGGGCATCATGCGTTCAAAATTATCTGTTGGACACACTCCATGGCGGAGGCAAGCGAGAGGGCACCTTGGGCCGAAGGACGGCTGCCGATGACTGCCATAAGGATGTCGACGGCGAGGACCGTCGCCACAATCAGCACCGCCACACACGCGACGCGCCTGATGGTAGCCCTCCGTCGGTAGCGCCGGCAGCGCTCCTCCATCCCCTCGCAGTGGTTCCTCGCCAGTACGATGGCATGGTTCAGCGCTTCGGCAGACAGCTTGTTGTTCTCCATATTGTTCATTGTTTTAAATATTGTTGTAACTTCTTCTTTATATTGTGCCTCATCTGCGACACGGTGTGGATTTTCACCCCCATCTGGCGAGCAATCTCTTCATCGGAGACACCATCGGCCATGAGGGCGAAAACACGGCGTTCGGAAGGGCTGAGCCCTGCTGTCAACTCGTCGAAGGTCATCTGCGTCACCTCGTGTGTCGACGTCTCGGTATCGGGCAAAGCGTCGTCAGACATCGGCTGGAGGTGTTGCTCACGGGCACGACGGAACCGTGTGATGGCTCCGCGGCATCGCCAGTAGACCCATGCCCCCTCATACAGCTCCGATATATCGGAAGAACGTTTGTGCAGATGTTCCAGTAGTGCCACATAACACTCCTGTACAAGGTCTCTGTAGGTGTCATCCCGTCCATAGGATGCCCTTTGGCACAGAATCTCAATCATTTTCCTGTGTCGTCCGACAAGCTGCTCGAGCTTCCTGCAGAGCTGTTCATCACCGTGCATAATTACTCCTTACATATATATAAAGCAAAAAGTGCCCTGAAAATACATTTCTGCCCTGAAATTTTAAGAAAGTTTAACATTTCTTAAGTTCAACTCATAAATGCAACACTTTGGTCAAGAACAGAAAAAGGAGCGCGGAAGCCTTTAAACATTCAAAGGAGAAGCGCAAAAAAATGCGGCTTCCCCCTTGATTGCGGAAAAATGTGTATCTTTG
>JAFSKP010000048.1 GCA_017448905.1 Bacteroidales bacterium | reverse complement strand
GTCAACGGGGTGCCTGTCCCCTACTCTATCAAGCCGCGCCGCGCCGGCGACATTGCCACCTGCTACAGCGACCCCGCCAAGGCAGAACGCGAGCTGGGTTGGAAAGCCCGGTACGGCATCGAAGAGATGTGCCGCGACAGCTGGAACTGGCAGAAAAACAACCCCAACGGATACAAAGGAAATTGAATTGTGAATTGTGAATTGTGAATTGTGAATTGTGAATTGTGAATAGTGAATTGTGAATAGTGAATTGTGAATTGTGAATAGTGAATTGTGAATTGTGAAAATTGAAATCATCCAGTCCGTCTAGAGTTTCTAGAGCTTCTAGACAGTCTAAAAAAACAACAATGAAAAAAGCCATTCTCATCATCTCGCTCCTCGCCTCGTTCACCTTTGCATCGGCCCAGGAGAAAGTCTACGACGAAAGCATCGACGCCATGGAGCAGATCAACAACGCCATAGAGGAAGCCCGCGAAACCGGACGCTACGTCCTCTGCCAGGTCGGCGGCAACTGGTGCCCCTGGTGCCTCCGCTTCGCCCAGTTTGCCACCACCGACACCGCCGTCGCCCCTCTCATCGAGAAAGAGTTCGTCTACATCCACGTCAACTACTCGAAGACCAACAAGAATCCCGAGGCGATGCGCTATCTCGGCAACCCCGCCCGCTTCGGATTCCCTGTCTTCGTAATCCTCGACGAGGAGGGCCGTCCCATCCACATCCAAGAGTCGGCATCGCTCGAGGAGGGAAAGTCCTACGACCCGAAGAAAGTCAAGAGATTCCTCTCCCTCTGGACCCGCGAAGCCGTCGAAAAGCTGAAGTGACCCATCCCCCATCACAGGAAAAGGACGCAACACTCAATGTCGCGTCCTTTTTTTCCTTCCATTTCATGGCACCATTCTGCGGCTCGGAAATGTAAGCAAGCTTCCATTTCTCTCGCTCTTAATAATGGTTGGTTTCTTCGCAACCACGTTTTCTCGCCATGCCAAAACGAGCAAGCTCGCTTTGGTCATTTGGCTTATCGAAAACGTTCGAAAAGGAGCCTCAATCCTCGAGGTGGCAGGCGGTACAGGCGTAGCCGGTGCTGCGGCAGGCACTCATGGTCGACCAGCAGGTGCCATGTCCGTCATGGTACTGGTAGGCGCAGCAGACCTTGGCACTCGAGCACCAGTAGGGGGAATCCGTTCCTTCGCAGTGCTTCATGTCGGGGTCGCAAGCCGAGACAACAGCCATGCTCACCATGGCAACAAGTGTGAGGCAGACAATAGTAATCTTTTTTCTCATAGCTGAAATGTATTAAAGGGTTATTATTCTGTTTCGAGATAGAACTGCTTGAAGATGTAGGCCGACGGCACCGAGCCTTCGATGACAAACTTGATTCTGTTGTTCTCGACATATAGCACCGTAGGAAGCTGGGTGACGACACCTTGCAGACTGTCGCCTACAAAGACCTCTTCGAAGCCGATGTCGAAGAAGCGGTGCAGCGTGCTGTCGGTGTCGTGCGTCACCGGGAAAGCGTAGAAACGGTCGCAGATGTCGCGGCTGTCGTAACGCTTGATGTTGTTGATGCCGTCGATGCAGGAGGTGCAGCTGTACGAGAAGACATAGAAGACGTAGGTAGAGTCGGCACTGGTCGTAACGAAGCGGTCGAAGCCGGTCTCCGCCATCGTGCGGTCGAGTAGCGGATGACGCTTGACAAGCTGCGAGCTGTAGTTTGACGGCACGCGGAAAGTGAAGCCGATGAAGAAGGCCGCCACGGTCATAACCATCCCCACCAAGCCCCATCGAAGCCCTTTGGAATCCACGTCGCCAGTCTTACGCTCCCAAAAGATTATCAACAGGCACAGCACCAGCAGCACGGCGTTGCGTGAATAGGTGAGCCACGCCGGGGCACTCGGGCCGAGGCTTCCGAAGCAGCCGCAGTCGGCGACACCACGGAAGTTGTTGGCATAGAAGAACGCCGACGTGAAAGCCACCAGCATCGCTGCCGTCACCGCCGCCGTGGCACGAGGCCACAGTCGGAAAACAAGCATCAGGCCACAAAGCGCCTCGAACGCCACTATCAGCGGCGCAAGGATGGAGAAGAATGGCAGCCCATACTTGATGATGAGCTCGCCGAAACTGGACACATCGCCCATCTTGCCCCATGCTGTGATGAGGAACACAACGCCTACGATGAGTTCAAAGACACGCGCGGCCTTAGTCCGACGACTGTTTTCTCTTGCCATATTCATAACGGTTTTCGCATTGCAAAGGTACTCTATTTTTTCATTACGGGAAGAAAAAAAGTGTCAAAAATATTCCATCACTCTTTAGACCACAAATCGTCTCATTGAATTACAGCTATTTAACAACTAGAATAAGCAACATTTTTCTTTGCCCGACTGGTCACCGATGCCCGAAGACCCATCGATAAGCATGGCTGCGAAAATGAAACTGACGCCAAATTACCGGTCCGACACACTTAAAAACCTCTACTGTCGTTATTCTGGAAATACAGCACTGTTACCACGCTGCACAGAAAAGAAAGGCAATGGACTATTCCGACATCATAGATCTCCCCCACCCCGTCTCGAAACGGCACAAACCCATGCCCATGCAGAACCGTGCCGCCCAGTTTGCGCCCTTCGCCGCCCTCACGGGCTACGAGGATGCCATCGCCGAGACCGCGCGCGCCACAGAACAGGCCATAGAGGTGAGTACTGACCTCGCTGCCCTGCTCGACCAGCGGCTGGAATTGCTGCGGCAGTCGCTCGCCGACACCCCACATACGCCCGTCGAGGTGTCACTCACCTATTTCATTCCCGACAGGAGCAAAGAGGGGGGTCGTCACGAACGCATTGCCGCCGCCGTGAAAGACATCGACGAAGAGGCTCAACTCCTAGTCCTCGCCGACGGACGGACAATAAAGATTGCCCACATCACCGACCTGACGCTTGACTTTTCAGTGCCTGACGGCTCACGATAACCTCATAGTCTGAAAGGACTACAGCCCCTGCTTGAGGCTCTCGACGTAAGTGTTGATACGCTGCATCTGGTCGGGAATCCTGATGCCTTGGGGGCATTCGGCGAGGCAGTGGCCGCAACCGATGCAGTGGTCGGCCTGGCGGAAAGAGGGAACGGCGCGGTCGTAGCCGACGAGGAAGGCCCGGCGGGCACGCAGGTACTCCCTCCTCTCGTCGCTCGCGGCTTTGTCGGCATTGATGACATTGCCTTCGTTGAGGCATTTGTTGTAGTGGGCGAAGACTCCGGGAATGTCGATACCATAGGGGCAGGGCATGCAATATTTGCAACCCGTACACGGCACAGTGCGGAAATTGGCATAGACGTCGGCAATCTGCTCGAGCAGCGACAGCTCATCGTCGTTCAAGGGTTTGTGTGGGGAATAGGTGCGGATGTTGTCCTGCAGGTGCTCCATGTAGGTCATGCCGCTGAGCACGGTGAGGATTCGCGGCTGGTTGCCGGCGAAGCGGAAGGCCCACGACGCTATCGATGCCTGCGGGTCGCGCGCCTTGAGGAGCTGTACGGCATGGTCGTTGAGGTTGGCGAGCTGGCCGCCGAGAAGGGGTTCCATGACGAACGCCGGGATGTTGCGCTTCTCCAGCTCGCCATAGAGGTAACTCGAGTTGGTGTTGCGTTCGTTGATGAGCTTGCTGTGGTTCCAGTCGACGTAGTTGTGCTGGATGAGCACATGGTCCCAGCGGTAGAGCCCCTGGTCCTGAAGCGAGAGGAGATAGTCGAAAGCCCGTATGTCGCCATGATACGAGAAACCGAGGTTGTGGATGTGACCTTTCTCGCGCTCCTCGCAGAGGAAGTCGAGCATGCCGTTGTCGAAGAAACGCCTTTTCAGGCATTCCAGGGCATCAAGCTCGTTGCCGTCGGTGTCGCGTGCCGACATGCCGATGCCGTGGAGCATATAGTAGTCGAGGTAGTCGACCTGCAGTTCCTTTTTCGAATTGTTGTAGAGCCTCATGCTCTCCTGGCGCGACCACGTGGTGGGTGCAAAGTTGGAGAGCTTGGTCGAGACGTAATACTCTTCCCTCTTGTGACGGCTCAGCGCGATGCCTACAGCATGTTCGGATTGTCCCTTGCAATAGGGAGGAGCCGTGTCGAAGAGGTTGACACCATGCTCTATGGCATAGTCAATGAGGCGGTTGACGGTGCCCTGGTCAAGGGGCTGGTCCTGCTCGCGACCGCTGCCTCCCTCTATTGTCGGGAAACGCATGCAGCCATAGCCCAGCAGTGATACCTTCTCGCCATGGAGGTTCTCGCGCATGGTCATCTCCCCCACCGGGACTTCGCCGAGCGAGAGTCCTTCGGCATGGGTTTCCTGCTTGGATGAGCATCCGGCGGCAACGGTGGCGGTGGCAAGGGCGCCCGAGCCGGAAATCTTAAGAAAGTCGCGACGATTCATTATGGTGATTGATTGAATGTTTGATTGCTTGAATGCTTGAGTGTTTGAGTGCTTGAGTGCTTGATTGCTTTATTGCTTGAGTGCTTGATTGCTTGATTGTTTGATTGCTTGAGTGTTTGAGTGCTTGAGTGCTTGATTGCTTTATTGCTTGAGTGCTTGATTGCTTGATTGTTTGAGTGCTTGAGTGTTTGAATGTTTGAGTGCTTGATTGCTTGATTGCTTGAGTGCTTGATTGTTT
>JAFSKP010000047.1 GCA_017448905.1 Bacteroidales bacterium | reverse complement strand
TGAAGTTGAAGGCGGGGATGGCATAGCCGCCGTTGACTGCTTTCTTGAACAACTCGCGAGTGTTCACGAGACCGATTTGTTTGGCAGCTACCCCGACGTATTGTTTTGAGTTTTTATTAGTCTTTTTGAAAGTGCAAAGGTACGAATAATATTTTAATTAATAAAAAAAGTTAATAATTATTTAAAAAATATTCCGAAGACGGCGGCGCCAGAGCCTGTCATTGAGGCATATAGGGCGCCGCGGCGGTAGAGGTCGTCCTTGAGGGCGGCGATGGCGGGGTGGGAGGGGAAGACGGAGGCCTCGAAGTCGTTGACGATACAGTCTTTCCACTCCCCGATGGGCCTCTTTACCGCCTCGCGGAGGTCGGGACGGGAAAGGGTACGGGATTGGTTGTTTGTGGAGGTCATACGCCCCCGTCCGCCGTTGGCGTCCACCCCCTCTATCTCAGAGGGGGAGTTTGGGTTATCTCCCCCTAAGATAGGGGGAGTACCCCGAAGGGGGGAGGGAGTATGAGCGGGAGCATAGGAGAAAGTCCCCTCGTGCAATATATCTCTGTCGTTTCGCTTGAAGCAGAGAGAACTGGATATATGGGATTGGTTGTTTGTGGAGGTCATACGCCCCCGTCCGCCGTTGGCGTCCACCCCCTCTATCTTAGAGGGGGAGTTTGGGCTGGCGCAGGTGGTATCTGAATCCCCCTCTAAGTTAGAGGGGGTGTCAGCCGCTTGCGGCTGACAGGGGCGTATGTCAGAAATCCCACTTTTGCACTGCATATAGTGTTGGATGTCCTCAACAATGTAGTTCGGGCGTTCAAATACCACTTTGTTTTCGTATCTGAGAACCGTGATGCTGTGAATGTCGCGCAAATAGGAGTCCCGTTGGATATCGTGTTCTTGTTGCTCGTTGTGTACTTCTCCGTCCAATTCTATAGCCAGTTTAAGTGACGGACAATAGAAGTCGAGGATGTAGTTTTCTATGCTGAATTGACGTCTGAATTGCAGGTCGAATAGTTTCTTCTGTTTAAGTCTGTTCCATAGGCATGCTTCTGCCGAGGTACCATAAGAGCGTAGTTCACGTCGTGCGGATTTGAGGTAGGGTTTGTTGTGGGTGTGGATAGGGGGCTGGTCGCTTGGGGAGGTCATACGCCCCCGTCCGCCGTTGGCGTCCACCCCCTCTATCTTAGAGGGGGAGTTTGGGCTGGCGCAGGTGTTTGAGGTCATACGCCCCCGTCCGCCGTTGGCGTCCACCCCCTCTATCTTAGAGGGGGAGTTTGGGCTGGCGCAGGTGTTTGAGGTCATACGCCCCCGTCCGCCGTTGGCGTCCACCCCCTCTATCTCAGAGGGGGAGTTGTTGGAGAATGAAAGGCCGGCGTAGGCTTCTTTGGTGCTTACGTGCTCGCCGGCGGGGATCTCGATGACGATGCGGTAGGGGGAGAGGTCGAGGGCGATGGGCTCCAGGCGGTCGCCGATGCCGGTGGCGTAGGCAGCCTGGTTGCGGATGAAGAAGGCGCAGTCGGCGCCGAGGCGAGCGGCGCGGTGCTCGAGGTCGCTGTCGCTCAGGTGGAGGGAGAACATCTCGTTGAGCATCTTGAGTGTGAAGGCGGCGTCGGCGGAGCCGCCGCCGAGGCCGGCGCCGAAGGGGATGCCCTTCTTGAGGCGTATGCTCACGGGCGGGATGGCGAACTCGTCGTGCAGGAGGCGCCAGGCGCGCATGCAGAGGTTGTCGTCGGGGTCGTTGTCGAGGGCGATGCCGTCCTGGACCATGAGTGACTCCCTCCCCCTTGCGGGTGCTCCCCCTTGGGAAGGGGGAGGGTTGAGGGGGGTGATCTCCAGTTCGTCGCAGAGGTCGTGGACGGGGACGAAGAGGGTCTCCAGGTCGTGGTAGCCGTCGGGGCGTTTGCCGACGACGTGAAGTCCTAGGTTTATCTTACAATTCGGATAAGAAATCATTCACTTTTAACTTTTAACTCTTCACTTTTCACTTTGTCGTAGGCGCGGATGATATCGGTGACGAGGCGGTGGCGGATGACGTCGCTGTTGTCGAGCTGGATGATGTCGATGCCTTTCACATCCTTCAGGATTTGAGTGGCTTGCAGGAGGCCGCTCTGCTGGTTGCGCGGCAGGTCGACCTGTGTGAGGTCGCCGGTGATGACGAACTTGGCATTGCGGCCCATGCGGGTGAGGAACATTTTCAATTGTGCTGAGGTGGCGTTCTGGGCCTCGTCGAGGATGACGAAGGCGTTGTCGAGCGTGCGGCCGCGCATGAAGGCCAGTGGGGCGATCTCGATGGTGTTGTCCTCCCAGTAACTCAGCAACTTCTGCTGCGGGATCATGTCGCGCAGGGCGTCGTAGAGAGGCTGCAGGTAGGGGTCGAGTTTGTCGCGCAGGTCGCCCGGCAGGAAGCCGAGGTTCTCGCCGGCCTCGACGGCGGGGCGCGTGAGGATGATGCGGCGTATCTCCTTGTTTTTCAGCGCCCGCACGGCCATGGCCACGGCGGTATAGGTCTTGCCCGTGCCGGCGGGGCCGATGGCAAAGACCATGTCGTGCTCGTAGACCGAGCGCACGAGGCGTTGCTGGTTGGGGGTGCGTGCCTTGATGAGGAGGCCGTTGCGGCCGTGCACCAGCACCTCGTCGCTCATCTCGCTCTCGGGGCTGCCGCCGCCGCTCTCCATGATGCCCATGATGGCGTTCTCGGTGATGCGGCCGAACTTGTCGTAGTAGGTCATCATGGCCTGCAGCTTGCCCTCGAACCAGGCGATATCTTCCTCGCTGCCAATGGCTTTGAGCATCTCGCCGCGGGCGATGAGCTTGAGCTTGGGGAAGAGCAGCCGCACGAAGTCGAGCATGCGGTCGTTGGAGCCCCAAAAGCGCGCATAATCAATTTCTTCCAAAGAAAAAATCTTCTCGTTCATTGTTTCATTACTCACTGACATACATTTCTTTATAAGTTATTCGTGTTTTTTTGTTCATACTGCAAAGGTACAAAATATTTCCCCAATAAGCAAGGAAAAGATGTTAACATCTGTTAACAAACGTATCTTCGTCCTGCGAACGACCTATCAACACCCACCATGGTAGGAGTTGGTAGGGAGTTGGTAAGGAGATGGTAGGTAGATGGTAGCTTGTGTAACCCGTTGGAAAACATGGTGGTGAGAATAAGATTTGGATTTTTGGAAGAAAAGTTGTATTTTTGCACCTCTTTTCGAGAGGAAAAGTTTTTCGTTTAACATTTTTTAATAATTGAAAATATGAACAATCACATCGTCATAATGGCCGGCGGCATCGGCAGTCGATTCTGGCCGCTGAGCACCCCCGAGTATCCGAAGCAGTTTATTGACATCCTGGGTTGCGGTCGCACGCTGATACAGCTCACGGTGGACCGCTTCAAGGGGTTGTGTCCGATGGAGAATTTCTGGGTGGTGACGAATGCCGCCTATGTGGACATCGTGCGGAAGCAGCTGCCTGAGATGCCTGTGAATCACATTCTTGCGGAACCTGCGGCGCGCAACACAGCCCCCTGCATCGCGTGGGCCTGCTGGCGCATCAAGGGCGAGGACCCCGGGGCCAACGTGGTGGTGACGCCTGCCGACGCCGTGGTGATGAACCCCGAGGAGTTCCGCCGCGTGATTGGCAACGCGCTGGCATTCACCGAGAAGAGCGATGCCATCGTGACCATCGGCATCAAGCCGTCACGTCCCGAGACTGGCTACGGCTATGTGGAAGTGGAAAGTGGTCATACTCCTCAGTCACTTCGTGACAGCTCCCCTATCTTAGGGGAGCAGTTGGCTGACGCAGAAATCAGCAAGGTGGCGGCGTTCAAGGAGAAACCTGATTTGGGGACGGCGGAGAAGTATCTCGCGGCGGGGAATTACCTGTGGAATGCCGGCATCTTTGTGTGGAACGTGAAGACCATCACGGAGGCTATTAAGACCTATAAGCCCAACATTGCCAGCGACATGGAGCGCATGAAGACCGTTGCCGACGTGCAGGAGGTCTTCCCGCAGTGCGAGAAGATTAGCATCGACTATGCCGTCATGGAGCCTGCCGCCGCCGACGGACGGGTGTACACGCACCCGGCCGACTTCGGCTGGAGCGACCTCGGCAACTGGGCCTCGCTGCACGACAAGCTGCAGAAGGACAGCGCGAACAACGGTGCCGTGGGCAAGGTGGATCTTTATGAGTGCAAGAACTGTGTGGTGCATGCCGAGGAGGCCTCGAAGGTGGTCCTCCAGGGATTGGACGGCTACATCGTCTCGGCCAAGGGCGACCGCCTGCTGGTGTGCAAACGCAGTGAAGAACAGCGCATCAAAGAATTCTCGCAGAAATGAATACAATAGTTGTTGTGGCGCTTATCGCCGTGGGTGTTGTGGGGCTGATGGTGGCAGGCTTGGGCCTGAAGATGCTCCTGCACAAGGAGAAGGAGTTCAAGCGGCCCTGTGCCAACGCCGACCCCAAGACGGGCCGATGTGCCCACTGCACCTGTAACAAAAAGAAAGAGCGCTGAATCTCAGCGCTCTTTTGTTGCTCCCCCTGAAGGGTGATAATTTAAGAAATCAACATTGAACATAACACCTACCAAAGAGCGACACGACCCATCTCGCCGAGGTCAAGGCTGGCGGCTTTTGCGCCAAGTGCTTGGAACGCGCGAACGATAGAGGAATATGCCGGACTATGCCCCTTTTCTAACTTCGATACCTGCGCTTTCTGTACACCCATGCGCTCGCCAAGCTGCTCTTGTGTCAGTCCCTGCCGTTTGCGCTCTGCCTTGATTGCTTCACCGATGCGGTAATCATCAAGCACCTTGCGGAGTTCAGCATCGTAATCATCCCTTTCGGGCGTGCCTTTCTTGCCGATATACTTATCGAGCATTTGTTCTTGTGTCATTGATAAAGACTTTGCGCCTTGCTTTTGCCGGCAGTTCTTCTATAAAACGCTGTGCATCTTGCAAATATATTACTTTTGCATTCATCTATGTGCTTGGTTTCAAATGCAAAGATACAAAATAATTTCCAATCATGGAAACTTTTTTGCCTTTTTTGATGATTTTTTCATTGGGTGATACTCTCCAGCCTCCGTACCCTTTTTTGAAAGTGAAATTTATTGTCTTAATGTAATTTGGGCACAAAAAGAAAGAGCGCTGAATTTTCAGCGCTCTTTTGTTGCTTCCCCTAAGAATCGTATTCTCAATCCGGACAACGAATTGGCTTTCCGGCTCAAGCTGCGAGAGAATAAATAAAATGCTCTGTCGCGAACATTCGCATTATCCATAGTAATTATCTGTTTGTCGCTATCTTCCATGTCATTTTGATGTGCGGAATGCCGTCAAGCATGAAGGTGTTGGACGACTGCTTGAATCCTACACTCTCGTAGAAGCCTCTAGCATATTCCTGCGCCTCGATGTCGATGTGCGTCGCACCAAAACATTCAACGGCTGCATCGATGGCATGAAGCATGATTTGCTTGCCATAGCCCTTGCCGCGTTCGGTGGTGATTACTCTACCGATGGAGACTTGCTCCATGTGGGTTCCCGCAGGGCATACACGGGCCAAGGCGACAACCTTGCCTTCGACGGTCAGCCATAGATGGATAGACTTTTGGTCGTCACCGTCGAGGTCTTGATAGACGCAGTTCTGCTCAACCACAAAGACTTCGCTACGCACCCTCAGCAGTTCGTATAGCTCGTCGGTGGTCAGTTCGTGGAACGATTTCCTGTGCAATGTCATATCAGAACGTTCACATCAGCGTATGAAGTGCATCGGCTCCCAGGCTTCGCTTTCGGGGTAGGGGACAGGCTCCTGCAAATGGATACTCTTCAGCAAAAAGGCCATGTTGCGGCCCAGCGCGCGCATGGTCTGCATGCCTTCGCTGTCGAGTGCTGCCTCACCTTCGGCACGGCCGTAGACGATATTCCAGTACTGCGACGTGACCATCGGCATGTGCTGCAACTGGAACATCATAGTGAGCGACTGCAGTGCTGCCGTTGCGCCACCGCGCCGACAGACGGCAATACCTGCAGCGGGTTTGTGCATTGCCAGGTGTGACTGCGAGTAGAAGAGCCTCTGCATCAAGGCCAGCAGGGCTCCGTTGGGCTGGCCGTAGTAGGTGGGAGTACCCACCACGAGGGCGTCGCTTCCGGACAACTTTTCGGCCAATCGGTTACAGAGGTCATCGTCGAAAACGCAGTGGCCCAACTCGCGACAACGTCCGCAGGCGATGCATCCGTGCACGGGTTTCGTTCCGATGCCTACAATCTCATAGTCGACACCGTTCTCTTTCAAGGTCTTGCCGACCTCTTCGAGGGCGATATGCGTGTTGCCGTTGGCACGTGCACTACCGTTAATCAGTAATACTTTCATAGCTGAATGCGTAAATGTGTGAATACGTAAGTGATTGTCGAAATAACAAATTATCTTTTTAGAATTCGAATTTCTCCACCTTCATCTCACCGCATTGGCGCATCATAGGCGAGTATTTCTTAAACTCCGGCGTAGTGGAATGTTTGTCAAGCGAGGCGGCATCCTGCCACGTCTCGCAGATGAGGAACACATCCGGTCGTGTGGCACTTTGGAACACATCGTAGGCAATGCATCCTTCGTGGTGCTGCGAATAACTGGTAAGAGCTTTGGCGGCCTCCAGCGCAGTCTTGTACTGTTCGCCATCATTGGCCTTGAAAAAACAATTCAATCGTATCATATCAGAATCTCTTCTTGGTTAACCTATAATTACTTAACGTTTAAACTTAAGAATTATTTTGTCAATAGGCGTATATACTGTTTTCAGATGCAAAAGTACATGGAAAAATTATCTTAATCAGAAAATTTGTCATCTTTGCATATGTTCGTTTTAAAAATTATATGATAAGTAAGTGTTTGACTCCAGGATGTTTTATGTTGAAATACACAAACAAGATTCGCTATCCGCAGAACGAATGAACCAAGTACGTCGTACAGGACAAACGTTAAGAGTATGCCAGAAATGATGAAGCAAGACCTTTCAGCTTTGTGCTGCTGATGGCTCTGGATGTGCTTTTAGCATGGCCTCAACCTCGTCGCGATGTTCGTAAAGGGTGCATCCACCTGTATGTTCCCATCCGAGAGCTTTTGCGTTACGTATGCCGCGGAAAAGAGGCGATGCGAGTGCAGCCTTAAGTCCATCACGAGCAGCGTTGGTGTCGCTGAACGGCGAAAAAGGACAAGGTTCAGCACTGCCGTCGGGACCGATATGGAAGAATCCGCGACCAGCAGCAAGACAACCATCAAGTGCCTTCTCGTCACCAGGGAAACTCAAGAAAATCATTTCTTTGAACTCTTCGCGTCGCTGCTCTACAATCTGCTCCATCGCAGCCACATGCTCGTCGCCGAATGCCAGATGTGCCGTGCTTTCGTCGAAGGGGACATATTCGACATAAAAAACCAGTCGGCAGCCAAGCGATACCAGATGACGGAGGAATTGCTCGGATGTTACCTCACGATAGTTCTCGGTAGTTACTGTTATGCTGGTGCCGAAAAACAGTCTCTCTTTTCGGAGCATCTCCATTGAGAGCAAAGCTCGCTGGAAGACTCCGTTGCCACGTCGACCATCGGTGGCTTCCATCTCGCCTTCAAGGCTGATGACTGGCACCATATTGAGATGTTGCTTGAAAAAGTCGGTATAGACTGCACCTATCATCGTGCCGTTGGTGAATACGGGGAAGATAATATCCTCGACAGCAGCCGCGCTCTCCAAGAGGTCGCGTCGGGTTAAGGGCTCTCCACCAGCCAACAGACAGAAACTGACACCCATCGCAGCCGCATCGCGGAATATAGTGCCCCATTGTTCGGGAGAAAGCGTTGGCTTCGCATCATCGTTGCCGGCTATGCCGTTCTTGCGTGCGTAGCAGCCTTTGCATTGCAGATTGCAGGTTGTAGCTATGCTGGCGATGAGGAAAGGAGGCACATCAAGCGACTCCTTCTCTAGGTATTCTTGGCGACGACGCTCGGCCTTGCTAATTGACCTCTGCATCCGTGCCACAAAGCGAGTCTCACGAGGGTTGCTTAGCACGTTGAGATAGGCTTTCGCCATAATATTGCGGATACTCTCCGCCATGTAAGCACTAACGTCCATAATGTGTTGCAGGTTTCTTTTTTTAGCTGATTGGCTATCGTTAGGTTTTCTATTTCTTAAGTTGGGAGATTATTTTGTCGAGTGTGGAGGCGCAATTAGTAAGGTCGTCGAGAGTCATAAAACCACCGTTCCAGTTGGCTGCGAGGCAAGATGGTATCTCTTTGGCTTTGCGCTCGAGACGTTTGCCTTGTGGGGTCAGTTCGATGACTGTTTGGCGAGTGTCGGTAGTGCCTTTGGTTCTGACTATATGTCCTTCGATCTCCATGCGTTTCAGTAGAGGGGTAAGGGTATTCGACTCCAGCATCAGTCGTTCGCCGATCTCGCCAACAGTCAGCCGCTTATGCTCCCAAAGTACCAGAAGCACCAGATACTGGGGATAGGTCAAGCCTAGCGGCTCGAGCAACGGGCGATATGCCTGAGTGACGAGCCGCGAGGCTGAATAGAGGCGGAAACAGAGCTGATTCTCAAGTTTTAGTTGAGTGTACATTGGCTTAAAGCATTTCTTCGATATCTTTTTCGAAATCTTTAGGTTCTGTGGTAGGGGCATAGCGCTTCACCGTAGTACCGTCTTTGGCGATAAGGAACTTGGTGAAATTCCAGAGGATGTCGCTATCCTTCTTGGCTGAAGTGCTAAGAGTCTTCAGAAGAGTTTGAGTGGCTTTGGCTTTCAGACCCTTGTATTCTTCGGTGGGAGCTTGGGCCTTGAGCCATGTGAAAACGGGATGCTCGTCAGCGCCGTTGACATCAGTCTTCTTGGTAATCTGAAAGGTGACGCCATAGTTCACGCGGCAAAACTCCTGGATTTCGCCATCGGAACCGGGGTCCTGCTCCTTGAACTGGTTGCAGGGAAAGCCGATGATGACGAGACCGCGGTCGCGATACTTCTCGTTGAGTGCCTCGAGGCCATCGAACTGTGGTGTGAAACCGCACTTGCTGGCGGTATTGACGATGAGCATCACTTTGCCTTCGAATACTTTGAAGTCAATCTCTTTGCCGTTGCTGGCGACGGCTTTGAAGTCATAAATTGTTGCCATAATTATAAATGTTTTAATGTTTTTGATTTCAGCTTATTTTGATGGTCATTAATTGATAGTGTCTTTTACAAATTGACGGAATGCTGCAATATCATCATTATTGGGATGTCCGGCTTTGATTGGCCCCATGGCTCCAGGACAAACAAATTCGTGACTGTCGACCTTGATGCCACGCGCTTCGAGGGCTTTGCGCATTTGGGGTACGGGCGACTTGATGATAGCGCAAGATCCGAAACAGACAACACGTTTCACCTTATCGGGTGTAAGGGTATTGATGAACTTGACAACTTCGCCGTTCACCTTGCCCAGCATCACTCCGGCACCCAGCAGTAGAGTGTCGACCGTCTCCGTCAAAGGTTCTTCAACCGTTTTAGGGTCAACTCCAACAAGGTCTTTTACTGCCTCTGCCATCATCTTCGAATGGCCGAATTTGCTGTAGTATCTTATATCGTTTTTCATGGTTTATATTATTAATTTGATTTATGCCTAATTTGTTTGTATTTACATCGTAAACGACAATTTGTCTTTCTGATTTATCTATTTTCTGTCTTAATGTTATCTATTGCAGTTATTTATTGGATTTTAATTTATGTCGTTTGCGATGCAAATTTACACATGTTTTTCATAACAAAACTATTGGAGTATAACTTTTATGTTTTTTTAACAAATATCGTGCGCGACATTTCTCTTTGCAAAAATCACTACTTGCTTGATACTATTGCCCTCCGCGCAGCGTTTTGTCGGATGCAAGTTCTGAATCCATATCGTAGAACATGCCTCAAGGTCTTTTTATTGTGGGATGTGTTTTATATGTTACGAATGATTGTTTTTGCAGAAGTATCGCTGAGTCTTGCAAAAAAAAATGTTCGGTCCTGTTTATGTCAGGTTTAGAATCGACATAATCTCTTCTGTAAATGCGGTGAAACGGAGCAAATCCTCGATGTAGGGCTCGGGGTTGTCGCGGTTGAAGCGGACGAGGGTGGTGTGGGGGAAGCGTTGTGCCATCTGCTCGAAAGGGAGGCGAATGATGCCGGGGGTGTTGTAGCCGATGCCGAATTCGAGCAAAAGGAGTTTGCCTTGTGAGGCCTGCTGCACGAAATCGGTGTAGCGTCGCGCCTGCTGATGCCAACGGAAGTCTTCGACGAAGGAGTCGTCGATGCGTAAATTCATCGCAGCTGGGCTGCCGTCGGGCATGGTGGGAATCATCACCGTGGGTATGCGACAGTCGTCGATGATCGGTAGCACCTTCATCACCCACTCACGGTTATCTATCAAAGTCTTCGGTGTTCCTGATGCTGGCTGAAACCAGCGGTAGTCGCCCTGTGTGGCGAAGATGCGTTCTGTAGGGAAACCTGCCAGTTCGAACTGGCCGTCGACATTGGTCGTCACCACAAAAGCCTCGGGGAAACGCATGAAGAGCATCTTGTACAGTTCGGTGGCACCTGTGCGGTAACGGCTGAACCAGATATGCTTAGCCCAATAGGCCCAGTATTCTTCCTGCGTCTCGAAGGGGTGGAACGACGAGGTATAGAGGTCGGTGAAGCCGTAGCGCTCAATCCACGGGGCAAACTCGCGTCGGAAGTCCTCGCCGGCATAGTCGATACCGGCAGCGGTTGAAAGTCCGCTGCCTGCACCGATGATAATATGATCGGCCTCACGTATCGCCCGACGGAGGAATTCAAGCCTTTCCAAGTAACTCGCGGTAGATGTCATAGTCTATATCTTTGAAAATGTTGAAAACCACTTTTATCGTAGCATCCTTGCAAGCCTCGACGGCGATTTCGGCGGCACGGCGGTTGGGGAAGTGGAACTCGCCCGTGGAGATGCAGCAGAAGGCGATACTGCGGCAACCGTTGGCCTCGGCAAGGCCGAGACAGTTGCGGTAGCAGTTGGCCAGCTGTTCTTCCTGCTTTCGGGTGGGCACGCCATCGGGAATGATGGGGCCCACGGTGTGGAGGACATGGCGGCACGGCAGGTTGTAGGCCTCGGTGATGAGGGCCTCGGAGGTGAAGGCATGCCGATAGGTGGTGCCGCCCATCGTGTATTCCGGATGTACCGGCGGACACTCGGCGCCACTCATAGCCTCGGCGCATTCGGCACGCAGCTGCAGTCCGGCGGCACTGTGGATGCAGTTGTCGATGCAGGCGTGCAGCGGATGCCAGCAGCCCATCATCCGGCTGTTGGCGGCGTTGACGATGGCGTCGACACGCAGCCGTGTGATGTCGCCTTGCCAGAGGAGAGGGGTACAGCCCGACGCGGAGATGTCTTCCAAACTCACCACCCCCTTGTCCTGTAGCTGGGCCTGCAGCTCGGCGTCCTGCGCACGGAGAAACTCTCTGCTCAAAGGCTGTGGCTCCCAGACATTCATCAGTGCCCGCAGCAGCCGTTGCTTCTCAGCCAACTTGGCTGGAATGTCGGCCTGTATGCGGTTGTGCTCCAGCAGGTAGCGTATGCAGAAGTCGATGTTTTCAATCCTGTCCATAGTATTTCTCGCGGTCGGTTACGATGTCGTGGAGGTTGTTGTAGGCCCAGTCAAGCAGTTGTTGCATGACGGGCATGAAGCTGCGACCACGGTCGGTGAGGGTGTACTCCACGCGCGGCGGCATCTCGGCATAGACAGTGCGGCTCACAAGCCCGTCGGCCTCGAGGCCGCGGAGGGTCTGCGTCAGCATCTTCTGCGAGCAGTCGGGGTTCTTCTGCTCGATGTCGCGGAATCGCATTGGGCTGTCGCTGCCACCGAGGGTGTAGAGCACCGCCAGCGTCCACTTGCCACCGATGCGTGCCAGGATGTTGCGGATGGGACATTCGGGGAAGAAGGGGTCTTGGATGAAGTCTTTGGTCATAAGGCAATTCTTTTTTCCGGATGCAAATGTACGACTTTTTTCGCAAACGGGCGGACTTTTTCGCTTAAGCCCGCCCGTAATGCTTTATGATGTAGAAGAAAGTTTACTTATAGAGTGCTTCTGCCAACGGGGCGATGTCGCCGGGCATGTCGGGATAGGCGGCTTTGAGGGCTTCGGAGAAGGTGGCGGCATCTTTCTTCTCGGCGCGGAGTTTCTTCAGGCATTCCAGATAGGCAATGCGGGCTTCGACGGCAGGCTTCTCGACCAGACCACCATGTCCGCCGATGAAGTATTTGGCACCTGTGGCCAGCTCAGCCTTGGTGGCGGCCAGCTCGGCGTCGATGGCCTCTTTGCTGCCCAGCTGCAGGGGGCTCATGTGCATCTGATAGGGAGCCCAGTGGGTGTAGCACACCTGGTTGCCGATGAGAATCATAGAACCGGGGAAGTCGCTCGCGGCACCGCGGTCGAAGCGGAAGTCGACACCGGCGTAGTTCTGAGTGCTGCCAAAGGGCACCTCGGTGGCCTGTTG
>JAFSKP010000007.1 GCA_017448905.1 Bacteroidales bacterium | reverse complement strand
GGTGACGGTACCTCTGTCACCGTCGAGAACGCCACCTCCTACACCATCACAGGCCTGCGTGCCAACTACGACTACTCTGTAGCCGTGAAGGCCGTCTGCGAGGAAGGTGTGGAGGGCAACTGGTCGACACCCTTTGACTTTACAACCCTTGCCGGCGATGGCGTTAACACCGTTGACGGCGGCATGAGCCTCACCATCTATCCCAACCCGACCAGCGACGCCACCACCATCGCCCTCAGCGGCGTGAACGGCGAGGTCAGCATCACCATCGTCGACATGAACGGCCGCACAGTGATGACCGGGACCATGTCGTGCGAAGGCGACTGCACCAAGCGTATGGATGTCAGCGGCCTTGCCCAGGGTGCCTACTTCGTCCGCGTCAGCGGCGAGGGAGTCAACCAGGTCAAGAAGCTGGTTGTGAAGTAGCCTCTCAAAACTAGAAGCTCTAGATTGTCTAGACAGTCTAGAGCTTCTAGACACTCTAAAAAAAGAAAGGGCGACCGAGTTCGGTCGCCCTTATCTTTGATGTAGGCTTTGTTTGTGTTTCAGCTGTTCATCGTTGCCTCTATCTCGGCTATGCTCTTGGGTATGGGCTTGCCGAGGACACGGCAGCCGGTCTCGGTGACCAGCACGTCGTCCTCGATGCGGATGCCGCCGAAGTCTTTCCACTTCTCCAACTCGTCGAAATTGATGAAGTCCTTGTTGGTGCCTTCGGCACGCCACTTGTCGATGAGTGCCGGGATGAAGTAGCATCCGGGTTCGTCGGTTATGACGAAGCCGGGCTGCAGACGACGGCCGCAGCGGAGGCTGCCGAGTCCGAACTGGTTGCTGGGACGTGTCTCGTCGTCGTAACCTACGTTGATTTGTCCGTAGTTCTCCATGTCGTGGACGTCGAGTCCCATCATGTGGCCGAGGCCGTGGGGCATCAGAAGGCTGTGGGCTCCGTTGGCGACGATGTCGTCGACATTGCCGCGGAGAATACCGAGCCCTTTGTATCCTTCGGCGAGGACACGGCTGGCGGCGGTGTGGACCTCCTGGTAGGTGATGCCGGGACGGGTCACGCGGATGGCTTCCAGGTTGGCGCCGAGGACAATCTCGTAGATGGCTTTTTGGCGCTCGTTGAAGCGGCCTCCGACGGGTACTGAACGGGTGATGTCGCTACAGTAGTTCATGGCTGTCTCGCAGCCGGCATCCATGACAAGCATGCGTCCTTCGACCAGCTGGTTGTTGTGGCCATGGTTGTGGAGTGTCTCGCCATGGATGGTCATGATGACGGGGAAGGAGACGGGACCGTTGCCTTTCCATGCTTCGCCCTCCATGAATCCGGCGAGTTCATATTCGTAGCGTCCCGGCATGGCAAGCTTCATGGCGCCCACGTGCATGTTGTACGCTGTGGCGATGGCTTTCTCGATTTCGGCTATCTCCTCGGCACTCTTGATGCTGCGCTGCTTGACGCAAGCCTTGATAAGCTCCATGGAGGCATAGCGGCTGACGGCATCGTATTTGAGCCCGAGCAGCTCGCTGAGTTGGCGGGTGTTGTCGGCACGGTAGGGCGGAAGATAGTGAATCTTGCGTGTCTCGCCGATGGTTTTTGTGCAGAGGGTCTGCAATGCCTTGAGGTCGCCGCTGTTTTCGACGCCGACGCTGGCGGCGAGTTCCTTGACGGAGGGCAGAGGCCCGGTCCAGATGATGTCGTCGATGTCGTAGTCGTTGGCGAAGATGTAATCCTTGCCGGTGCTGCAGTCGATTACTCCGACGAGATCCTCGCGCTTCAGTCCGAAGAAGTAGAGGAATGTGCTGTCCTGACGGAACCAGTAGGTGTTGTCGGTGTAGTTGCAGGGTGCCTCGTGGTTGCCCTGAATGATGATGAGCCCGTGGCCTACGTCTTTGCGGAGCTGCTCACGCCGTGCAATATAGGTTTCTTTACTGAACATAGATGTTGTTTTTTATGGTTTGCAATCAGAGTGACAGATAGTCTAGACAGTCTAGATTGTCTAGATTGTCTAGACTGTCTAGGACTTCTAGACTACAACCCTAACGTCTCCGCCACTGTTTTATTGTGTAAAAAAATAATTTTCAGTTGTCAACATTTCTTTGTACCTTTGCAGAACTTTTCTCTAACAAAAAAAACGACAACAATGAATGCAAATAGCTATAAACTAAACCCTAACCGTCTTGTAGCTTTTCTTCAGAAGCCTGCAAGTCAATTCACCCGTGAGGACATGATGCGTGTCATCGAGGAGTTCGAAATCGAGATGGTCAACTTCCGCTACATGGCCAATGACGGTCGTCTGAAAACCCTCAATTTCGTCATCAACAGCTATGACCACATCCGTGAGGTGCTTGCTTCCGGCGAGCGTGTCGACGGCAGCAGCCTTTTCCCCTTCCTTGAGGCTGGCAGCAGCGACCTTTACGTCATTCCTCGCTTCCGCACCGCCTTCATCGACCCCTTTGCGGAGATTCCCACTCTTGACATCCTTTGCAACTTCTACACCAAGGATGGTGACCCTTTCGAAATGGCTCCCGAATACACGCTCCACAAGGCAGGAGAGGCTTTCCGCAAAGCCACTGGCGGCATGGAGTTCGAAGTCATGGGCGAACTCGAGTACTATGCCATCGCCGAAAAGCAGGATATGTATCTTGCCGCTGACCAGAAGGGGTACCACGAGTCGACGCCGTTCTGCAAGTTCGCTGAGTTCCGCACGCATGCCATGAAGCTTATCGCCGAATGCGGCGGTCTTATCAAGTACGGCCACAGCGAGGTGGGCAACTTCACTGTAGGCGACACCATGTACGAGCAGAATGAGATAGAGTTCCTGCCTACATACTTGGAAGATGCCGCCGACCAGCTTGTCATCGCCAAATGGGTGATGCGTGAGCTGGGCTACCAGTACGGCATCACTGTCACTTTCGCGCCGAAAATCACCGTTGGCAAGGCTGGCAGCGGCATGCACATCCACACCCGTGTCAGCAAGGATGGCAAGAACATGTATGTGGGCGAGAATGGCCTCAGCGAGGTGGCCCACAAGACCATAGCCGGAATCCTCAGCCTCGCCGGCTCGCTCACCGCCTTTGGCGATACCAACCCGACAAGCTATTTCCGCCTGGTGCCACACCAGGAGGCTCCGACAAACATCTGCTGGGGCGACCGTAACCGCAGCGCCATGGTGCGTGTGCCACTCGGATGGACCAAGGGCAGCGGCAACATGATGGCTCACTGCAACCCCCTTGAGGCCGACGATCCTGTGGACTTCAGCCACAAGCAGACCATCGAACTGCGTACCCCTGATGGCAGCGCCAACGTCTACCTCCTGCTCGCCGGCATGACTGTGGCAGCCCGTCATGGCTTCGAGATGCAGGATGCCGTCCAGTATGCCAAAGACCGCTACGTGAGCGTCAACATCTTCGAGCATGAGGATGTCCTCAAACGTCTCGACGTGTTGCCCGACAGCTGTGCCGCCAGTGCCGACTTCCTTGAACGCGACCGGGGCATATACGAGGAGCAGGGTGTCTTCGCACCACAGCTTATCGACGGCATCATCAAAGATCTCCGCGCTTTCAACGACCGCTCTCTGCGTGCCGAGATTGGCAACGACCCGGAGAAGACACTCCAACTCGTTGAACGCTTCCTGCACTGCGGATAAACCGCAGGCTCTCCTGTCGGGGCTTTAGTATTCGGGATCTCGTCTCTTCCTGCGAGGTCCCTTTTCTAATCTCTCATCTGAATGATTTTCCGACTTGACGATAACAAGGTGGGCTTCCCTGACCCACGGCTTGCGGAACCCGACGGCTTTCTGGCCTTGGGTGGCGGCATGACGACAGAATGGCTGCTCAACGCATACTATATGGGCATCTTCCCATGGTACGACGACGGCGGAGGAACACCCTATTGGTATTCGCCCGATCCTAGAATGCTGCTCTTCCCCAGTGAGTTCCACTGCTCGAAAAGCCTTGGCCGCACTATCCGCTCCGGACGCTTTGAGGTACGTGTCGACACTGCCTTCCGGCAGGTCATGGAATACTGCGCCTCTGTCAGCAGGGTGGGACAGGATGCCGGCTCGTGGATCTCGCAGCAGTTCATCGACACCTACTGCGAGCTTCACAGACAAGGATTTGCTCACTCGTTCGAGACTTTCCTGAACGGCGAACTGGTAGGAGGACTGTATGGCGTCAGCCTCAGCGACTACTTCTGCGGCGAGTCGATGTTCCATACCGTCACCGATGCTTCGAAGGTGGCCTTCGCGAGACTGGCGGAGTTCGCGCAATTGCATGGCTTCAGATTTGTCGATGCCCAGATGTACACTACCCATCTGGCATCGCTCGGCGCCAGAGAGTTGGATCGCGAAACCTTCCTACAGATGCTTGAACATCAGGATATCAACAAGACTTACAGAGGACGGTGGAAAAACAATAGCGTCGTGCTGCTTCTGGGCGGCAACCAAGGCGACCGCGTCGCCCTGCTGATGAAGGCTATTGTTGAAATCGGTCACCGCATTGGTACCGTCTCTTTGTTGTCGTCGATGTATGAGACTGAACCGTGGGGCTTTGAGGCCGAGCAGAACTTCGTCAACCAGGCCGTCGTGGTGGACACCGATCTTTCGGCTCTTGAAGTGCTATCTGAAGCTCTCCTGATTGAGAAAGAGTTGGGACGCATAAGGCAAGAGGATGCATTTGTTGATCATGATTCGAAAAACGGGAAACGGCATTACACATCGCGTCCCATCGATATCGACCTGATTTTCTATAATTCGGACATCGTCGGCAGCTCTGACTTGCAGCTACCCCATCCGCGTATGCATCTGCGTCGTTTTGTCCTTACGCCTCTCAACGAAATAATGCCTTTCTTCGTGCACCCCAAATTCCGCAAAACAATTCATCAATTGTTTGAAGAATGCGAGGATGGGGGAGAGGTAAAAAAATATTTTTGAAAAAGTAAAATGCGGATAATCAAATCGATGTATTTGTTGGCATAATTTTTTTTTGTCAGATTGTAAAAATGTAGTACTTTTGCACTCCGTTTTGTGGGAAAAAACAGCAAATCCCATAGCCCGATAACACTTAAAATCAATTAATAAAATGTACGCAATCGTAGAAATCGCAGGAAAGCAATTCAAGGTCGCCCAAGATCAGAAGATCTTCGTCAACCGCCTTCATAACGACGAGGGCAGCGAGGTTTCTTTTGACACCGTGATGCTCAAAGAGAATGATGGCAACATTACTGTTGGTCAGCCTTACATTGACGGCGCCAGCGTGAAAGCCACCGTGGTGAAACACCTTAAGGGTAAGAAAGTTCTCGTCTTCAAGAAAATACGCCGCAAAGGCTTCCAGAAGATGAACGGCTATCGTGACTATCTCACCCAGATTCAGATCAACAGTATCAACTAATTTTGTCTAACCCTTTAAAACGTATATATTATGGCTCATAAAAAAGGTGTCGGTAGTTCCAGCAACGGTCGTGAATCCGAAAGCAAACGTTTGGGTGTTAAGATTTTCGGCGGTCAGCCCTGCATAGCTGGCAATATCATTATCCGCCAGCGTGGCACAGTGCACAATCCTGGACGCAATGTTGGTATGGGCAAGGACCATACGCTTTTCGCCCTCTGTGACGGCATTGTGAAGTTCCACAAGGGACGCGAGGACAAATCCTTTGTCTCGGTGGTTCCTGCTGCTGAGTAAGTCCAAAAAAGCAAAAACTAAAGCGACCGTTCAGAGGTCGCTTTTTTTTTGTGCTTGGGCGACCCAGGTGGGGTCGCTTTTTCTCATGTCTCCTGTTGCCGCAGGCTCTCGCCATGTATTGTCTCGCTGAGTCCTTTGACGAATGCCTCGTCGAGACCCATCTTCTTGCCTTGTGCTATCTGGTTGTCGAGTACCTGTTGCCATCGCTGCGGCTGGAAGAGGGGCATGTTGTGGCTGCGTTTTACCGTGCCGATGGCTGACGAGATTCTCATCCGCCGACTCAAGAGCTCGAGTAGCTGAGTGTCTATGGAGTCAAGCTCCTGGCGAAGCCGTATCAGCTCTTCAGGAGCACTGGCGTTGTGCTGCCTGACCTTCAGGCTGTCGAGTAATGGGGTGAGATCTGCAGTACGGATCTGCTGCTGTTTGTCGGTGAGGGCATCGTCGGGTGAAGGGTGGCATTCGATCATAAGACCGTCGAAGTGGAGGTCCAGAGCCATCTGTGACAGTGGTGCCACCAGCTCGCGGCTGCCACCTATGTGGCTGGGGTCGCTGAATATGGGAAGATCGGGCATGCGTCGTTTGAGTTCAATGGGTATGCTCCACAGAGGATTGTTGCGGTAGCCACTGTTGTTGTAGGTGTCGAAGCCACGGTGGATGGCGGCGAGGTCGGTGACCCCTGCATTCAACAGCCGTTCTATGGCTCCGACCCATAGCTCCACGTCCGGCGTAATGGGGTTCTTCACCATCACCCCCAGTCCGCTGCCGCGAAGGGATTCGGCAAGTTCCCCCATGAGAAAGGGGTTGACGGAGGTGCGTGCTCCAATCCATACGGCATCGATGCTGTGTTGGAGGCATGCACTCACATGCTCCGGTCGGGCCACCTCGCAGCAGAAAAGCATCTGTGGGTATTCGCGTCGCAGCGCGTCAACCCACGACAGGGCTGTCGCACCCATGCCTTCGAAGCCTCCAGGGTGGGTGCGGGGTTTCCAGACGCCAAGTCGCATCATGCTCACACGGCTGTCGGCAGCCACGGCTTCCGCAACATGAAGAAGCTGCTCGGGGCTTTCGGCACTGCAGGGTCCTGCTATGACTATGGGTTTATTGCTGATTATGAATAGTCTATTGGCTGACATGCGGTATTCTTTTCTTTTGCAAAGTTAATCTTTTTGCACAAAATTAATGTCTTGACGCAATAATAATCTGCCTTGTGCCGTTTGTAAGATGTCAGAATAACTAGGGAACCTTGCTATGAAAATAAGATATCTAAAACTGATGAACTGGCTGATGGTCACTGTAATGGGTGTTTTCGGACTGTCAGCATGCCGCAGCAATAAAGATGTTGTCAAGAACGATGACAGTGGGAAAGACCCTCAGGGTTACGACCGCCATGAAGCAGTACGCATGTACGGTGTGCCGGAAAGACGCTATGCCGACACTGTCGCTGTTTTGAATGACTCCGAGTCTGCTGCACCATCAAAAGAAGAGGTGGTTGAACAACCTCGCTCACGCGAGCCGCAGGTGACGGTTTATGGTGTGCCGACTGTCGACTATAGCGTCAAGGGGCGTGTCGTTGATGCCGCCGGCAAACCCATCAAGGGACTCCAGGTGATGCTTGTGGACAGCCGCATCGACCCCGACAACTTGCCCAAGAACGAGTATTGGGACGAGGAATTGCGTCGCATGAGCGACACCACCGATGCCAAGGGTACCTTCGATGTGAAGGGCTCTGACCGGCCGTGGGAGAAATTGAGGGTGCTGGTACGCGACATCGACGGAGCGAAGAACGGCACCTATGAGCAGCAACTTGTCGAGGTGCAGTTCGGCGAGGCCGAACAGGGCGACAAGCCGGTATCCAGTTGGAACCTTGGCATCAAGAAAGCCGAAATCACTGTCAAAATGAGACGCAAGAAATAATGGACGAACGGAGGTCATTAAGTCTGCGGCAACGTGTGGCCTTGGGTATCCACAGCCGTATCTGCGACAACGAGGCAAAGATTCACGAGCTCACTAACCTTTTCTGGGAATGTACGCTGCGTTGCAACATGAACTGCCGCCATTGTGGCAGCGACTGCAAGCAGGCTCCTGCAGTACCCGACATGCCGGCCAAGGATTTCCTCAAGGCAATCGACGACATCACGCCGCATGTCAATCCCCACAAGACTTTCATAACCTTCACGGGAGGCGAGACCCTGGTGCGTGACGACATCGAGGCTGTGGGCTTGGAACTGTACCGGAGGGGCTTCCCCTGGGGACTGGTCACCAATGGACTGCTTCTGGATCACCGTCGCCTCGACAACCTCTTGCGTAGCGGTATGCATTCCATCACTGTCTCTTTCGACGGCTTTGCGGAGGACCACAACTGGATCAGACGTAACGAGCGCAGCTTCGAGCGGGCCGACAAGGCCATACGTATGCTGACCCATACTCCTGACCTGGTGTGGGACATCGTCACCTGCGTCAACCCTCGCAACTATGGTCGTCTCGGCGAATTCAAGGAATACCTCATCTCCATTGGGGTGCGCCATTGGCGTCTGTTCTCGATATTTCCTATGGGACGTGCCGCCTCTAATCCCGACCTCCAGTTGAGCGACGAACAGTTCCGTGGTCTGTTCCGTTTCATTGAAGAGGTACGTGGCGAGGGCCGCATACATGCCAGCTATGGCTGCGAGGGTTTTCTGGGCCCATACGAGGGCAAGGTGCGCGACTACTATTTCCATTGTCGCGCCGGCATCAATGTGGCTTCAGTGCTGGCCGACGGCTCGATTTCCGGCTGCACCTCTATAAGGTCCAATTTCCACCAAGGTAACATCTACGCCGATAACTTATGGGATGTGTGGCAGAACCGTTTCCAGAAATACCGCGACCGCAGTTGGACACACAAAGGCCACTGCAGCGGATGCGGTTTTTTCCGCTACTGCAAGGGCAGCGGCATGCACCTATACGACGACAAGGAGGAACTGCTTTTCTGCCACTACCGTCGCCTTACGGGACAGCAGAAAGAGGAGCTGTCTAATTGAATACTATATGCGTTGAGCCTTTGCGCCAACTGTTGGCTCCTGACGGTTTGTGCGTCGTGAGCGAGTCGAGAAGGTCGTCGCCATTGACGTCCGCGATGGTGCTGCAGCCGTCGCCGGTATGGCTGTTGACACCACAGATGCTCGCAATACTGCCGGGGTAGTGGCAATAGCTGATATTCATGCGTGTGCTGCTGTTGTATGAGTCGCCGGCAATGCCATACGCATGGGTTCCCGACAGGTTGCCATAATAATAGCAGTTGTTGATGTTGGTGCTTGTCATCAGGTTCACCCCGGTGCCCACGATGCCCGATGCCGTCGCTGCTGTGATGTCGCAGTAGGCGTAGCAGTTCTGGACGCTCATGCGTTGGTTGTAGCCGAGTAGGCCTCCGGCCATCGTCCTCGTGGAAGCCGTGATGGCAGCCTCGTTGCAGCAGTTGCTCATTGTGGAGGAGGCTGTGCTGTTGATGTCGCTTCCGGCAATGCCCCCAATATAGCAGGCATTGACGGCTGCGGTGTTGTATGTGATTGTCGCGGTGCTGGCGTTGGCGCAGTTGTCGACTTCGTATGCAGCGGCCGAAAACACTGTGCCGAAACATCCACCGCAATAAATCGTCTGGGACGTTGTTCCGCTGATGGTTATGGAGCCACTGTTGGAACACTGCTGGACCTTGTGTGTACCGCTTGAACTGGAGAGACTTATATAGCCGAACACGCCGCCAATGAAGACATCCCGACTCTCATCGGCAGCGATGGTTACGGTGATGGCCTTGGTGTTGCCGCATCCTGATGCCGTTAGCGCGGAGCTGCAACAGCCGGCCACGCCGCCCACGTAGCGCGAGTCGCTCGTGATGGTGCCTTCGTTGCGGCAGTTGGTGATGCTGCCACCGTTGGCATATCCGACGATGCCGCCGACATAGGTGTTGCTGTTCTGTTTCCCTTGTGTACACGTGATGTTTGTCTTGTTCACGCAGTTGTCTATGACTGCTCCGTTGGCTGTGGAGCAGGCCACTGCCCCGAATGTGTAGTTGTAGCATTCGGGCGAGGTGATGTTGCCTGCCACGGTAAGGTTCTTCACCGTGCCTCCATTGACAGTGCGTGAGAGAGACAGGCTGTTGCCTGAGAGCGTGATGGTGTGCCCGTTGCCGTCGAGGATGCCTGTAAGGGTGTCGATACGGATTGCGACGCTGATGTCCTTGTCGAGCGTCACCGCCTTGCCTGACTTGAGGAGTGGCGCTGCTGCGGAGAAGAGCCTGTCGGAAGTGATGCGTAGGGGATTCCCGGTGGAGCCTAAGGCAACGGACGAACCGGATGAGCCGTTGAAGGTTACGCCTTCTCCACTGTAGACATCGTCGCCGAAATGGTATATCACACTCCTGTTGAAAGTTATGTTGCCCGAAGGGTCTTCTTTGGTTTTCTCGTATGCCTTCAGTCCGCCATTGTTGAAGAGGTAGCGTACGCGGAACCTGTGGATGCCGCTTGCTTCCGGCAGGTTGAGATAGAAGTCCTTGGCGTCGGCGGTGAGTGTGTATGGCGTATCGAACGTGAGCCTGCGAGCGGTGTCGGCATCGGTGCCTGACAGCGTGACAGCAAAGGGGGAGGCCGACATGTCGACGGAGAGTGTGCCCGAGAGGGGCACATCTGCCGATACTTCGATGGCAAGCAACTCTTTACCTATGCCGCTACCGCTGCCACTGATGCTGAAGTGCAGCATCGCTCCGATATTGGCAAACTCGAGATGCGTCGTGGTACTCTTCGCCGCCATTATGTTGTTTGTGAGTTGGTAACCGCTGGCATTAGTGGAGTATGACTCGCTGTAGGGGAGGTCGAAAGAGGCGGAGCTTCCACCCATGGAGGCTCGTGAGGCTGGGAAGATGGCGTAGTAGGTGCCACCATAGGTCCTCACATCGCTGGCGTTAATCTTGGCGGTATTGTTGTTGGCACCGTCGATGGCGATACCGTAGCTGCTGCCGTTGATCATGACATTGTCGCTGTTGTCCCAATAGGCGAAACAGACGTTGGCTATATGTAGTTTAGAGGCTGTGTAGCTTTGGGCTGTCGCCGTGAAGGTCTCATCTTTCTCCTTTTGGCAGGCTGTGGTCATCAGGGTTGCAACCAGCAGTGTGCTTGCCATGAAGACGCTGGCTATCCGGTGTCTTGCTTTCATGTTAGTTATTGATGTTCCAATGCTCGGGTTTGGGGTTCTCATGTTTGCGCATCTCGTTGCGAAGTCTCTCGGGGGCTATAGGAACAACTCCTACTTGCTCGCAGACGATGCCGGCGGCAATGTTGGCGCAGCGTATGGCCTCCTCGAGTGGTAGTCCCGCCGCCAGTGCCAATGTGACGATGGCTATCACGGTGTCACCGGCTCCGGAGACATCCGATACGGCGTGGGCACAGGAGGGTACCAGTATCGCCTGTGGCTCGTCGTGGCGGAAATCGCAGACGTACATGCCGCGACTCGACAGGGTGGTGATGACCACTTCTATGCTCTGCCGCTCGTGCAGCATCGTCGATGCCGAGAGGAGGTCTCGCATCAGACTCTCTTCCGTGCTGTCGTCAATCTCGACGTTGAGACCTTCGCGTAGCTCTTTGAGGTTGGGCTTGAAAACACTGATGTTTTTGAAAAGACTGAAGTTGCGGTGCTTGGGGTCTACGGTGGTGAGTATTTTTTTGCGCCGTGCCAGGTCTGAGACTTCGTCAATGACGCGCTGCGTGATGCATCCTTTGTCATAGTCCTGGAAGATGATGGCATCGATGGGTACGGTCTTGACAGTGCGATTGATGCGGTCCAGGAGCTTGTCCTCCTCTATTGCACTGAGGGGATGGGTGTTCTCTTCGTCGACGCGGACTATGTGCATGCTGTTGCCTATGACTCGTGACTTGACGGTGGTCATGCGGCTGTCGCTCACCACAATGCCTCGACGGTCCATGCTGGCATCGTACATGATTTGTTGGAAGTCTTTTCCGCTGTCGTCGTCGCCAAGCACCGAGCAGATGATGGGCGTGGCTCCCATGGCTTCGATGTTGAGTGCCACGTTGGCGGCACCGCCCAGACGTTTCTCGCGCTTGGTCACGGCTACAACGGGTACTGGCGCCTCGGGCGAAATCCTCGTCACCTTGCCCCACATGTATGAGTCTATCATCACGTCGCCCACTATCATCACCCGCTCTTGTGCAATCTTGTCAAATAATTCGTCTATGGTCATAATGGCTGTTTTAGAATTCCTCCCCTTCGATGTTGATGTCTGTCGATATCTCGCCACGCAGGCTCCTCGACAGGCGGTCGCGTACTTTCTCTTTCTCGTTCGGGAAACTGCCGAGCAGGTACATCATCTTTGTCACGGCGGCCTCTATGGTGATGTCGTTGCCGCCAATGACTCCTATGCGATCCATGTCGCAACTGGCCTGGTACTGCCGCATCTGCACAGCCCCAGCTTTGCATTGCGTGACGTTGAGCACAATCACGCCTCGTCCAATGGCTTCTGTAAGCACATCAATGAACCATGCCTCGGTGGGCGCATTCCCCGAGCCGTAGGTTTCTATGATGAGTCCTTGCAGGTCGGGTATGCGTACAGCGGACTGCACTACGGATGGCGTGATTCCGGGAAACAGCTTCAGGACAGCTATGCGGTTGTCAAAGACTTTTCGAACCTTCAACCTGCCTGTAGGCATGGGCATGAACAGGTGCCTGCGGTAGCTTATCTTTATTCCGGCCTTGGCGAGTGATGGGTAGTTGAAGGACTCGAAAGCGTTGAAATTCTCGGCACTGACCTTGGTGCTGCGGTTGCCTCGGTAGAGATGGTTCTCGAAAAAGATCGTCACTTCAGGTATCACCTCCTCTCGCCCGGCGGCAATCTCCAGCGCACAAATGATGTTCTCCCTCCCGTCGCTACGCAGCATGCCAAGAGGCAACTGACTGCCCGTCAGCACTATTGGCTTCGAAAGATTCTTGAACATGAAACTCAATGCCGACGCGGTATATGCCATCGTGTCGGTGCCGTGCAACACCACAAAACCAATGTATTTGTCGTATTCTTTCTCTATGATGTTGGCTATGTCGACCCAAAACTCGGGTGTCATGTTCGATGAGTCTATAATGCGCTCCAGCTGGCAGGAATCAATCTGATAGTCCGTACGGTGCAACAGCGGCAACGCGTCGTAGATACGCTCCATTGCGAAAGGCTGTAGCGCCCCGCTCTCATCCTGCACCATACCTATTGTGCCTCCGGTGTAAATCAGGAGTACTTTATCTTTTTTTGTGGCTTCTTCCATTATTGTGGTTTTGTCATGTCCACGCTTTCTTCCTTGTTTCTTGTACTTTACAAGAGATTCGCACGTGTACATGTTTCTATGTCTGCGAATGCAAATTTACACATTTTTTCCCTTTTTCACCTCTTTTCAGAAAAATACTTTTTCCCGTCTCCCTTTTATTGTTGAAAAGTATTGTCAAAAAATACTGGTTTTTTATAGTCAAAATGCGGATTGATAGTATATTGTAACGTTTTTCTTGTTTTTTGTCGGGAACGTGACTGTTTTTTGATTTTTTTTGTTGGTTCGGGGACGTGTTTTCTGATGTTTTTTGTGTGTGGAATAAAATTTTTTTGCCTTTTTCTCAATTGTAAAACAATTTGTTGAGGATTTACTTTTGTTTTTTTCGAAAAAAAATTTGTCAGTTTAAAAAACGGTTGTATTTTTGCACTCGCTTTCGACGGAAAAACGAGTGGTTGAAAAGGGGGGAGGAAGCGAGAGGAAATTGAAACGGATGAAACAAGAGATAGCGTGTGTCAGT
>JAFSKP010000046.1 GCA_017448905.1 Bacteroidales bacterium | reverse complement strand
TGGGCGCCCATGTTCTGGATGCCGTCCTCAAGCTCGATTTCCTTGGCGACGGTCACGCCGTCCTTGGTCACCTGCGGGGCACCGAATTTCTTGTCGATAACCACATTGCGGCCTTTGGGACCGAGGGTTACCTTCACTGCGTTTGCCAACTCGTCGACGCCTTTGCGAAGCTGCTCGCGAGCGTCATTATTGAAAACTATCTGTTTTGCCATTGTTCTTAGTGATTTGTGATTAGTGAATTGTGAATTGAAAGGGGTCCACTAATCGGGTTGCTTTTTTCTGAGATTTGTGATTAGTGAATTGTGAATTGAAAGGGATCCACTAATCGGGTTGTTTTTTTCTGAGATTTGTGATTAGTGAATTGTGAATTGAAAGGAATCCACTAATCGGGTTGTTTTTACGTCTTTTTTTGTGACCTGTGATTCGTGACCCGTGACACGATTGGAATCATGACCCACTCGTTTCACTGGTCACAGGTCACTGTTCACCTGATTTAGATGATCGCGTAGATATCGCTTTCTTTCATAATCATATACTTGGCACCATCGTATTCAATCTCGGTGCCGCTGTACTTGCCGTAAAGGACCTGGTCGCCGACCTTGACGGTCATCTCATGGTCTTTGGTGCCGGCACCGACTGCGACGACCTTGCCGCGCTGCGGTTTTTCTTTTGCTGTGTCGGGAATGATAATGCCCGAGGCGGTCTTCTGCTCAGCCTCGGCGGGTTCGATGAGAACTCTGTCTGCTAAAGGTTTGATTGTCATAATATGTGTGTTTTAATTTGTTTGTTTACTTTGGGTTGCCGCGGTCAAACAGCGGCACACACTATCCATCAACAACCGTGCCAAAAGTGCATAAACTGACAGCGACTGCCAAGCATCTGACAGTTTGTCAGCCTTATGGCAGTCGCTGGCTTGTTGTATCTATCGATATCCGGATGTTATTATTCGCTGTAATACTCAAAAGTCCAGTGGATTGTGCAGTATCCATACCAGTTTGTTTCGGCTGTTATGGGGTAGCCTTCATCATCATACGTGTAGCTGATTTGCATGTCTGTACCTTCACTTTTGCTGTTGGTAACAACGCGTGTCAGATTGTGTCGGCTCCACTGCGACTCCTGGCAGATGTAGGCGTGGAATCCCGGCAAAAGCGTTGTGGTGCCGAGACTGATGCCATACGGATGCGGGTGATTGTCGTATTCAAAACTGTCGTACAGCAGGTTATCCATGATATAGGTGCGCACCAAATCGCCATTATCCCATTCGCAGCGTAGGCCGTTCGGCAGCAGCGTATTGTAGCCAGGCGTAATAGTCCAGTAATCCAGTTCGCCGGCAGCATTGTAATGATAATTGTATGTGTTGTTGTTTTGCACTTCCTGTGCGAGGCGTCCGTCCTGGTAGGAGTACAGGTAGCTGTCGACCAATTCGCCGTCGATGCCATAGAAATAGATTCCCGTTCGGAGACCGTCGCCGTATGTAAGCCTTGCGGTATAGTGCGAAAGCAAATAATGCTCGTTTACAGTGCCGTTAACCATGTCGACATCAGTCAGTTTGTCGCCATCCCAGAAATATGTGAACACCGCATGTACCTGATGACCAAACTGATCCAAGTCCATAACCGCACGCTGCAGCCGACGTTCAGAACCGGCATTGGGGTTGACCGTGTATGCAATGCCATTCCAGGTGCCGGTGTTAGGGTCGTAGTTGACGGTGACTGTCAAGCCCTCGTCCTCCATCTGTCCCATCCAGCGTATCATTTCGCTGCGGTTGTTAGTGCTGAAAGTGCGAGGGGCTTTAGAGCTGTTTTTGCCCACCTTGTTGCTGCGGAACGAAATGAACCTGCCCTCCATGGTGTAATCGCAGAAGCGGCCCAGAAGAGAGTCGCGGTCGTCATCGCCGTTGATTTCCGCCCTGACAGTCGTAGATGGGTTTTCTCGACTGGAGATGTAATATTCAATCTGATACGGTGACGAAAGTTCGTTCACAGTTTCGTGCTCAACAGTTTCGCGCTCACATGATACGAGCGAGAACAAAGCTGCAATAATCAGAATGGTTATGTATTTGATTCTCATGATGATTTAGATTTAATGGTTTTTGTTTTCTAATTTGTCCATTTGGTAAATGCGCAGTGCATCGAACTGAGCCTGACTTTCAACGCGGTAGAAGGCAACAGTGCGCTCGTCGTGCACCGCCATGACGCGCCACATAGGATATGTGCCGCGTTTCACGCGCTGCCGAGGGTTGTCCAAATCGCCACGCCATGAGGTGACGCCTTCCGAAGTGAGGATGTCAAACTCCTCCTTCAGCCCCTGCCACGCTGCGCTGTCGTCGGCCACGAGGATGACCACATCCACCTTCACCGAGTCGTTCAGCTGGAAACCCTCGACCTGTGCCACCGTGAGGTCGGTCCTCACCGAATAAAGGCTGTAGAGTGGAATCTTATCCTTCTCGCGGGAGCAGGCGAAGAGCACCAGCGGCAACAGGATTATTAGTAGTCTTTTCATAATTCAAATAATAAATCACTATTCACCATTCACAATTCACCATTCACAATTAATATATTGCCTGCGACATCAGCCCAATGGGCGTCGGCAATGCCGCCACGGTTGCAAGCAACAGAGTCGTAGCCCTTTGGGATTGAAAATTGAAAATTGAAAATCGAAAATCCCACAACCACCAGCACGACCACGGATGCCATGGCTGTTAGTGTGGTGCGGCGACGGCGTTTCCACACGGGATAATCCCGTTGCAAACGTTCCATCAATGCACGTCGTTCTTCCTGTTCCCAAAGGTGGTCAAATGCAGTATCCATATTATCATTCATTTTCAGTTTTCAATTACAGAAGGTCCATTGTTCTTTCAGTATCTCTTTTGTCCTCATCAGGCGGATGCCGACATTGCTTTTCGACAGTCCGGTAGCTTTTGCAATCTCTTTGTATTCATAGCCTTGAAGGTGCATGGTAACAATAGTGCGGTCGGGTTCCGGAAGCAGGGCTATCAGTTCGTGGAGTTCGTTGTGCAGCGAGGAGTCTTCAGCAGGCTTGTCGTAGTTGTCGGCCAATGGCTGCGGTGGATGTGTGCTGCGTTGCAGGTCGATGCATGTGCTGCGTGCGACACGCCATATCCATGCTGCCTGTTTTGGTGGCGAGGTGATGGAGGATAGTTTCTCGCGGCGGTTCCACAGAGCCAGCATCGTCTCCTGCAGAAGGTCGTCGACAGCCAGTCCGTCGCGGGAATAGCGATGGCATACAAAGTAGAGCAGCCTACGGTATTGCAGTATTAGTCCGTTGAATGGATCCTGACCTTTCACGTAATAATAACGCAAAACAAGGGGGTGAAAATTACAAAGGCAGGAAAAAAATTATCGCCTTTCGAATTGTTCGAGCGAGATACGCTCGCGGTCGGTAAGTTTGTGCTGAGGCTCCTGGGCAGGGCGAGGCTCCTCTGTATGAACTTTTTGCGGCTTTTGTTGCGCTGTTTTCTTCATAGCGCGGCTGGGTTTAGCCGCTGTTTTTTTCTGACTGACAGGTTTGGCTGGTTCCACCCTACCCTGTTCGCGACGCTGTGCCTTTGGACGAGGTGGTGCCTTGGTGAGTAGGTATGCCGGAGAACCGGGGTTGACATAGCTACGCATCTCGCTGGCCTTTGAGCCTTCGTATTGGGTTGTCCGCACTGTGGTGTGGAAGCAGGAGCCGCGCTCGTATTTTACATAACAAAGTCCCTCGTAACGAAGTTCATACAATGTCATGGCGAGCATCTGGCGGCACATCTCGACGACGGTGTCGCGGCCGCTAGGCACATGCTCAGTGCGCTGTGCCGAGAGGTCGAAAGTGGTGCCGTACATGTGGGCGGAAGTGTCGGTGGCATTGCGGTTCACACGTCGCAAGTTGCGTTCGCTCTGTGCAGTGCGCAACGCGCTGGTAACGACAATGCGGTATTCGTCCGCCGAAGGATAATATTCATGCATCAGCTGCTGGAATCGGTGACCGATATAGTCCAAAAGCAGTACTGCCTCGGGCGTGAGGAACGGTCGCGAATGATACATTGAATCCACCTTATATAGCCGCGTGCTGAAAATCTGCACCAGCTCTCTGCTATCTGCCGGATTGCCCAATGTGGCAGGATTGACACCTCCGGCACGCGCCGCAGAAAGCTGCACATAATTGGAGTCGTTGAACATCTCTCGATAATTCAATGCATTATGGTTAATCGCAGGTATTTCTGAGCGGAGCAACCTCCGGCGATAAACGCGGTTCTCGTCATTGTTGTCAAACTGCTCTACAACAGCATCGTCATCATCTACAGCACGTTCCTCGGAGCTTCTGCGCATCCACAAAAACAGCAGCAATGCCGCCAACAAAACAAGTATCGGCACAAGACACCCCCCTCGGCTTGACGTATGGCGTTTGCGGCGATAGGGATGCTTGCTTCGCGCCTCGACCTGCTTATTGTGGCGATACATCATTAGTAGTGAAAAGTGAAGAGTGAAGAGTGAAGAGTGAATATGAGAATCAACACCTGAAACTATAAACTCTTGGCGTATGCCAACAAATCCGGATAACAGTAGTCTACCAGATGGGGATGCTTGCGTCCGATCTCAGGCTCGTCGCCGACGAGGACTGTTGTCATTCCGGCACGACGCCCGAAAAGCATGTCTGACGCCGTGTCGCCCACCATGACAGACTGTTTCAGCACGACGTCAGGATAGTCGCGACGAGCCTGCAGCGCCATACCTATCGAAGGCTTACGCATGAAAGAATGTTCAGATTTCAATGCCGGACAATGATAGATACGGTCTATACGTCCTCCAGCGGCTTCGACCTGCTGAAGGAACCATCCGTGAATATCCGCCAAGTCGTCTTCTGTCATCAGTCCCTTCCCTATCCCCTGCTGGTTGGTAACCATAAAGATATGGTCAAATGTTCGAGCAAAGACTGAAATAGCCTCAAGCACTCCGTCAATAATAACGAAATCATCGCGACGGGTCACGTACCCGTCGATGATGCGACGATTAATCACACCGTCGCGGTCAAGAAACAGAGAACCCATCAGTCGACAAGCTCCTTCTCAATGAGATAAGTGTTACGGGTTGAAGAGTTGCGGCAAATCAGCTCACCCAGGAATCCAGCCAGGAAAAGCACTGTACCCATCAGTATGAAAAGCATCGAGACGAAAAACCACACGCTGTTGGTCAGCGAGATATGTCCGCAAAGACGCAGCACGCAGACGATGACAAAAGCCACAAAGCCAAGGATGAACGACACGGAGCCTACCAGTCCGAAGAAATGCATGGGCTGCTTGCCGAACTTGGACATGAACATTATCGACATCAAGTCGAGATAGCCGTTGACGAAGCGGTCCAGACCGAACTTGGTGACGCCGAACTCGCGCTTGCGGTGTTGCACCACCTTCTCACCTATTTTGGTGAACCCAGCCCATTTGGCGATGACAGGGATGTAGCGGTGCATCTCGCCATAGACCTCAATCGACTTTACCACATCACGGCGATAGGCCTTCAAGCCGCAGTTGAAGTCATGCAGCTTGATACCTGACATCTTGCGAGTTGTCCAGTTGAAGAACTTGGAGGGAATATTCTTGGCAATCTTAGAGTCGTAGCGTTTCTTTTTCCATCCCGACACGAGGTCAAAGCCTTCCTCTTTGATCATGCGGTAGAGCTCCGGCACCTCGTCAGGGCTGTCCTGTAGGTCGGCATCCATAGTTATCACCACGTCGCCCTGCGCATGGCCGAAGCCCACATTGAGAGCCGCAGACTTGCCATAGTTGCGGCGGAACTTAACGCCCTTGTAACAGGGGTTCTTCTCGCGCAGCTGCTCAATCACATGCCATGAATCATCCTTGCTGCCATCATCGACCATGATCACCTCATAGTCGAAATCATGTTCGTTCATGACGCGGTCAATCCATTCTGCCAGGTGCGGCAGTGACTCATCTTCGTTAAAAAGGGGTACTATAATGCTGATATCCATTTGTGTTAAGAGTTTTTCTTGCTAGTTTTTCTAGACTGTCTAGATTGTCTAGACCTTCTAGATTGTCTAGAGTTTCTAGTTTCTATTTTTTACAATGTTTTTTTCTGTTCTGAACAGCAAGGCTGCCACGAAAGCAGTCATTATCGCCATCACCGAAGTGCGGAAGAAGCCGATGAAAGCCCATGTGCGGAGCTTGTATGTCTTCATCACCTCCACCGTGGCCGCCTTTTCCTCGTCCGTTCCAGCCCCGTTCATTTCTCCATTGATGAAATGCGCAAGGCAACGGTCGCAGAACCCCTGGTCTATCACGCTGCCATACAACAGCAGAAAAAGGCCATACACGAAAGCCGCGACCACCCCAAGGCCAAGGCCATAGAGCATCAGTTCCTTGAAGAACACCTTGCCGTCGGGGAGACGACGGCGATAGCGGTAGGCAAAAAAAAGCGTACACACCAACAACGTGATGTCTGTGACGTAATTTTCGGGTGCATATATAGGGTAATAGATTATTTTGCAGAAAAAAACGACACCACCGATGACCAGGCCCGTCAAAGCCCCGTCGCGCAGACAGGCAACGCGATAGTTGCCATATATCTCTGATTGATAACGTCTTAAAAACTTCATCGGTTGCTTTTTTGTTTTGCAAAAATACAAAAACAACTTTGACTGACAAAAAAATATTTCCCATTCAACACACGAAAACATTTTTTTGCGTACCTTTGCAAAAATTTTTTTGCATCAAAGCCTGTTCACGCCATCCTGAAGACACCCTGGAGTTCCGAAATCCACGCATAGGCCTTCCTGTGGAGACAGTTTCTTAAAACCGTTAAATACACAAACCCGAAAATATGAAAAAAATCGCATTCCTGGCCTTAACGGCATGCATGATATTCACATCATGCGAGAAAATTGTCGGCGACCTCGACTTCCTTGATCACGACATGGAAATACAGGGAACCGTAAACCCGACACTCGGAGTTCCCGTGGCACACGGTTCCGTATCGGTCTACGACCTGCTCCAGATGGTACAAGTCACCGAAGCGACGATTGAAATCGGCAACGACAACATCGTCACCATCGTCTACGACACCAACATCGAACACAGAGTCGCCATCGACAACGACGGCAAGGCCTGGCGCAAAGGTTTCCGCAAGAACCACTACAAGGCCACAAACTATGTCGACACCGCCCACAACAGCATACAGGGTGCCGTGAAGATAGACATTTTCGACAACATCGACTCGTCGCTCAACGGTGCCAGCATAGAGGTCGACAACCTCTTCGTCAACATCGGGGCCTTCGTCATCGCCGAATCACGCGAAAATGCACTCAATGCCATGAACGCCTACCATGTCACTGTCTTCTACGACTCGCTCTTCCTCTCCGCCATCGGCAAGGATGGCAGCGAGCAGCGCGTCGACCTTCCCAACGTCGTTCCCGTCGACAGCCTCATCCAGGGACAGTACATCAAACTCTTCGACAAGGAGGACATCAGCCAGGTCATCAACAAACGTCCTGTCGAAATCCGCTACGGAGTGCGCATGAACATAGCCTTTGCCGCCGAATTCTATGAGACCGATGTCACCGCATCCGAGTTCGTGGCCGACTCGGTCGGTATCGACTCTGTCAACATCGACGCCGACATCAAGGTCGAGTTCCCGGTCTCGACATCGATACGTGACCTCACCTACAACACCGACCTCAAGTTCGCGCCATCGTTCAACCTCGGAGACCTCTCCCTCGACGAGTCGATGCTGATACTCTATTGCGACAACGGGCTGCCGCTGGCCCTAGACCTCACCGCCTCACTCATCGACTCGACCGGCAACGAGCTATGCAAGATTCTCGACCCGACCCCGACAACCCTCAACGGCGCTCCCGTGGGTTCCGACGGCAACGGCCATATCTCTGCGGTAGGCAAGTCCCACACCGAACTCAAGGTACCCATCACCGCATCCGTTTTCGACAATATCCTGAAGACTAAAGGCATACGTATCGAAGCCGTCCTCAACACCACCCCCACCGGCAGTGCAACGAACAATAAAGTCGCCATCAAGTCGAACGACATGCTTGATATTCTCGTGACCGCAAAAATCAAGCCCTCCTACCCTTTCAGCTACGACCTCAACAACAATAACAATAACAGCTCGAAAGGAGGTCAGAAATGAGAAACTCACGCATCCGCATCGCATTCCTTGCCACACTCGCGGCACTGCTGTGCCTTCCTGTGGTGACCAACGCCCAGAGCAGCCTCATGTATGGCTCGTCACGCAACCCGCTGATGAACAGTCAGAACCCAGCTTTCTTTCCAAGCCGTTCAAAGGGCTACGTCACGCTGCCCAACTTCAACATCAGCCTCAACAGCCCCGTGTCGCTCAACAGTCTGGCGACCTATGATGCCCAACAGGACAAGACCATCATCAACGCCAACAATCTGCTCGACACCCTCTCGTCCGACAACTTCCGCCTCGGCCTCAACATTGTTCCTTTCGGCTTCGGCGTCAACCTCAAGAAAATCTTCTTCACCTTCTCCACGCAGGTCAAGACACAATTCGCTTTAGGCATTCCCCAAGGCATAGTGACATTCCTCAACGAGGGTAACTACAACCACACCGGCGACGACGTCGTGGAGCTCATCAACGGCAACTTCATCAACGCCACAGTGTACGGCGAAGCCGCCCTCGGTGCCGGCTACCGTGTCAACGACAACATCATCGTGGGCCTCCGCGTGAAGGGACTCATGGGAATCCTCGACCTCTCCAACGGCGGCTCGTCGCTCACCCTCCGCACCTCACCCGACTACAAGACACTCACCGCCAACCTGGATCTCGACATGAACTTCACCATGCCCGGCGAGCTGAAGCGCGACGCGGACTCCAACGTCACCGGAATAGAAATCAAAAACTATACACCCAAGAACTACGGAGTCAGTTTCGACCTCGGCGCCCGCTACGTCACCGACCTCTTCGAAGTGTCGGCAAGCGTCCTCGACCTCGGTCCCGGCATCAAGTGGACTGAAGGCATCCACAAAGTGGTCTCAAAGAATGAGAACAACAGCTTCACATTCACCGGCATGGATATAAGCGATGCCATGCACGGCGGCCAGATTGACACCGGCTTCGCGCAGATGCTCATCGATACCCTCAAGACCCTCGGCGAATACAAAATCATCGACGGCGGCGACCCCTACTGGACCTCCATACCCACAAAAATCAACCTGGGCGGCATGTTCAATATCAACGAGTATTTCAGCACCGGACTTCATTTCCATGGCGAGTTCGAACGCGGACTGGTGAAGGATGGCGACGAGTTCAAGTCCAAGCTTACAGGTTTCTTCACCCGTACATCGCTGCTGGGACGTGCCAACGTCAAGGACTGGATGGAGTTCATCATCTCAGCCTCCGTGCTGCAGAGCCATGGCAACTGGGACTGGTTCAACCCCGGTGCAGGACTGACGCTCACCCCCTTCCGTACCCTGCAGCTCTACCTCTTCGTCGACTACATCTCCGCACTTCCCATCGTCGATGCCAAACAGGTCAACCTCACTTTCGGTCTCAACGTGCTGATTGCACGCAGCAACAACAAATAGAGCATCCCGACCGATGTCAGTCCGCAAGATTCTCCTGGCAAGCCTCGTACTGCTTGCCACAGCATGCAACAGCGATGTCGATGAGTTCAGTTTCACAGGACATGTCGTGGGTGCCGACATGTGCTCGTCGTCGCAGATCGGATATGTCATCGACATCCTTTCGCCTGGCGGCGTAGGGAGTCCGGCCACCATCGGAGGTACGAAATACGACAACCTTGTCATGGGTTACCGTGCATCGCGCATCCTCCATCAGGGCGACACCGTGAACTGCGTAGGCTACACCACCAAGAGCTACGCGAAACTCAACTGCTACGGCAACATCGACCGCGGTCTGCCTGAAATAATCCTGCTCAGCGTGGACGAATGACAGTCGGCAAGCGGAGAACGGTGGAAAACTCATTCAAGCATTCAAACAATCAAGCAATCAAGCAATAACCTTGTCAAACATAGTAGCCATAGTAGGACGCCCTAATGTGGGCAAATCAACTCTTTTCAACCGTCTTATCGAAGAACGCAAAGCCATCGTCGACGAGACCTCGGGCGTGACCCGCGACCGCCAGTACGGCCATTCCGACTGGAACGGCAAGCACTTCTCCGTCATCGACACCGGTGGCTACGTCATGGGCGGCGACGACGAATTCGAGAAAGAGATTCGAAAGCAGGTATCCCTCGCCATCGACGAAGCCGACGTAATACTGTTCCTCGTCGATGCCAAGGAGGGGCTCACCCCCATGGACGAGGATGTCGCCGACATGCTTCGCCGCTGCAAGAAGAAAGTCATTGTGGCTGTCAACAAATGCGACACCCCAGCCCGTCATGAGACAATAGGCGAATTCTACGCCCTCGGCCTCGGCGAGCTGTACCCCATAGCCGGCATCACCGGCACCGGCACCGGCGACCTGCTCGACGCCCTGGTTGCCGACTTCGAAGAGGGCGAAGACGAACCCGAAGACAACCTGCCGCGCATCGCCGTCGTCGGTCGCCCCAATGTCGGCAAGTCGTCGTTCATCAACGCCATCACAGGCCAGGAACGCAACATCGTCACCCCTATCGCCGGCACCACACGCGACTCCATCCTGTCGCACTACAACCTCTTCGGTTTCGATTTCAACTTTGTCGACACTGCCGGACTCCGCAAGAAACAGAAGGTCAGCGAAGACCTCGAGTTTTATTCCGTTCTGCGCTCCGTGCGTGCCATCGAGAGCTGCGACGTGGGGATACTGATGCTCGACGCCTCACAAGGGCTGGAGCAGCAGGACCTCAACATCTTCAGCCTGCTACAACGCAACCACAAGGGCGTCGTCATCGTCGTCAACAAGTGGGACCTCATCGAGAAGGAGACCAACACCCACAAGGAATTCGAGCAGCTGATACGCAACCGCATCGCACCCTTCAACGACGTGCCAATCGTATTCACATCTGTCATCAACAAGCAGCGTATCTACAAGGTCCTCGAGACAGCCCGACAGGTCTACGAGTCGCGAAGCCGCAAGATTTCCACCTCCGAGCTGAACGACACGCTCCTTCCCATCGTCAAGGAGCAGAACCCTCCACCCAGCGTGAAAGGCAAATGGGTCAAAATCAAATATGTAACCCAGCTACCCACCCCCTACCCCCAGTTCGTCTTCTTCTGCAACCTGCCGCAGTATGTCCGCGACCCCTACCGTCGCTATGTCGAGAACCGTATGCGCGAACTGTGGGATTTCCACGGCGTTCCCGTCAACATCTACTTCCGCGCAAAATGAGCGACGTAAGGATTGACAAGTACCTCTGGTCGGTACGACTGTACAAGACACGCAGTCTGGCCACTGACGCATGCCGGGCGGGACAGGTGAAGCTGAACGGCATGCCCGTCAAGCCATCACACGAAATCAGCGAAGGCGAGGTTTACGAGCTCAATATCGAGCAGGTACACCGCACGGTGCAAGTCAAAGCCCTGCTCGCCAACCGCGTGGGTGCCAAGCTGGTAGAGAACTACCTCATCGACCTTACGCCACAGGAGGAATACGAACGCATCCAGATGGCACGCCAGTACTCGTTCGAGAAACGTGACCGCGGCACAGGCCGCCCCACAAAACGCGACCGCCGCGAAATCGAAGAATTCAAGTACAAATAGTATCCTTCAAACAGCGAGATCAAGTTCTTTCCAACGACAGGGAATCACTCTGCTTCGCCTGGTACGTTGCCATTGACCTTCCTGACCGCACGAGCCCTGTATGAGGAGCTGTTGTTCTCACTGAAATAGCAACCCACGCCGTCGGGTCCGCAGGCGTACGTGTGGGTCTCGGAACAAGGAGTCGACGACCAGTAATAAGTGGCATCTTTCAGGACAGGAGGCAAACCCTTGCGCTCGAGAGTAGTGTTGATGAGCGACCTGACGCGGTCAATCATGGACATCTCGCTCCTGTCGGGAAGCCGCCATCCCTCCCCTGTCCCTTCCGCCCAGCGCATCGCCGAGTCGGCAGAGAGCGTGGAAGCCTCATCGAGCGACATCACAATGACGGGCTGGTTGTCGTCGTCCACCGACACAACAACAGCCTCATACCCATCGCCTTTATAGGAATCGCCAGGTTCATACACCCCAGTACAGCCCGACAGAAGAAAAAGGCAGCCAAGAAATAAAAACCGAAAACTGGAAATTGGAATCACTCTCATATCTATTTACTATTCACTGTTAACTCATAGACCCTGTAGACCTGGGTGGGCAGCCCCATATCCGAATAGTATCCTCCGCCGACAATCTCCTTGGCGGCATCGGCATACATCGAGAGGAAATGTTCCCTTCCGGGCATCGAGTCGAACGTCACCTGCTTATAGCGGTAGAAGTATTCGGCGACTTCAGGTGCCTGCACAATTTCGTTACTTACCGACACCGTCTCGCCCTCACCCAGGTAGGGCAAGATGACTTTCATGTCGGAAAGAAGCTCGACATTCGAATTGATCTTGTGGATGCTGGCAATGTTGAGTACCAGTCCGGAACCGAAAAAGAGTACCGCAAAGGCCACGAGTATCCGATGCGCCAGCTTGTCGATACCCAACAGCCAGTCCTCTATCAAGTCATACAGCAGGCAGGCCATAGCCATCGCAAAGAACGGCAACGTGGGAACGACATAAAACTCCTGCTGCTTCAACCCCAGCATGATAGGCAAAACGCCCGACAGTCCAAGCGCCAGCATGAGCCACCCCGTCTTGGAGTGTTCCACCTGTATGGCCGTGAGTCTCTCACCACCGCGCCAAAAGAACACGAAGCGGTAGAAAGGACGGCTCTTGATGCGGAACAAAGCCACGATGGATAACATCGCCAATGGCAGTATAGCCTGAACCAGAAGCACATAGATGATATAGAAGCGCGATGCCACTGTCTGGACATGCAATAGGCCTCCAATCATCTGGTGATGCAGGTAATTGTAAAGGTGGCTGTATACATCGGGCGAAAACAGGATGACCACAAAAAGTGTCACCGTCCAGACCACGATGATAACCACGGTACTCATTATCGCATACCTCAATCCCTCAATGACGGCGGAACGCTGGTCGTCGCCATTTCCAACCCTTATCATCACCAGCCAATAGAGCAATGGGAAGAACAATGGGAAGAGTCCGGAGAAACCTTTCACCATGAATGCCAGTTCCATAGACAGAGCCGCCAGGACAACATATATGTATACAACGACCTTCTGTCTCATGCTTCTTGCCCTATGCGACCCGTTGGCAGACACCAACATCAGAGCCACCGAAAGCATGATGAATATCGTCATCGTGCTTTCCAACAAGTTGTTGGTAGCCGACCAGCTGACAATAGGTATGGTAATCAAGCACATCAAAGGAACCCAACCGGTACGCCTGGGCATACCGATAAGGTACCATATCCATATCATCAGTGCCATGATGATGAAAAACGTGAGAACAGAATAGACTTTCTCTGCCATGAACGAATCGGTGCCGAAAAGAGAGAACCAGCGGCTCTCAATCCAGTAGCCTAAAGGCAGATAGTTCATCCTGTCGGGATTGCCTGGCGACGACAACGATGGCAACCAGAAATCCTCGAATCCTTCCGCCATGCGTTGTGACACAACGGCATTGTCCATACCCACATGCGACAGTCCTTCAGTCAGGAAACTGCCGGAAACCAGGAGCAAGAAGACTCCTATGACGATGAAATACAGACTGCCCTGGTGTCGCATAAGGTTAACTATTCACCATTCACTTATTGATCTTCGCCCAGCTGTCTTTCAGCGTACAGGTACGGTTGAAGACCAGATGTTCAGGTTTGGAATCGCGGTCGGTGCAGAAGTAGCCCATGCGCTCGAACTGGTAACGTACGATGCCGTCTTTCCAGTTTTGGGTTTCGAGTTCTGATTTTTGAAGGGCAGGTTCCACCTTGGCGGTGACCACACGGAGGCTGTCGGGATTGATGTTGTCGAGAAACGTCTTGCCCTCCTCACACTCGTCGGGAGCCTCTACGGCGAAAAGCCTGTCGAAGAGGCGCACCTCGGCGTCGACGGCGTGCTGTGCGCTGACCCAGTGGATAGTGCCTTTCACCTTGCGACCGTCGGGGGCGTCGCCGCCGCGCGTGGTGGGGTCATACGTGCAGTGGATGCAGGTGATGGTGCCATCGGCATCCTTCTCTACGCTCTGTGCCGTGACGAAATAGGCATAGCGCAGACGTACCTCCTGGCCGATGGCCATGCGGAAGTATTTCTTGGGAGCCACCTCCATGAAGTCCTCACGCTCGATGTAAAGCTCGCGACCGAAAGGCACCTCGCGAGTGCCGTCCTCGGGACATTCGGGATTGTTGATGGCAGTGAGCATTTCCGACTCACCCTCAGGATAATTGTCGATGACCACCTTGACAGGGTCGAGGACAGCCATACGGCGTTGTGCCACCTTGTTAAGGTGTTCACGCAGAGAGAACTCCAACAAGCTGTAGTCGATGATGTTGTCACGTTTTGCGACACCAATGCGGTCACAGAAAGCGCGGATGCTCTCGGGAGTGTAGCCACGACGGCGGAAGCCGCAGATTGTCGGCATTCGCGGATCGTCCCAGCCGGTGACGTAGTTCTCCTTGACCAGCTGCAGCAGCTTACGTTTGCTCATCACGGTGTAGTTGATGTTGAGGCGTGCAAACTCGTACTGGTGGCTCGGCCAGATGCCAAGTTGCTCGATAAACCAGTCATAAAGAGGACGGTGGATATCGAACTCCAGAGTGCAGATACTGTGTGTGATGTTCTCGATGCTGTCGCTCTGCCCGTGGGCATAGTCGTACATAGGATAGATGCACCACTTGTCGCCCGTGCGGTGGTGGTGGGCATGGAGGATGCGGTACATGATGGGGTCGCGGAACATCATGTTCGGATGAGCCATATCGATCTTGGCGCGAAGCACTTTGCTTCCGTCGGGGAACTCGCCGGCTTTCATGCGGCGGAACAGGTCAAGGTTCTCCTCCACCGTACGGTCACGGTAGGGACTGTTCTTGCCCGGCGACGTCACAGTGCCGCGCCCCTCGCGAATCTCCTCAAGGGTCTGGTCGTCGACGTATGCCAGACCTTTCCGTATCAACACTTCCGCCCACTCATAGAGTTGGTCGAAATAATCCGAAGCGTAGAACTTGTTGGCCCAGTCGAAACCCAGCCAGTGGATGTCCTCCTGTATGGAGTCGACATACTCCGTGTCCTCTTTTACGGGGTTGGTGTCGTCGAAACGCAGGTTGGTCTTGCCGCCATACTTTTTGGCCAGTCCGAAGTTGATGCATATCGACTTGGCGTGGCCTATGTGCAGGTAACCGTTAGGCTCCGGTGGGAAACGAGTCTGGATTGAAGTGTACGTACCGTCTGCAAGACCTTTTTCAATGATTTCCTCTAGGAAATTCAGCTGTTTTTCGTTGTTTTCTTCCATCTATTAAATAAAACAAAGACAGACACTATCATATAGCATCCTGATTTATAAAACTTTTTAAATACCAATAATATTTTTTTACCGTACAAAAATACTATTTTTTTCAAAAAAAAGAGGGACCGGTCGTTTTTTTGACCAGTCCCCATATTAGGCATTGTCGGTAATACTACCACAGCTGGACACGTTTCTCGGGGTCGAGCCACATCTTGTCGCCCTGCTTGACAGCGAAGGCATCGATGAATTCGCCGACCTGTGGCAGAGCCACGTTGACGCGGTTGCGGCCGAGGGAGTGGACATCCATCTGGGTCAGCTGGAGAGCGGCCTGGGGACGGATGTTGCTGGCCCACACGGCGGCGTAGGCGAGGAAGAAACGCTGTTCGGGAGTGAAGCCGTCCATCTTGTCCTTGTTGACTTGACCGGCCTTCATGGCGTTCTGCATGGCGAGGTAGCTGACGTGGAGACCGCCATTGTCGGCGATGTTCTCGCCAAGGGTGAGCTCTCCGTTGCCGTGGATAAGGCCAAGCTCAGGATCGTCGAGGGCGACGCAGGCGTTGAAGGCGTCAACCAAGGCTTTCTTGTTGTTGTCGAAATTGGCAGCATCCTCGGCAGTCCACCAGTCGTTGAGGTTGCCGTCCTTGTCGTACTGGCGGCCCTGGTCGTCGAAACCGTGGGTCAGCTCATGTCCGATGACAACTCCGATGGCGCCATAGTTGGCGGCTTCGTCAGCCTTCATGTTGAAGAAAGGAGGCTGGAGTATGGCTGCGGGGAAGCATATCTCGTTGGTGGTGGGGTTGTAGTAGGCATTGACGGTCTGCGGGGTCATCTGCCACTCGTCACGGTCGACGGGCTTGTTGATTTTGCTGAGCATATAGTCCATGTCGAACTCATTGCTGCGTACGACGTTGGCATAGTAGCTGTCGTCCTTGATTTCGAGGCCACTGTAGTCACGCCACTTGTTGGGGTAGCCAATCTTGACGAGGATGGTGCTGAGCTTGTCGTGAGCATTCTTCTTGGTGGCATCGGTCATCCATGTAGCCATATCGACACGCTGGCCGAGGGCGGTCATAAGGTTGCCGACGAGGACTTCCATACGCTGCTTGGCCTCGGCGGGGAAATAACGCTCGACATAGAGCTGGCCAAGAGCCTCGCCCATAGCGCCGTCGACGGTGCTGGTGACGCGTTTCCAACGGGGGCGGTTCACCTCGCGGCCGCTGAGCAGCTTGCCGTAGAACTCGAAGTTGGCGTTGACGAAGTCGTCGCTCAGATAGCTGGCTGCGCTGTTGATCTCGTGCCAGGCAAAATAGGCCTTGAGGATTTCAACGTCGGTCTTGGCAATGACGTTATTGACCTCGGTGAAATACTTGGGTTGAGCGATGTTGAAGCTCTTCATGCCGTTCATGATACCCATCTCGGTGAAGTAGCCAGCCCAGTCGATGTTGGGGGCGAAGGTGGCAGCCTCCTCGACGGTGTAGCGGTTGAAGGTAGCCTGTGGGTCGCGGTTCTCAAGACGGGTGTTCTGAGCCTTGGCGATGTTGGTCTCGAAGTTCATGACCATCTGCGCCAGCTTGTCGGCACGTATTCCGCTCATCTGGTCGTAGCCAGCCAATGCGAACTCTTTGGTCATCAGATCAACGTAGCCGGTGCGGACATTCTTGTTGTTGCCGTCGTCGGTAAGGTAATAGTCGCGGTCGCCGAGGCCGAGGCCGCTCTGGTAAGCCCATGCTATGCACTGCTTGGCGTCATCCTTGTCGGCTTCGCCGAAGACGCCGAACAGGACGTGGTTGCCGCGGCGATGCATCTTGAGGAGTTCAGCCCATGCATCCTCGCGGGTCTTGATGTTGTTGATTTCCTCGAGATAAGGTTTCAGAGGCTCGGCACCCTGTTCCTGCAGCCTGACGCTGTCCATACCGATGTTGTAGAGCGTAGCAATCTTGTCGGCAATGGAACCCTTGGCGTTCTGCAATGCGCTGACGGAGTCGATGATGCCGCGCAGGTTCTCCTGGGCGTTCTCTGCCAGCACGTCGAAAGCGCCGTAGCGGCTATGCTCGGCGTCGAGGGGATTGTTCTTCATCCAGCCACCGCAGGCGTACTGGTAAAAATCGTCCACCGGCGATGCGGTGGTGTCGAGATTGTTGAGGTCAATGCCCGACGTCAACTCGGTCTTTTTGTTACAACCTGTAGCTATCAATGCCATAGTTGCGATTGTTAAAATGGTTTTTTTCATATAGTTATTTATATTGTTTAGTTTCTAAACAGAATGCAAATGTACATAAAAAAATCAAAACTCATCGACTATCTTGTCGATACGATAAAGCTTGTCGCCACGATGCAACGGCTCGTTCGTCGCAAAACTGAACCGTTCGCCCTGACGAACCACGTCGACAGGGTCGCGTTCAAGACGCAGTTCCCCAACAGTGGCACGGTAGACACCCGTGGTCTCGCCGATGACCATAATTTCGTCGCCAGGATGCAGGGTTTCTGCCGTCTGCATCTGTGCCTCGGCAACGGCGATACGGTTGAAATAGTTCTTGACAATACCAAGATAAACCTTGTTTTCAGTGGCTTGCGAGCCGTAACGTTCGGTCCACTCGCCCATCTTGCGACCCAAATAGTAGCCGTCCCAGAAGCCGCGGTTGAAGACTGTAGACAGCCGCTTTTTCCATTGGGCTATGCGTTCCGGCGTGTATGTTCCATCCTCGATGGCGGCGACAGCCTCCTTGTAGCATTCCGTCACCGTCCGCACATAGTCGGCACTCCTCCCACGCCCTTCAATCTTCAGCACACAGACCCCGGCTTTAACAATCTTGTCGAGGAAATCAATGGTACACAAGTCCTTGGGCGACATGATATACTTGTTGTCCACCACCAGCTCCATGTCCGACTCCAAGTCCTTGACCAAATATTCGCGCCGGCAGAGCTGCAGGCAAGCGCCGCGGTTGGCACTATAGTTGTAGTTGTCGAGCGAGAGGTAGCATTTGCCGCTCACCGACATGCAGAGGGCACCGTGTGCAAAGACCTCTATCTGAACCAGTTCACCCTTGGGACCGCGAATTTCATTGTCCTTGATATATTGTGTAATCTCAGCCACTTGGCGCAGAGGCAACTCGCGGGCAGTCACCATGACGTCAGCAAACTGGGCGAAAAAGCGAACAGCCTCGACGTTGCTTATGTTGCACTGCGTGGAGATATGCACCTCGACACCGATACTGTTGGCGTAAGTGATGACAGCCATGTCGCTGGCTATGATAGCACTGACACCCACTCGCTTTGCCTCGTCGACGAGACGGTGCATCTCATCTATCTCGTGATTGTATATGATGGTGTTGACCGTCAGGTAGGTACGCAACCCGTGCTGATGAGCGATGCCGCATATCTTCTCCAGGTCGTCGAGGGTGAAATTGGCGGCCGAACGCGACCGCATATTTAGGTTGCCGACGCCGAAATAGACGGCGTCGGCGCCTCCTTGAATGGCCGCCTGCAGACTCTCATACGAGCCGACAGGCGCCATGATTTCAATTTTCATTTTTTTATCTGGCTTTTGTCAGATGCATGATAGCAGTGCCTTGAAAGTTATCCATACCGGGAACGGAATCCCCTTCCAGCGTGCATTCAGTCTCCGTAAGGCTCTTGATGGTAAAAGTGCCTACACCATGGCGCTGGGTGACTGTCAGCGTGCTGCCACTGATGCTCCATGTGAAGTCGTTGTTCTCGACCACACCGTTGTCATTGAACAATCCCGTGCCGTCGGAATTCATAATTAACAGTATGTTCTCGGGATTCCACTCATTTTCGCCGGCGACAATATTATCAAGGCGCCAGGAGCCAACAATCATCGAGGAATAGTTGTTATCCTCAGCGGTTGTCTGTTCATCCTTTTTTTCCTCTTTGTCGCATGAAGCGAAGAACGGTACCATTGCCGCAAGGCAAAGAATAAAATAAATCTTTTTCATGATAATAGATGTTTTAGGGGGTTATATTGCTATCAACGCAAAATAAAAATAATTATTATGTCGGGAGTGTTTTTTCCAGTTGTTCTACGTTCACAATTCGATAACCTCGCCGGCACTATCAAAAAATCTAAACTCCAGCAGGTTGTATTTCTCAACAGGCTTGATGGTGAGACGCATCCTGTATTTCTTCTGCCACTGGCGGCGGATGGAGCGCAGGCCTTTGGTGAGGTAGGCCTGGATGTAAGGGTGTGTCTCGACAGTCAAGCGACTGGCATTCTGCGAGCTGCTGAGGTAGCGGAGATTCGACTCAATCTCGTCAACCACCACAAGGCTCGACTTGATGGTGCCTGTGCCGTCGCAGAACGGACATTTCTCCTGCACATCGACCTCTATAGCCGGACGGACACGCTGCCGCGTGATTTGCATCAAGCCGAACTTGCTGAGCGGCAATATCGTGTGGCGGGCCTTGTCCTTTTTCATCTCCGCACTCATCACCTCGAAGAGTTCTCTGCGATGCTCGGCTTTCTGCATGTCGACAAAGTCCACAATCACAATGCCTCCCATATCGCGCAGTCGCAACTGGCGTGCGATTTCCTTGGCCGACTCGATGTTGACCTGCAGAGCCGTGTCCTCCTGCCCCGTACCGGCCTTGATATGGTTGCCGCTATTGACATCGATGACGTGCATCGCCTCGGTGTGCTCCACATAAAGGTAAATGCCCGAACGGATGGTAACGATACGTCCGAAGGCACGGCGAATCTCGCGTTGCACGCCGAACTGCTCAAAGATCGGAGTCGACAGTTTGTAGTGCTTGACGATGTCGACCTTGTCGGGGGCTATGGTGCGGAGATACCCGCGCAACTCGTTGCAGACCTCCTCGCTGTCGCAATAGATGGTGTTGAAGTCGTCCGTCAGCACGTCGCGCAGCAATGCCGACGTGGTTCCCAGCTCCGACTCAATCATCTGTGGGCCGTTGACGTTCTTCAGTTTCAACGTCATGCGCTCCCATTTCTCCATCAGCTGGCGTAAGTCGCTGTCAAGCTCGGCGACCGACTTGCCCTCAGCTACAGTTCGCACTATCAGTCCGAAATTCTCAGGCCTTATGCTCAGTATCAGTCTGCGAAGGCGGTTGCGCTCCTCCGAGCTCTTGATTTTCTGCGATATGGATATCTTGTTCGAAAAAGGTGTCAGCACAAGATAACGACCTGCGAACGACACCTCGCCTGAAAGCTTGGGTCCCTTGGTCGAAATAGGCTCCTTCGCGATTTGAGTCAGCACATACTGTCCCACTTTCATGCACTCCGACAAGTTGCCGTTCTTTTCGAAAATAGGTTCAGGGTTGAAATTCTTAAGAGTCCGCACCGACTGGTCACCATTCATGGCAAGGCGCAGATATTTGGAGAACGAGTTAAACTGGGGGCCGAGGTCGAGGTAATGCACAAAGCCGTCTTTCTCGTCACCGATGTCGATGAAAGCGGCATTCAATCCCGGCATAATCTTGCGTACACGACCCAAGACCACGTCTCCAACCGCAAAATGATTGCTTTTCTTTTCCTTATGTAGCTCGACCAACTGCTTATCCTCAAGCATGGCTATCCGCACCTCGTCGGCCGATGATGATATTATCAACTCTTTTTCCATACAAGCGTTTAGTGAAGTTTAAAGATTAAAGTTTAATGTTTAAAGATTTTCTCACGCTCATTATCAGTAAAATAACCACAATAATTGTCACAACCTACCTATTATTTAGTGTTATTTGATTAAAAAGAGCAATTCATAACCAAACATTATTTCTTGCTTAAAATCAAATCATTAGCGACAACTATTATTACAACCTATTATTTAAGCGTCACTTAGATACCAAAAAGAAGGCACACAATCTTCCGGCTTAAAAACAAAACAAACCACACAACACACTCATAGAGTGCTGTGTAGTTTGTTTTAGATAGTTTGTTAGTAGCCGTAAGAAGAATAAAAGCAGAGCTTATTTCTTCTTATGTCTGTTCTTGCGCAAGCGTTTTTTGCGTTTGTGCGTCGACATTTTATGTCTCTTGTGTTTCTTACCGTTTGGCATAATTCTAATATGTTTTAAAGTTATTTCTTTCTAATGAATCAAAAACCTTATTTTGTGTTGTTTTTCACGTCGTTCATGAACGGCTTGGCGGGCTTGAACGCGGGAATGTTATGTGCCGGTATGATAACCGTGGTGTTCTTCGTGATGTTGCGACCCGTCTTCTCTGCCCTCTTGCGGACTATGAAGCTGCCGAAGCCTCTCAGATAGACATTCTCGCCCTCGGTCAGGGACTCCTTGACAACCGACATGAACTCCTCAACAACGGCCAAAACCGCCATTTTCTCGACTCCAGTGCGGTTTGCAATCGTGCTAACTACTTCTGCTTTAGTCATTTCTATAATTATTTTTTCTTTTATTATCCGAAATACGGTTTGCAAAAATATAAAAAAAAATCAAATCCCTAATCTTTTTTTCATTTTTTTTCTTTTCTCACAAAAAAAAGCCAGAACAGCACCACGCACACCACCAGGGACAGAACCACGACGACGAAAGGCAGACCGAGGCTCTCGGCCAGCCCGACATCTATTATTCCACGCGCCGCGAGGAAATAGAGCACCACAACAGAAGCATTGTTGAAGAAATGAGCCGCCGCATTGACCCACAGCGAACCCCCATAATGGAAAAGATAGCCCAGAAAGGCTCCCAAAAGCAGACGGGGCAGGAATGCGAACAGGTCGCCATGCATCAGCGAGAAAACCGCAGCCGTAAGCCAGATGGCAATATTGTGCCTGCCGCCCAGACAACCGACGAGCAGCTGCTGGAGTGCCCCACGGAAGAAGAGTTCCTCGCATAAAGCCGGCACCAATGCCAGCACGAGCAGGTTGACAGCCAGGTCGCCAGCCCCTTCACGCAAAAGGAAACCCTCAAGCAGCCGCTGTGACACCTCACCGAGGTCACGCAGAGTACGCTCCAATGCGGCAAGTCCCTGGGGCAGATGCCAGCCATCGTTGACCACAGCAAGCCAGTCGGATGCCGGCAATACAAGCAGGAAAAGAATCAGCACACAAAATGCTGTACGCACCGGCCTTGAGGGCAGAGTCAGCTTCAAGTGGTCTGCCGTATTGCCCGAAAACAAATAGCTGAACAAAAGAGCCGAACCGGCAAAGGTGACCAGCTGCGAGGCAGCCTGCGATGCCAGATTCGTGGCATCGTACCCAAACAACACCGGCATATAGGCCATTCCTGTTCCCACAATGAACAACGCCACGAATATTATCACCAGCGCCAACAGCTGCCCGCCATATCCGACATTCTTGAAAAACATGTTCATACGTATCACTTATATTTTTTTTGCTGTCTTCTATATAACAACTTTGTTATTGCTTGTTATTGTTGAAGTTGCAGGCGAGCCGCCTGCACTCCAAGGATGCTGCAAAAATACAGAAAAATAAAGAAAAAAGGGTGTCGGGATTGTACATTGATTATTTTTATGTATTTTTGCATCGTCATTTTATCACATCATAAAGCCATGAAAACAGTCTTTCGTCTTATCCTTTCCTGCATCGCCCTCGCCGGGGGGATGCTCCAAGCCCAAGCCCCACTCTCCTTGCCCAACGGCAGTTTCGAACAATGGACCACCCATCCGGGATACAACGTCAACGTGCTCTTCATGTCATTGCCGGTCTACGACACCTTCTTCACCCCCACAGGCTGGGACTACCTGTCGTACCCCGTCAACCAGACCACCACTTTCATGGGGATGAACATCAACATCAACACCAATGTCCCCTTAGTGAAGTCCACACCCGAGACCGGTACCGTCCCCGACGGCAACAGTGCCGTTCGGCTTCAGACCATCAAACTTGAGGACATCATCGACCCCACCATACTCAGCCTCGCAGGCGATGCCCTCGACTCCTCGATGACAGAACGGATAATACCCTCCATACTCTCGACCGGCGAATTGGATATCGACGCCTTCATGCCGTTAATCACCGACCTCATGTCGGGCTCGGGCAACATACTCTCCATGCTCCCCACCCTCCTCGCCATGGACGTGAACGAATACGTCACTGGCGGCCTTGCCCTCAACGGCTTCAGACCCGCACGCATCACCGGGAGCTACAAGTACCATTCTGCCGTCGGCGGCGACAACGGAGCCATAATAATGATCGGCACACACTACAATGCCACGACGCACAAACGCGAAATCGTGGGCGGCGGCATCAACCTTGCCCTTACCGACACGGCAGCCTACACCTCTTTCGAGACCGAATACGCATCGCTGGGCAGCCTCCTGCCCGGATATGCCGGCAGCAGCCCCGACTCGCTCGTCGTCCTCCTGCTATCCTCCGCCGGCAACAACATGCAGCAGGGTTCCTACCTCTGCCTCGACAACCTGATGCTATGGCCTGCTCCCGACACCTGTGCAGCCGTGGAAGGCCTGTCGCTCTGGAACAGGACGGTCGACGTCTTTCCCGAAATGGTCCTAGAATGGCAAGGCAGCAACCAGACCAGCCTCTGGCAGGTGGAGTACGGCCCCCACGGCTTCATCCACGGCGACGGCACAACCGTCGAAATCAACCAGACGCATTTCAACATCTTCGAGCTGGAAAACAACGGCACACTCTCCCCAAACACATGGTACGACTTCTATGTACGCTCGGTGTGCGACGACGGCATCTACGGCGAATGGGACTCGGTCCATTACCGCACTTTCTGCGCCAGCGTCGAAGACCTGACCTCTCACGGTGACGGCAACAACCTGCAGCTCAATGCCGATAACCTCATAGAGGGTTACAGCATCTCGTGGACCGACAACACCGACACGAGGAGATGGAGCGTGCACTACGGCATCTACTCCTCA
>JAFSKP010000045.1 GCA_017448905.1 Bacteroidales bacterium | reverse complement strand
TTTGCATGCGGGACATTTTGTCTTGACATTTTCTACCTTTTTTAAGCACCTTGAACGCTCACAAAGGTAGTATTTACTGACAGACTACAGAAATTTATCCTGCAAATTGACCAATAGCGACTTTTCCCAAGCCAAAATGTCCATCAAGCACCTTGACACAACAAATACATTAAAAAAACAAAGCATCTGAAGTGATTCTATCCTGCAAAATAACCTATAAGTCATCTTTTTTACTCGTCGTACTCGCAATATCTGCTGTTGTTGTCGTGACGTATGTAGTCGTACGCCAGAGATTGAAACACACTCCTGGGGACCTGATTTACAACCGCAATCTGTGAAAACAGGGGAAAACAGTAGTACAAAACTTCCTTTCCCCTTAGAACAAGTTCTTTAATCCACACATATTAACCGAAACAAAAAGAAGACAGCGTATAAACAGACAATACTACAGGTCATTTACAGCCTCAACAGTCAGCTGCGTGAATTCCGCTATGTCAGATACAGGCATCCCTTTTGCCTTCATGCGTCTTGCGATATCCAACTTCTCACTTTCACGTCCATCCGCCTCACCTTCGGCTCGACCTTCGGCTCGACCCTCGGCTCTTCCCTCGGCTCTTCCCTCGGCTCTTCCCTCGGCTCTTCCCTCGGCTCTTCCCTCGGCTTCGCCCCTTGCACGACCCTCGGCTTGTCCTTTCTTGAATCCTTTCAGATAGCCGCCTTCGATAAAAGCCTGCTCATCTTGGACGGCCAACCAAAAGCGTTCGTAGGCATATAACTGGTCTTCGCTCATGGCGGATTCCTCTACTATACCAAGAGCTTTGTTCGTCAACTCGTTGTCAAGCAATTCAACGGGAACGTCAACACTCTTCTCGTCAATCTCGGTGAGAAAGCGCAACCACAGAACAGCCATCTTCTTTTCGACCATTGTCTTGGGTTTGAACTTGGGCAACTCGACAAAAACAAAGCGAAGTCCTTCAATACGGCGTTCGGGATGCTCGGTGTTCGATATGGCAAAGTCGTGGTAAAACTCATCTGATTCGCCTTCCAACCCTGCCTCGTTCAATAGGCAGAGGCAATAAACCGGTTGGATTGAACTGTAGTGCATTCCACGGTCCAGCTGCCTGACTACGGCTTTGGACGCATTGAGAATGACTCGCTGCTTAAAAAATGGATTCCAGCAGAGCTGCATCTCGACGATGAACTGGCGTCCCTGCTGGTCGCGACAACGGACATCAACCACACTGTACTTCTTGCCAGGGTTGTCTGGCACCATTTCAGGTGACAGATACTGCACTTCCGTGATTTGTCCATCAGGATCAAGCGGCAAAAGCGCATTGAGAAGACTCATCACCAAGTCTGGATGCTCCCCAAAAACAAGTTTGAATGTCAAATCGGCCTTCGGATCAAGATATTTGACCCTTCTTCTACCCATGGAACTATTGACAAAATGCTTCCCATTTTCCATAACACTTTACATTACAAGCGAATTACAAAAAAAATACATTGACAATTGACTGTGCAAAAATAATGTTTTTTTTGGTTTCTCAACCAGATTTATACAAGAAACGAATAAAGAACTGAAATAATAAAACAAAAAAAAATTGAAGATTAAAAAAAAGTTTGTATTTTTGCAAACTCATTAGGAATGTGCAAATGGAAAGCAACGTCGACACTGTAATACAGTTCAGCGGCTTAAAATCAGGCATTTACCACTATGATTTTACGTTGAACGACAGTTTTTTTTCAGACTACAATTATGAAAAAATTCTGGGTGGAGAAGTGTTTTTTGACGTGAAATTGGAGAAAAAAGAGCGTCTGATGCTGTTCCACTTTACTTTCTCGGGAAAAGTGAAAACGCCTTGCGACAGATGCCTTGATGAGATTGACTGGCCAGTTGAAGGCGACGAACATCTGTGTGTGAAACTGAGCGACAAAGAGACTAGCGATGACGAGAATGTAGTGATTCTGCCCGAAAATGCCTTCAAGATTGACCTTGCACAGTGGATGTTTGAGTTCGTGGCGGTCTCAATGCCAATACGTTGCATCCACCCTGATGATGCCGAAGGCAACACCACATGCAACCCAGACATGCTTAAATACATAAGCGAAGAGGCGGGAAGCGATAACGATGACAAAAGCGATAACGATAACGATGACGAAGAGATAGACCCTCGCTGGGAAGCACTCGCAAAACTGAAAAAATAAAAACAAAATAAAAAGTATTAATTATGCCACATCCAAAACACAGGTTCTCGCAGACGAGAACAAGAAAGAGAAGAACGCACGACAGCCTTGAGACTCCTCAGCTGATCACGTGCAGCAACTGTGGTGCTCAAATCCTGATGCATCACGTATGTCCCGAATGCGGTTACTACCGCGGCAAACTGGCCATCGAAAAGAACGTCGAAGCCTAACCGAGACAGTTGCAAAATCGAACAGGAGGGAGAACGAAAGTTTACCCTCCTGTTTTTTTCCTATAAGGTCTCATTACATCCTATGGGAAAACGCTGAATATGGTTTGAGGGTTCCTCTCCATATCCATCAATCATGCCGTACCGCCAACAAGCGCAAAAGAACTCATTGTCGATTAGAACAATCTATCGCAATAATATGCTGGAAACAGCGTTATTCGTGAGGGTTTTCGAATTATTAGATTTTCAAATTCTCACATTAACGCATTCTCTATGTTTTTCTCCGACCTTAGCGATGAGCAGATTGTCGAGGGGCTGCGTCTTCACGACGAGCAAATTACCAGCGACTACTTCTACGGCTACTGCCGCATAGCATACCATCATTTCGACAAGACCTACAACCTGTCGGGTCGCGAAGGCCTAGACTTCTACTCGCTGGCACATGAGTACTACCTGTCGCTGGTACTTAAAAACTGGGAGCCGTTACGTCACCGCAAGCCGGGAGTAAGACTGAGCACATGGATGGTTGGGGGATTCCGATTTGTGATGCTTGACAAGATAAAGGCTCTGCAGAGCCATAGCATTTATGAGAGCCTCGACGAACGCCTCCGCAGTCGCCATACACGCGAGGAGTTCGTGTTCACCGACCAGCCTGTAAGCTACAACTCGACTATCGACGAGCTGTGCCGCGAACTTGACATCCGCGCCATAGACCGCCAGATTCTCATCGCCATGCTGCAGGACGGCTACAAGAGCAAGGAGATTGCCGGCATGCTGGGGATAACCCCCTCAGCAGTGTCGCAACGCTACCACAAGATGCTCAACGAGCGCATTGTACCCTACTTCAAACAGGACGAGAGACGTCGTCCGACACGCGAAGTGCGCCGAGAGCTCCCCATTGTCATGTCCCAAGAGTCCTTTGCAGAGGAGTCTTTCGACCGTTCGCCCATGCTTGGCTCAGCACCGATGGCGGAGCCGGACTTCACTCCTGTCGAAAGGATTGCGCGCCGCAGGATGCACCGCACCCCGTCAAATATCTATGTCTTCGAAAGCAACCTGCTTGGCATACCCCTCAGCAGTTCGGCACACGAGGCCATTAAGCACCATGGTGCCGAATCCCACCCCACGTCGGGTCTTACAGGCGACAGTTACGCCATACCCACCATGCAGGGCGACGTGGAGACCATCGAACCATACGTGGAACGTTTCACCGCTTTCGCCTACGACAACAGCGACACCCTTTTCGACGTAACGAACATAGGTGCCGAATCGGGATTCGACACCTATGAGATTGCACCCCTCTTCGAGGAGGCCTCGCGTTTGCGCAATGTCAGGTTGTGCGACGAGATGCGCTCCATGCTCGACTGGCGCCGTCCTTAGTCTGGCAGCTCATGGAGCATGTCGTTCATCTTTCTGATGCGTGCCACACGTTCCTCGACCGACGCCACCGACTGGTCCACGTCATCACTCGACATCTCCGAAATATCAAAGAGTGACGCCCCCTTAGGTGCCTCAATATCCTCAGCAGCCATGAAGACACGTGCTTCGCGGGCTGCGCCCATCTCGCGGAACATTCGCCGGGTAGTTTGGGCATCCTGCGAGAAGCTGAGGTGGTCATTGATAGACATGCTTTTAGCCATCGATTCAACGTCGAGATTCGAGGTGCCGATAAGGGCCACCGTCCAACCCAGCTCTTTCTGCTGCTCGATCATACGCTTTATTTCGCTCAACGTGTAGCGGCTCGACGAGTTCTCGTACCCGTCGGTGATGATGGTGACGATGACATTGTCCTCTTTCTGCGCCACTTCTTTGAGTCGGCTGATGCCAGTGCCTATGGCGTCATAAAGTGGAGTGCAGCCACTAGGCAGATAACGGATGCTGTCCACGTCGACACTCTCGGCCAGTGAGCAGTTGTAGAGCGTGCTGAGATGCTCCGAATTGAAGGTGATGAGTGTTATGGTCTGCAACACGTCAGGAATGCGTTTTTGCGACGACTTGATGCTGCTGAGGGTTTCAAGCATGCCGCTGACGGCCTGCTTTTCGATGGATGACATGCTCCCGCTTTCGTCGACGATGATAAGGTTGTGTAGTTTTTTCATGGGATTTTTATTTTAGTAAAGTTTAATGTTTAAAGTCCAAAGAATATCTCTCGCTTATTATCAGCAAAATAAACATTATTGTTGCCTCAACTTGTTTTTTTAACTTCGCTAATATAAAGAATCTATGACATGAAAAATTAAGCATCACCAAAAAAAATTTCCACACGCACAATCCACGGATCACAAACGGAGACAACACATTGTAGATGACCGAAAAAAGAACCGTCTCCGCCCAACACAACAAAGACAAGCCAATTGCAGGATGCGGGATTACAAAAAAAATGCTATCTTTGCAAATTATTTCACGCAAGACAAAACGCTATAACCCATGAAAAAACAATTCTGCATAATCATGGCCGGCGGCATCGGGAGCCGCTTTTGGCCGCTGAGCAAGAACAACTATCCCAAACAATTCCTCGACATCTTCGGCACCGGCAAGAGTTTCATCCGCAGCACATACGAACGCTTCCTGCCCGTGGTGCCTACCGAAAACTTCCTTGTGGTGACAAATGCCGCATACAAGGAGGCCGTCTTGGAGCACATCCCCGAGCTGAAACCCGACCAAGTGCTTTGCGAGCCCATGCGCCGCAACACAGCACCATGCATTGCTTACGCCAGCTACCGCATCGCATCGCAGTGCGGCGATGCCGTCATTGCCGTCACCCCTGCCGACCACATGGTCACTAACGAGCTGAAGTTCCAGAGCATTATTAGCACCGGCTTCGACTTCGTAGGGCATAGCGAAAACACCGATGCCCTGTTGACCATTGGCATCAAACCCAGCCGTCCCGAAACCGGCTACGGCTATATCGAACTGCCACAAAACGACACCTCGGAAGGTGTGGTGACCGCCATCAATGGCTTCAAGGAAAAACCCAACCTCGAGAAAGCCAAAGAGTTTCTTGCTTCCGGCAACTACCTGTGGAACTCCGGCATCTTCATCTGGTCACTGAACGGCATCATGAATGCTTTCCGTACCCACCTGCCCTCCATGGCAGCACTCTTCGACGAAGGCAAAGGCATCTACGGCACAGCCGGCGAGCAGGAGTTCATCAACCGGAAGTTCGCCGAATGCGAAAATATAAGCATCGACTATGGTGTCATGGAACGTGCCACCAAAAGGTACACCATCCCTGCCGACTTCGGGTGGAGCGACATTGGAACATGGGGGTCGTTCTACACACACGCCGCCAAAGACGACGCCGGCAACGCGCGGAAGGGCAAAAGCGTGGTTGTCGACACACGCGACACCATCGTCAACCTTGAGGAGGGCGTGGAAGCCATCGTCGAGGGTCTTGACGGATACCTCGTCGCCTACCGCGGCCGTTCCTTGCTGGTGTGCCGCTTGGCCGACGAACAGAGAATCAAGGAGTGGGTGGAGAACCTGTAAAAAAGAGTGGCGCACTTGCAGCGCGCCACTCTTTCGTTTGATTAGTTCAGAAACAACCTTATCTTTTGCTCTTTCGCACAGATGCATTGCGTACACCGTGCATAGTTCAGGATATTCCGGATTACACGTCCAGAAGGTTGCAGCGTGCTCGCAGAACTCGAAGATGTATTTGTGCCTACGGGTCGACGACCCTGTTTGAATTCGTACTCCTGCGTCATAAGCACTGTATTTAATGTTTAACGGTATGTTTAAAGTCCCTTTCAGGATTCATTCACGTCATAGAAACAGAATAAAATCCCTTTTATTGTGTGGAACGTGTTTTTTAACATTTTTCTTTCTCGCCTCAAATGAAACAACAGGGCAAGAACTCCACAAACCAGCACTCTATCGACTGATATTCTGGAATGTAGAAAACCTCTTCGACACCAAAAACGACAGTTGTAAAAACGATGACGCATTCACCCCTTCGGGCGACAACCACTGGACTCAAAGACGCTACAGACAGAAACTCACCAACATTTGCCGCGTGCTGGCCGCAGCAGGAGAACAAGACGACGGGCATGTCGAAATGCCTATTGCGGTAGGCTTGGCCGAGGTCGAGAACGACAGGGTGCTGCACGACCTTTGCAGGGGAACTGCACTACGCAGATTCAGCTACATGTATGTGCACTACGAGTCGCCCGACAAACGCGGCATCGACAACGCCCTGTTATATCGGCCTGATTGTTTCACCCCGTTCTTTACGCAGGCCGTCAATGTGAGTGACAGCACCATCGATCTCTCCACTCGCGACATACTGCTCGTCGAAGGCAAGACCCGCGACGGTGACACTCTGATACTGCTCATCAACCACTTCCCGTCAAAACTGGGCGGAGCCACCGCCGACAGAAAACGCGACCACATAGCCCAAAAGCTACAATATGTCATGGACACACTACTTCGCTGCCATCCTCACGCCGCAATTGTTGTGATGGGCGACTTCAATGCCAGTCCCGACGAACCCGAGATTGCACGCACTCTGATGCAGAACGGGAAAAGTGACTTCGTCAACCTCATGTCGAGGATGGAACGCGGCACCGGCAGCCACAACTACCAAGGGAAGTGGTCGTACCTGGACCAGATCCTCGTTCCTGCAGCAATGCTTTGCGGCAGATGTTCCCTGCAGGTGAATGAAGGTGCCGCAAGGCTCTTCGCTCCCGACTTCATGCTCGTCGACGACGAGCGGCACCTCGTCCGAAAACCTTTCCGCACATATCTGGCAATGAAATACCAGGGAGGATTCAGCGATCACCTCCCGGTTTATATCGACCTGGTCCGCCAGAGACAAGAAAAGCCCTGACTCCAAAAGAGACAGGGCTAATGTAAGACACTGAAAAGAAATTAGAGGTCAATAATCATTTTGTACTCGCGGGCGAGACGACGGAGATTGATGATGGCATAACGCATACGTCCCAGTGCAGTGTTGATGCTGACATTGGTACGTTCCGCTATCTCCTTGAAATCAAGGCGACCGTAATGCCGCATAATGACGACTCGACGTTGCTCCGGAGGAAGCTTTTTGATGAGCTTGCGGATGTTGGAATTAGTCTGCTTGCGCATAATCTGCTTCTCGACGTTATCGTCGTGAAGCCTGAGTGTCTCGACAATGTCATATTCTGGCCGGTTGGGAACTATTGGCATCTTCCCTACACGGCGGAAATAGTCGACTATGAGGTTATGGGCAATGCGCATCACCCAATGTATGAACTTGTTCTCATCCTTGTAGACACCGGAATTGATGGTGTACACAACTTTGTAGAAAGTATCTTGAAAGATGTCGTCGGCGATGTCCTTGTCCTTGACTACTGAGAAAATATAGCCATAGACTTTAGACTGATACCGGGAAAGCAACGTTTCGAAGCACGAATAATCACCTTCTTTGTAACCTAAAATCAACTCATTGTCTGTGAGTTCTGATGTTGCTACATTCATAATAACCTCCAATAAAAATGGTTAGCAAAAAAACTGATAAATGTGTTCGATAGACAACGGTATTAGTTTGACTTCAGTTTCAGGGTGCAAAAATACGAAGAATAATTGAATCAGCAAAAAACTACGCAACTTTTTTGTTTTTAGTATATCAGAAAACGAATTTATTGTGTTAAAACCCAAAAAATTATACAAAGAAAAAAAACAGTGCGTTAAGAACCTGATTAAGCGTTTTCTGATGCATAATAGAGATTCATCACCTCCTCTAATTTGGAATTAAGAGGTCTCTGGACATCAATCCAGTGGATATCCACTCCATTGCGCTCCATTCGACGGAACCATGTCATCTGTCGTTTTGAGAACCTCCGAATGTCGGTATAGAGGTTCTCATACATCTGGCCGAATGAATAGTCTGGCTCTGTGAGGTAGCGTGTCATGTGCTTGTATTCAAGCCCGTACTTCAACAGTCTCTCTTTTGGCACACCACTGTCAAGGAGACACCGGACCTCATCGACCATTCCGTTGTCGAGACGTTGTCTAAGACGGATACCTATCCTCTCGACAAGCACCTTACGGTCGCAGCGTAGTCCGACCACAACGTGACGCATGGGTGGCAGATGGGTGAACGCTTCAGGATGCTTCAGCCGGAACTCTTGTATCTCGAGGGCCCGCAGAAGACGGTCGCGGGTCTCGGTGTCGGTATGGTTGTGGAGTTTGATGAGCCCAGCAAGACGCACGGCCAGTTCTTCGTCGCTGAAGGCTTCGAGCGAACGTCGGAAAGCCGGGTCTATGGGCGCGTCGGGCAGACGGTATCCCTGAACGATGGACTCGACATACATGCCGGTGCCGCCGCACAGGATAGGTCTGTTGCCTCGCGAGAGTATGGACTCAAAGGCTCTGACAAAGTCGTTTTGGAAGTGGTAAACATTATACTCCTCGCCCGCATCGCGGATATCGACAAGATGACAAGCAATGGTGCCCGAGGGGAGTCGGTATTCATCGAGGTCCTTGCCCGTACCGATGTCCATGCCACGAAAAACCTGGCGTGAGTCGGCACTGATGATTTCACCTCCGACACGTTCAGCCACAGCGACGGCAAGAGAGGTCTTGCCACAGGCTGTAGGACCCAGTATTGTCAAGAGTTTAGACTCCGCGGCGGCGGTCATTTAAACCATTTTGAATATTAGTCTTCAAATGTCAGCTTGCCGCGCTGCTTGTCGAACTGGTAGGTACCAAAGCGGCTCAGACCCTCTCGGTTGATGATGAATTTGTAGTCAACACCTTTGACAACCACCACCTCGACGTTGGTCAAGTGTTTCTGGCCTATCTGCATCTCGTGGAATATGATGGTGGTCTTGTCTATTATGTTGCCATCGGGGTCGAAAGCATTGTCGCGGTCTGGGAAATCCTCCTTGTTGATACGTCGCTGGTAAAGGAAGTTCATCGCCTCTTCCCATGCTATGGCTATCGGTTCGGCATAGCGTTCGTCGATGAGCATGGGCATCATCGAGCCGTTCACGATGCACTCTATCTCGCCCTTTGCAGATGAAATCATGGTGGCAGGTATGGTGCCTTCGTCGTGGATGATTTCCGGCTTGTAGTCGCTCTCGGGGATGGGGGTTGTCACCAGATCTATCACTTTGCCATCCTCTGTGCGCTTGATGGTCTGGCTATTGTCGGAGGCCAGGTTATTGATGAGTTTCTTTGATACATAGTCCGTGCGGAGAATCAGGAACTCGAGGCGACGGTTGAGGAGGTGGGCGGCTTCCTGACGACCTTTGTCGTTGATATGCTCGATATAGTCGCATTCGAGGGTGGTACCTTCAGAGAAAGAGTAGGGCTTGCCGTCGACACGGACCGTAATGTTGCGGTCGAGGGTACGTGGCACTCGCTCTGCATAGCCTTTTGCGACGAGGCGTTCGGGCTCGATGCCACGGGAGATAAGGTAGTCAACGACCGACTGTGCGCGGCGCTGCGAGAGCGTGTCGTTGGTGAGTCCCAAGAAGGGCCTGCAGTCGGTGTGTGCACGCAGCTCGACAACGATGTTGGGATTGTTGACCATGACGAGGTAGAGATCCATGAGCGAGTCCATGAATTCCTCCTTGAGATCCCATTTGGCAAGGTCGTAGCGTATCTCGGGCAGGACGACAGGCTGTTTTGGAACCGGCTCGATACGGAAGTCGTGGACGAGGTCCTTGTCGGTGTTATATCCGCAAGTGCTTTCAGAGCCTTCTACAGAGAAGTAGTCGACCTTGGAGACATACATCTTATAGACGACGTTACGCATGATCTGCTTCTGGTCGAAGCGGTAGAAGCCCTGCTTGTTGGTATAGGTCTCATACTCTTTACCGTCGGAACCGACGATACGCACCTTGGCTTTCTCGACAAGCTGCATGGATTTCTCGTCACGTATGGTTCCCTCGATACTGTACAGCAGTGGGGGCAGCTCGAAGTAGAAGAGGTCGTCGTTGATGGGCGGCACCTTCTTGCCTTTCTTGTCTGTTTTCTTGTTGTGGGGGTCGTCGAAAGGACGGTTGGAGGAAAAATAGCCACGCTCCATCATGTAGTGGTCGCTCTCCGGATAGTAGATGATGCTCATCTCGTCGTAGGAAGAGTTGATTGGGATGCCGAGGTTCTCAGGGGTGGCCCATTTACGCCCGTTCTTGGACGACTTGAAGATGTCGAGACCTCCGACACCCGGAAGTCCGTTGGAGGAGAAATAGAGAGTCGAATCGTTGCGGAGCGTGGGGAACACCTCACGACCGGGGCTGTTGATTGTGTTGCCCAAATTGACAGGGGTTCCGAACTCGTCGTTCACGGACTTGCGCGTGACCATCCACAGGTCGTAGTCGCCATAGCCGTTGGGCATGTCCGACGAGAAATACATGGTCAGCTGGTCGCGCGTCAGTGTCGGATAGAGGTAGTTGTAGGTTGTATCGCCGAGGTTTATTTTGATTGGCTCCGACCACTGGCCGTTCATGGCTGCCCCTTCTTCCTGTTTCCCCTTCTTGCCCTTGGGTTTGCCTTTACCTTTGTCGCCGTCGAGCGACTGGCCTGACTTGGTAGAGTAATAGACGTAGCAACCCTGCGTCTCATGCTCACGGCTGTCGCAGCGGGAGAAGTAGATGGTGTTGCCGTCAGGGGCAAACCAAATTTCACCCTCATTGACAGGCGAGTTGATTACTTCACTGTTGTCGAAGAGGTCCGGAGCGTCGCTCCAGCTGCCCTTGCGGTCCTGGAAGACGGTGTAGAAGTCAGAAAAAGCCTGTCCAGTCCATGCGTCATGGCGGTCACGGTCGCTGTCAGGGAACCGCGAGGAGGTGAAGACTAGCTTCGACGTATCATCACCCACGAAACGAGGAGCCCAGTCGTTGAAGTCGGTAGACCATTTATCGAGCTTGACAATATTGTGGCGTGTGCGGTTCATGAAGAGCTGGTTGACGTAGATGATGGAAGCCTTGCGTTGCTGGGCCAGCTTGTCGTCAGGGACAAGCTCAAGGTATTTGCCATAGTACTCGTCGGCCTCGTCGAACTTGTTCTCGAAACGGTACATCTCTGCCATATAGAAATACAGCTTGGGCTCTGTCGTGTAGTACTTCTGGTTGATGAGACGTTTGTATACGCGTTCTGCCTTGGGGAAGTTGTTCATGAGGCGGTAACATTCGCCCATCTGGAAATAGCAGCGGTTTTTTTCGGCCTTGTTGGAGGAAATCCTGTTGTAGGCCTCCTCGTATTTTTCGAGAGCAGCGATGTACTGCTTTTGGTTGAAGAGGTCGTCTGCTTTCTGCGCGAGACTTTTGGTCTGGGCAGCTCCCATTGTGGCAAAAAAGAGTGCTACAGCAAGCAACAAAAGGCTTTTTTTGTACGTTTTCATATATGTACGTTAGTCAAATAATCAATAATAAATATATCATAATCAGTGCATTAAAAATCCATTAAAGGAAAATCAACGCAATGATTCAAAAAGCTAAAATACAATTTTTTTCTTAAACGTACGTTTTTTCACTCCATAACGCGTAAAAAACGAGAAACGCACTGCTATACAAAAACAATATCAGAAAAAACGAAAAGGGACAATGAAAAAAAGCATACTGATAGGACACCTGGCCTGCGCGGCGACATATATCATCTTTGGATTTAACATTGTGTTCTGCCGCGACATTGCCACGGAGGGTGGGCTATCGCCCATGATACTCTTCACGATGAGGGCACTTGTTGCCGGATCGATGTTCTGGATGGCGTCGTTCATACGACCCGAGAAAGTGGAGCGTGGTGACCTGCTGAAGATTGCCGGTGCTGGCGTGCTGGGCATCTTCCTGCCACAGCTCACTTTCCTCTACGGCATCACCATGACCACTCCTGTCGACCTGTCGGTGGTTGGTACCATCACACCCATCTTGACAATGTTTTTCGCTGCCATCTTCCTCAAGGAGCCTATCACATGGAAGAAGGTGACGGGCGTAGTGGTCAGTTTTGGTGGTGTGGTGTGGCTCATCCTGCAAAGCGTGGCGATGGGGGGAGGTGCCAATGCCACACAGCCATTGGGCATAGCCCTCTGCATTGCTAACTGCACGGTCTTCGCGCTTTACCTTGGTACCTGCCGCTCGCTGACGGAGAAGTACAGCCCCATCACAATGATGAAATGGATGTTCCTGGTCTCGTTCCTGTTGTCGCTGCCGTTCACCCTGCCACAGGTGCCTCACACCGACTTTGGCGCCGTCAGTACGAAAGCGTGGCTCGAGGTGGGATTTCTCATTGTTTTTGCCACTTTTGTCGCCTATTTTCTCATCCCTGTCGGGCAGAAACGCATACGCCCCACTCTGGTGAGCATGTATGGATATGTGCAGCCGATAATAGCGACGTCGGTGGCTATAGCCACAGGAATGGACCGTTTGACGGTGACGAAAGTGATGGCGGCACTGCTGGTGTTTGCAGGGGTTTGGATCGTAAACCAGAGCAAAGCCAAAGGGCAATAGAGGCATCGCACAGAGTGCGAGGGTTAGAACTGGAAGTAGATGAAGGGCTGCAGGTCGGCGGTGATGAACTGGTAGACCACAAAGACAGCAACGATAGTCACGACCGCCATGAGCCAAAGCGGCAAGGTGGCGAACCAGATGCGATAGCGGCGTTTGAAATTGTCAGGAAGCCAATGGATAACCATGCCTATCACAAAAACGACAAACACTTTGCTGTAGACAGAGACAACGTCGGGAACAAGCGACATATCCCAATGGCTTCCAATCTGATGAACCATGTTCTTCGCCGTGCTCCACGCCACCTGGTTGGCCTCGGCGGGATCAAGATTGGATCCGCTGCGGAAGAAAAGACGCGTGAATGTTATAAAGACGAAGGTAAGAAAGATGTTCCATACCTTGTCGATTGACGACTGGAAATCCGACGTCTGCAAGCGAGGGCTCTTGCGAACCAAAGGATTGACGACAAAGTAGCGGATGATAGTGCCAAAGGCGATAATGCCCGTCCAGACAACACCGAGGTTAAGGGCCGGCACAGGCCAGATGATGTCGGCTAGAAGGAATATGGCGAAGAGTGCCTCGGTGGCTACGACCCGTGTGCGTCCACCCTGTTTCTTCCACCATTTATAGATGAGTATGCCAAGCCCATTGAGACCGCCCCAAGTGATGAAATTGAAACTGGCTCCGTGCCACATGCCGCCGAGGAGCATGGTGTCCATGTTGTTGACATTGGTGCGGAACTCCTTGCGGTGGCGCGGGAAAATGAAGTATACAGCCACAAGGATACCGATAACGGAAGTGACCACAAGCGTGACCCATGCCGTCTGTGCCATGAGAGCGACGACAACAAGCATGCCGCCAAGGATAATGTATGAAGCCGCCGTTGCCCGCCGGTTGCCACCAAGGGGGATATAAAGGTAGTCCTTGAGCCAGTTGGAGAGCGACATGTGCCAGCGTTTCCAGAATCCGGCAGGGTTGGTGGCCTTGTAGGGCGAATTGAAGTTCTGTGGGAGGTAGAATCCCATGAGCATGGCCACTCCGATGGCGATGTCGGTATACCCCGAGAAGTCGGCATAGACCTGAAGCGAATAGATGAACAGCGCGGAGAGATTCTCAAAACCGGTGAACATGAGGGGATTGTCGAACACACGGTCGACGAAGTTCACGGCGAGATAGTCGCTGAGAATGATTTTCTTGAGAAGCCCGTTGAGAATCCAGAAGACTGCCATGCCGAACTGGCGGCGCGAAAGGAAGTAGCGCTTGTAGAGTTGAGGGATGAACTGGTCGGCACGGACGATAGGCCCTGCCACAAGCTGGGGAAAGAAAGTGGTGTAGAAACCGAAGTCGAGAATGTTGCCCGCATGAGGAATCTTGCGCTTGTAGACATCGACGATATAGCTGATATTCTGGAATGTGAAGAACGATATACCGACAGGGAGTAGTATCTTCGATGCATCGAAACGGGGCGTCTTGGTGAAATGGTTGGCAAACTGTGCCAGATGGTTCACAACCTCGTGTGAGGTGTGGAACATGTTATTGTAGATGTCGGTGAAGAAATAGGCATACTTGAAGTAAAAGAGAACCAGTAGGTTGATTACGACACCGGTAATCATCAGGCTCTTGCGGAACGCAGTTCTATCCCGGTACTCCTCTTTGTCCATCCAGATTCCGAGCAGGTAGCCGAGGAGCGTTGAGAACACCAGCAGAAGCACAAAGAGACCCGAGGTCTTGAAATAGAAGAAAAGGCTGACAATGAACAGATACCCATTGCGGATGGTTAGTTTTGATGTTTTATGCTTGACGTTTGACGTTTTGCGGGAGAACCATTCGCTGTGGAGAAGGCAGTAGCCGGCGAAGACAAGAAGGAAGAAGGCCCAGAAGTTGAACTGGGTGAAAAGGAGCGGATGATTCTTGTCGAAGGAAAAAAGGTCAGTAAGAAATGTAAATAAGTCCTTCATTGTCGGAGTTGGATTTCTTGCGGTCGGCTGGTTTCTGGTAGACGCGAGGGGTTTTTCTTATTGCTTGAGTGTCTGATTGTTTGATTGCTTGAGTGTCTGATTGCTTGATTGCTTGAGTGTCGGATGGAACGGTTTGTTGAGGTGACGGTGGCTGTTTGGCAGGGCGGGTTTGTTCGAGAGCGTGGAAGAAAGCGTTAGAGAAGAGGTTGCCGAGGAGCTGGTAGCCGCGGCGTGTGAAATGGATGCGGTCACGCTGGCCAAGGTCATTGCCGGTCCACAGCTTCATGGAATTGAGGCCGCCCATGATAGAGAACTGGTCCCAGACCATGCCACCGGACTCGGCAGCGATGCGCATGAAAGCCTCACGAACAAGGGGACCATTGTGGTTGACATTGTATTTGCGCTTGACGCGACGGTAGCTGTCATTGTTGGTAATGAAGATAAAGGCACAGTCAGGGCTGACGCTGCGAACAGAGTCCACAAGTTGGAGATAACGCTGACGGAAGACGGCTGAATCGTAGTTGGGGCCGGCGGCATCGTTGATGCCTATGCCGAAGATGACGAGATCGGGCTTGGCGAGACGCAGGTCGGCAGTGAAGTATGGGCATTTGGTCAGATAGTCGGACACCGAGGCTCCATTGACGCCGATGGAGTGGTATGTTATGCCCGGAAGATGGTTTTCGAAGAGAACCCCGGTCAATGCGAATGACTCTCCGCTGTCGCATGGGATGATGACACGGAGCGAATCGACGGCCGATGGGAGATGGTAATGGTATCGACGTAAGGCGAGGTTTACGCTGTCGGGCAAGAGCAGCGAGTCGGACTCGCCCGGCGCGATACAGGGGACAACGCCACCGCGCGAGTCACCGAGGAGTGTCACCTTGTTGGTGGCGAATGCCAGGTCGGAATCTGTGAGAGTGAGCCCTATTTCGGCCACAGAGTCGGCCGCCGTGACGGCAATGCCGGGAAGTCCCAGCCGCTCGAGCGGCTCCTTATAGACGTTGCGGGTGAGAGCAAGCGGGTGGGAACGTGAGACCTTGTAGTCGAACGGGTTGTTGCACTTGACCGCCGCCGAGTACGGGAAAACGAAGCCTCGGGAGGCAAAGGGGAAGGTGCCTTCGACTTCAGAGCCTTGTAGGGAGCGGCGGGCACCGAGGAGGAGGTTGCGACGTATCTGGTGGGGGAAAGTGCCACCCTGGACATGAGAGGCACCAATCTGCATAATCACCACATTTCCCTCGCCTGAAGAGAGGACGCGGTGCCATTTCGCTGAAAAACGGCGCATCTGTGTGCTGTCGCCAAAGATGATGAGCTGGTTGGAGTCGTAGTTGATGAAGGAGTATGAGCTGTCGATGGGAACATAGAGAAGAGAATCGACAACCTGGTAGGGTTTGCCGACACGCCTCTGCTGCTGTGCATTGGAGCAGGAGGATAGAACGAGCAATAGCGTCACTGTCAGGGAGAGAATTCTTGTCATAGATTCGATAGGGTGGCGTTTGCGGATACGGTTTCCTTCCAGAGTTGGTCGAACTGGGAAGCAGATAGTCCTTTGCGGAGGGTGTAAAGCTGGTAGAGCTTGAGGATGGCGTCGGCAAGGTAGTCTCCCATGAGGTTGGCACCCTTGTGAGTGAAATGGACATAGTCGTTGCCGGCGAGGCCTTCCTTGTGCCATACAAGCATGGAGTTGTAGCCTCCCATGGCATCATAGATACTCCAGTAGGCGGCTCCATGCTCTGTGGCCATCTGGTGGAGTTTCTCGACCACAGTGGGGAGCATCGGGTAGGTGGCAAGCTGGCCGCGGACCATGGTACTCATGTCGGAAGGACCAACGAAGAGAATCACCGCGTCGGGGCAGGCCTGCCGGACATGATCAATCTGCTCGCCAAGGCGTGAGCAGTAGCTGTCGATGACCTTCTCTGACTTGAGATATGGTACCGAGTTGCCGCCAAACTGCATGATGATGACCGAGACGTCGACAAGTCGGTAGGATATTGCCAGCTGCTCGAGAGGTACCATCTTGAACTGGTGACCTGAAGTGGAACGCATTCCGATATTGTCTACCGCCACACCAGGACCGTTGTCGACCAGCACGCCATAGATGTCTGCGTTGCCTGTCAGGGTGAGGGCGGCAGAAGAGGTGGCAGAGTCCAGCTGCCAGGATATCATGCCGATGCCCTCTTCTTCTTTCGTCTCGGAGAAAGTCGCACCTCCCTTGCGGTCGCGGAAAGAGACGGAAAGGGGTCCCGGACGGTTATTGAAGAGGACACGCAGCGTCGAGAAGGAGCCGGCAAGCGGGGAGGCATAGCGACCTTTCGATGCAGAGAGCGACATGGTGGCCGAACCTGAGAGACGCCAGCTGCGAAGCATCGGCCCGAAGTTGGCTCCTCTGCGTGTGAAAGTGCTGTCACCCCATGTAGACTGCCCTTTAAGCAGTCCTGTGGCCGTCTGGTTGAACGAAATGGTAGGTACCGGCTGGCGAAGGGGAAGCATGCCGGGACCGCCGCCGCCAAACTGTTGCTGCATGCGTTCACGAAGACGGCATGTGACGCGGTCCATCTCAATCTGGGAGTCGCCATAATGCATGATACGGACAATCTGACCGTCGCTGGCAGCGTTCTCTGCTTTTTCGAAAAAGGTGTCGAAGAACGACACATCGTCATCTGGAAGCCAGAACCGCGTCTGTCCCTCGAAGAGCGTGAGGTAACAGTCCTGAAGAGAGTCGCGCAACCCCGAGATGTCGCGGACCGGGCGTTTGACAAGCAAGTCGTCGATACCTTTCTGCTTCTCACGCACCAGAACCTTATGGAGCGATGGGAAGCGGAGCGTGGTACCGCCGACGGCTATGCCTTCAGAGGGAAAGACGATACACAACAATGCCAAAGCAGCTACGACAATGGCAAAGAACCTGAGAGTCGAAGAAAGTTTCAAAGCTTTGCAAGTTTCTTCTCTAATTCATCGACACGCTTGTAGAGTTGGTCAAGGTTCCGCTCCAGGACGTATGTCTTGCGTTGCTTGATAGCATCGGTGGCAGGAGAGCCGAGGATGGTGACATTGTCGGGGAAAGAGCGGGTAACACCACTCTGGGCAGCTATAGTGACGTTGCTGCCTACCTCGATATGGCCGACTATTCCTACCTGACCGGCTATGACGCAATGGCTGCCCACCTTGCCGGAGCCGGCAATGCCGCTCTGGGAGGCCATGACCGTGTTTTGCCCGACGACAACGTTGTGGGCAATCTGACAAAGGTTATCGAGTTTCACACCTCTGTGGATAACGGTCGAGCCAAGAGTGGCACGGTCGATGGTGGTGTTGGCACCGATTTCGACGTCGTCCTCAATGACGACGTTGCCGATCTGGTCTATTTTCTGATAGGTGCCATCAGCGGTAGGTGCAAAACCGAATCCATCGGCTCCGACAACTACTCCTGAATGGAGTATACAGCGTGCGCCTATGACGATATTCTGATAGACCCGGACACCGGCAAAGAGGGTCGTTCCCTCCCCCACCCTACTGTTGTCTCCGACGTATGTCTGGGGATAAATCTTTGCGCCGTCGGCTATCTGGGCATTGTCACCTATGAAAGCAAACGGACCGATATAGCAGTCCTTGCCGATGGAGGCCGACGGAGAGACGTATGCGAGAGGGTCGACACCCTTCTTGTCGAGCTGCATCTCGTTGTACTTCTTGAGGAGCGTGGCGAAAGCAAGATAGGGGTCGTCGACGCGAATGAGCGTTGTTGTGACAGGATGCTCGGGGACAAAGCCATTGCTCACAATGACCGCCGTGGCCTTTGTGGAATATATGTAATTGGAGTATTTCGCGTTGGCAAGGAATGAGAGACCGCCGGTTTCACCCTCCTCTATTTTGCACAGTTTCCATACCTCGGCATTGGCATCGCCTTCGACACTTCCTCCGAGCATTGCTGCTATCTGACTGGTAATAAACTTCATGTAAAAGATATTAATAAAACGGATATTGCTTAGATAGTGCTGGTTGCCCAACCCAAATCAGAGACTACAACGGTTTTTTTTCAGTCATATTGTATATATTGTGATATTTTTGTTGCGGTGGTCTGGTCGATGAGATTTATCTTAAGCAGATCGTCAGCAGAATGCAGAGGCCCGACCGAGAGTCTGAAGTCGACGATTGCCCTGGCTTGATAGTAGTCGAGATAAGGATGCTGACGAAGCTCGTCGAGAGATGCACTGTTGACATGGATTCGTCTCACATCCTGTGGGGATACAATGACATGAGGCCGGATTTCCGACAGGCGGACAGAGTCCATGCCATAGACCTCGAGGAGTTGGTCTGCGGAGACGAAGCCGCCGAGACGCGTGCGGTATTTCACAATGCGCCTTGCAAAGACAGGACCTATGCCTCGGAGCAGCTGAAGACGGCTCGTGTCTGCTGTATTGACATTGACCTTTAGAGTGTCGTAAGGCTTTGATGGTGAATGTCCATTTCTTTTGTCAAAGACAAAAGACCGCGATGAGTCTGACCGACAGGACGGCTTACTGCCAGCATGACGGCCATGGGCGATGATTTCGTCACCGTAACTATCCACGACGCGGGCAAGCTGAGAGTTGTCCGACGGTGAGGGCTCCTTGACGGACAACGGCCACAGGATAGTCAGCAAAAGTGCCACAATGAGGATGAAACACAAAACGAGATAACCCCTCATCTGGCCATGAGAGGGCTTGTTCATTCGTTTATGGTCATGGTGCCACGCTGGTGGTAGATGATTGGCGAGGTGAAGTCCTCGTCACTCTCGAAGCCGTCTCCGTATGTGATTCGGGGACCGTTGACGGACTTGACGGGGGCTCTGGAGTAGATGGTGTGTGTAGCTGACTCCCAGACTATAGAGTCAAGATAGGTAGTGTCGCCTGAACGGTAGTCTATGATGACAACATTGTGGTGGGCCTTGATGATTTTCCGGTCGTCGAGCGAGGTGGCTGAATCGGCCGTAATGTCGGCAACAATGCTATTCCCGTGATCTCCATAGATGTTCATATTGAACCCCTGCGGAAAGACGGTCATCCTCTCCGGATTGTCAAGAACAAGGACGAAAGGGGCCTTGAGGGTCATCTGACGCTCACCGAAATTACTACGCATCACGCTGACGGAGTCTATGGCTTGTTGTGGGATGGAATGGCGGTCAAACATACGGACCTTCTCCATGTCGTTGCGGCAAGCGGCGAGGAGAAAGCTGACGAGTGTCAAACAAGGAAGCGCACTTTTGATGCGCTTCCATAGATATTTGTTCCGTTTATTCAAGTTTTTAGAGGGATAATAGACGTTTATCACTTCCTTGTGCGGACGGTAGTGCTCACGCCAATCCAACCGGGGACTGTAAAGGTGTTGCCGTCGATGAGGTCGAGGTCGAAAGCCTTGTCCTGTTTGGGGAAGCCGGCAGAGTAGCTGTTGATGAGTCTCTGTGCAGCTTCGACGTTTTCGGGGGAACTGTCGACATTGATGGAGCGACGGGCCACATCAACTGCTGCCCAATAGGCAGAGGCTCCGCCCATACCGTCATCGATGCTGCGGTGTCCGGCGACATAGAGCTGGGCGATGAGGCGAAGAGGCTCGCCTTTGGCAGGCTCGAGCTCGGAGGCCTTGTTGTAGGCTGCACGGGCAGCGGAGTAGCTGTTGGCCTCGGCATAGCAGAGCCCCTGGAGGATGTACATGTTGTACTTGTCCTTTTCCTCTGCACCCTTGAGGGCTTCGGACACATAGTTGGCAGCTTCGCTGTAGCGCTTGCGCTGGTAGTTCATCTGTGCCATCAGATATGCCGTGGAGGGGGTAGGCTCAAGCTTGTTCAGGTTCTCGGTGGCTGCAAAGAAGAGGTCGGTGTTCATGCACTTCTTCTTGCGGAGGATGGTAGTGATTTTCTTGAGGAGGGTGAGATCCTCAGGGTTTGCGTTGAACTTCTTGGTGTAGATGTTCACCAACTGGTCGCAGGAAGCGTAGGGCGAGAAACGGTTCTCGATATTTGCGATGACATTGTAGATTTCAGCTTTCTTGGCACTGTCGGTGGTGTTGGCGGCGAGGGCATCGAGGGCGTCGCTGGCAATGTCGTAGTTGTCGATTATCAGTGTGGTGTCTGCTCCGCCTTTAGTGACATAGCGTATTGTAGCCTCGAAAAAGGCATTAATGAACGGGACATCAAGCTTGCTGGCATCCAGGCGCATGGCCTCGGCATAGAGTTCATAGTACTCTTTGAGGGCTGCGTCGCCACGGAGCTGCTGCAAGTCGTTAGCCTTGCGGGCAGTGACTTCTGCGGCCTCACCATAATACTGGATACGCATGTCGTACAGGTTCATCAACTCGGCGACTATGGCGGAACGCACTTCCGCATCCTTGTTGATGTTGTAGAGCTGCTTGAGGATGACAGCGCCCTGTATGTAGAGATTCTTTGTACTTGAGGGGCAAGTCTGGAGGGCTATCTTCCAAGGCTCGTATGCGTCTTGGTATTGTTTGCTCTTATAAGCCTCGCCATAGAGGAAACGGTTGGTCTTGCAGATACTGTCTTCTGCATTCTTGAACTGTGCTGCGACCGGGGCAGTGGCCATGGCCATAAGTATTGCCAACGTTAGAAATCTTTTTGTTTTCATCGGTTTGGAGTTTGACGTTTACGTTTGGAGATTGACGTTTTACGTTATTCGTAATGCGTTTGTTTATTGTTGGTGTTAGTTTTCCTGTTGTTATTGTGTTTTTAAGTTTTTTTCAGATTTATATTCACCTCAATTGAATTTGCGTTTCACGAACCAGCTCTCACAGCTTCCGACCGAGATGCCTATGGTGAAGACATCGCGCCGGAGCAGGTCGATGGTGCCGAACGAGGAGTAGGCCGCAGAGATATTGAGTACGGAGCGACCTTTGCGCATAGGCAGTGAGAATCCGAGTCCAACGCCCCACTCGTCGAGTCTGAAGTCACGATTGTCGGCGAGCTGCAGGGATAGCCGGCCACTCTCATAATGTACTCCTGCAGAAATGGTTATGCGGCGCAAATAGCTGGTCGCATTAGGGTTGCCGAGCAGTTGCAGTCCAAGGGCATAGCGCTGGTTGTTGGAGTAGCGCAAGGACGAGGTGCCGAAGACAGGGGTCTGTAGCCCTGAGACATACTTCAGACCGCTCCACGGTGCAAGGGTGGCGTCGAAAGCCACACGCCAGAGATTGTCACGTTGGAAGGAGAGCCCGATGCCGGTGGTGAACGGTTGCTGGAGTGTGCTTTCAATCTCACTGTTGCCATCAGTGGGGAAAATGGTGTCGCGCATATACTCTATGGCCGCATTTGTGACAAATGTGTACACCAGTGCGTTCTCTTTGATTGTCATTTTGCGGCCAGGCTTGACATTGAGTCCCGCTGCGAAACGGTAGTTGTCGGCGAGGGGCTGCTCATACTGAAGACCGAGATCGATGGTGAGGCCGCGGATGGCAAGATCACGCTGGCGTCGGGAATTCATGAAATAGGTCGTATCGTTTGCCGTGAAGTCGAAAGTGACGGCACTGGTGTCACTGCCATAAAGCAGGTTGAGGTTGAAACCGGCACGGAGTTGAGGCTTGCTGTTGTCGTCGCCGCCGAGGATGTTGAAACCGTTCCCCCAGAAAAACTGGCTGACACCTCCGACCCCTTCGAACATGGTTTTGACCTCTCCGCCGGGAGTGATGGGTGACACATTGACGGTGTAGTAGTTGACGTCCGAGAGCGGCATGACACCGAGAGCGGTCTTCCACCATCTGGTCAACGGGAAAGCCACGGTGAGATAGCCTATGTTGCCGTCGGCATCGAAGACGCTCTGCTGGTTGTCTCGCAACGTGGCCATCTCCAAACAGAAACCCATATCGAAGACAAAAGACTCTTGCTTTACTGCTGCGTAAGAAGCAGGATTGAAAGGATTTACCATATTGGAAGCGGCATTGGTATAGGCAACGCCTCCTAGTGCCGATACGGCGGGTACATTATAGGGCAGATTGCTGAATCCTATGCCATACTGCGAGAAAGGCGAATTGATACCGTTCTGGGCGACGGCGGCAAAGCCGTTGGCAAGAAAAAAAAGCAAAAAAAGCCAATTGTTTCGTTTCATATTCTCGTTGTACATGGTAACATTAGTCTTTCTGTCGCAGGCGAACCCATATATCAACACATCGACGCACCGCCGAAACGACACGTCATAAGTTCATTTTCAATATCCTGTCCAATCCCACAACGACTAAATTCGGATTTGCAAATTTCGGAAAAAATAATCGTTTTGCAAAAAAATCTGCATCGCCGCCTGTTAAAAAAAGTTTAATGGTAGGATATTCAAGCTGAAAGGCTCTGAAAAAACCGCCGATTTCGAATGCTGCAGCGTTGAGTACACCGGAGAGGATGGAGCTGCGTGTATTGGTGCCGGCAAGGGGTGTATCGGTGATAAAGTGGTTTTCTTCATTCAAGGGACTGAGGAGAGGGAGAGCTGTCGTATGGTTGTGGAGGGCTCGGAACCGCATGTTGAGACCTGGTGCGATGGCTCCTCCACGGAAGACATCGTGCTGGTCGAGGAGGTCGATGGTGATGCAACTGCCGGCATCAACGACAAGCAGGGGATCGTGCGTGGCCGAGACGACTCTGGCACCGACAGCAGCAGCCACGCGGTCCATTCCTATCGTTTCGGGAGTTTCGTAGTCGAGGGTGATAGGAAGTATGGATTTATATGTGAGCAGGTGAAAACGTCGCACAACAGAATGCGGGATAACGCTGCCGAAATCAGGCCTATCGCCGACAACAGAGGCTATAGCTGCATCTATTTCATGTACGTTGGCGATATCTTCGAGTGTTGTTTTTTCCAGTTTGTCGACAATGACAAGGTTGCGGACTTGTCCATCATCGACGACTGCCAACTTGGTTCTTGTATTGCCTATGTCAATAATCAGATTGGACATTGGAGTAATGTATTGGCGGCGTTGAGTAGCGAAAGGTTCCGAATCAGTTAAACATGTTCATCGCACGGTCGGGGCCAAGTGTGACAAAAGCCTTGACGGCATCCACGGCGCGGTCGATGGCCGGGCCGAGAACGGCTTGTTCCTGGTCGGTGAAACGTCCGAGGACATAGTCGATCTGGTGTCCCTGTCCGAAGTTGTTGCCCACGCCGATACGGAGACGGCAGTAGTTGGATGTATGGAGTAGTTCATCGATATTCTTGAGACCATTATGGCCCCCGTCGGAGCCTTGCTTTTTCATTCGTATCTTGCCGACAGGCAACGCGATGTCGTCGACGATGACAAGGAGGTTCTCGACAGAAACCTTTTCCTTCTGCATCCAAAACTGGACGGCCTTGCCAGAGAGATTCATATATGTGGTGGGTCGTATGAGTACAAGCGTGCGGCCCTTGACTTTTGTTTCAGCTCGGTAGGCATGGCGTTCGAGGACGAACGTGGGCTTCTCCTCTCTTTCGGCTGCGACGGTTTTAAGCAGCCTGTCAACGACCATAAAGCCGCAATTGTGGCGTGTACCTTCATATTCGGCTCCAATATTGCCGAGGCCAACTATAAGATATTTCATTGTAGTGTCTTCGTTCTCTTTTTTCCGAGTGACAAATAGCTTTTTAAAAAAGGATATCATGACTACTGTTTGTTGATGTCTGACTATTTCCCGAACACCAAGCTCTCGAATTCTTCTCTCAGCCCCCGCCCAAGTGTTAGCTGCTGAGCCACAAACTCTCCTTTGTTTGCCTCGACACAGCACCAGCCATCCATGGCTAACGCCATATCCCATCCGATGTATGTCATATCGGGCATAGTGTGTGCCATACGCTCTGTCATAGCGAGCAAGTCATCCCATAGGGGTATCTGGAATCCGCAGAATGGGGTTCCACTGTCGGGATGACTGTCGTAACATTTCCCTTTTTCGTCGTAGGCTTGGGTCGTGATGATGCCGGAAGCGGCATCGATAGAGGCGAACAGTCCACCTTGCGCACCGTTGTCGACAAAGCTTCCTTGTCGACCTGTCCGGATGAAAGGATAGAAATGCGTCACCTGTCCGTTACGAAAGATTGTGTTCATCCGCACTGTGTTGACCGAGCTTGTATTGAAACAGGAGAGCGAGGAATCCTGAGCAATGACTTCCTCAAAGACGATGCCAAAATTTTCTGCAAGTAACTCGGCGACAACTCTTCGCCAATACTCTTCGTCATGTCCCGTCAACAAACTGACGCCACGACCTCCTGCCTGGTTGACAGGCTTGCATACCAGCTTGCCATACTTCATGCCCGATGCCACGATCTCTTCAGCTGTATCCCTGCGAGGGCTCCATACCTTACGGTGATAGAACTCCTTTAGCCGCTCGTAGCTCCTATACTTATCCATCACCACACGGCTGCCCTCCCTGCCGTTGATTTGACGGCATATATGGTCGCGCACGGCATCCGTCAGATAGAGACGGCGGTGACGGTCGTCCTTGTGTGCAAAACCGTAAAGACAGTATTCCTCGTAGAATGTCCCATGCAACAGACACTCGTGGCACATGTCAACGTCGCCACCGGCACGACCCAGATAGTGCCGGTAGCGACGTGGCATAAGAATACGGTATGCAATCAGATATGGATGCATGATTATTTATCCACCTTCAGCTGGCTTTCGCTGTCGAGGTTGACATTGCGGGTCACCTTGGCCTCGATGGTATTGGCACGGACAATGTCTGTCATGTTGACGCCTGTGGCACTCTCAATGACATCGAAGCTCTGCTTGATGACGGCGGGGACGGCACCGCTGATTCCCGCTGCATCGGTCCCTGATGTTCCATAGACGTTCATGTTCTTGATGGCCGAGATAGGTTCAGAGACATGCTGCGCCACTTCGGGGATAATCTTGACCATCATGTCGAGGATTGCCGCCTGTCCGTAGCGTTCGTAAGCCTCGGCCTTTTTCTGCATGGCCTCAGCCTCGGCAAGACCTTTCTTCTCGATGGCTATAGCTTCAGCCTCACCGGCTTTCTGAATCTTGTAGGCCTCGGCTTCGCCATTGGCCTTGATACCCTCAGCTTCGAGAACCATGGCCTGTTTTTTTGCCTCTGCAAGAGCGATTTGGGCACGGGCTTCCTGCTCGGCACGGTAGGCTTGAGCCTCGGCTTCGCGCTTGCTCTGCTCTAGGTCGGCGGCAGCCTTGAGTTCGACCTGATACTTGTCGGCATCGGACCGTTTCATCACTTCGGCCTGCAGCTCGTTTTCGCGGATCTTGACACGCTCGGCGGTAAGCACCTGCTCGCGCTTGGTCTGTTCAATCTGGGCGTCGACGGTCTTGGTATTGATGGTCTTCTGCTGTTCCTGACGCTGAATCTCGTAGGCGGCGTCGGCGTCGGCCTTCTTGGTTTGCTCTATGATGGTCAGCTCGCTACGCTTGACAGAGAGTTCGTTCTGGCGGATGGCAATCTGAGTCTGGCTGTCGACCTGGGCGTCGTTGGCCTCTTTCATGGCCTGTGCCTCGGCCATAGCGATGTCACGCTCGGCGTTGGCCTTGTTGATCTTGGCCTGCTTGCGGATAGTCCAGGTGTTGTCGGCACCGAGATCCTCGATGAGGTTCTTCTCATCGGTGACATTCTGGATGTTGCAGCTGATGATGCGGAGGCCGAGGGCTTCCATGTCCTTCTGAGCCTTGGACATGATTTCGTCGGAGAACTTGTCTCGGTTGATGTTGATGTCGCGGAGAGAGAGCGAGCCGATAACCTCGCGCATGTTGCCTTCGAGTGAGTCCTGTACCTGTTTGGAAATCTCGGCACCGGCCATGTTGAGGAAGTTCTTCGCAGCCAGGCGAACGCCATCGATGTCCGGAATAACCTGGATTTTGGCGACAGCATCTACATTGACATTGATGAAGTCGTTGGTGGGGACGCTGCGGCTGGTGCGGATGTCGGCTGTAACCTGGCCAAGGAAGACTTTGTCGAGGCGTTCGAGAACAGGCACACGGAGTCCACCCTTGCCTATATAGATTCGCGGCTTGCGGTTGAGACCGGAGACAATATAGGCCACCGAAGGAGGTGCCTTGATGTAACTGACAATAATGACTACCAGCACAATGGCTGCGACAATAATGGCTGTTAAAACTGGCGTTGACATAAAATAAGTGTTAAAAAATTAATAATCAAATACTGTACAGAAAAGGATTCCGTGTGTATTTTTAATTAACGTAAAACGGAAAACAATATTGCGCCACAGTGAAAAAGTTGTTTGGCAGTGGATATCAAATTGCTAAAAAAAAGACAACTTGTCAGATTTTGGATGAGAAATGTGTATTAATAAGTGAATAGTGAATAGTGAATAGTGAAAGGTGATTTTTATTTTTAACTCAAAATCAAATCATTAGCATTATTCATCGTTACGACTTATTTTCTCTTTCCTAAAAACAAAAAAAACATGAAAAGTATCAGTTTCAGACTCGCGATGCTGCTCATCGCAACATTATCAATCCCATCGGCCGGTTCGGCACAATATTTCACGTCGGGAGGGCTGGGGTATCAAGTACTATCGGCAGAAGACCATACTGTGGAAGTGACCGTAGGAGACTGCTTTAGCTATTACCAAGGCAACATCAGCATTCCGCCGACAGTGGAGTATAACGGGGTCACCTACGACGTTGTCGCGCTGGGCGAGGAGGCCTTCTACAGAGCCTCGCTCACAGGCATCACCATCCCATCGTCGGTCACCGAGATAAAAGGGAGCTGTTTCCTGTTCGCAAGCCTTCCGGCAACCATCGCCATTCCCGCCTCGGTGAGCAATATCGGGCCGCTGGCCTTTGCAGCAAACAACCTGACTTCCATCAATGTGGACGAGGCAAGCCCCTACTTCAGGACTATCGACGGCATGCTGCTGAGCAAAGACACCGCCACGCTCGTGGAATGCCCTATTGGAAAAAGCGGGACAGTCACCCTGCCGCAAGGCACAAGGCACATATCAAAATACGCCTTCGCCTACTGCCACAACATCACCGGCATCGTGCTGCCCGAAGGTCTCTACAGCATTGGCTTTTGGGCATTTGTCGACAACAGGAGTCTGAACAATGTCGTCATTCCAGCATCGGTGACGCACATCGCCCCGGGGCCTTTTGTGGCCTGTCCAGCCCTCAACAGCCTCTCAATAGCCGCAGGAAACACGCATTATTATATGGACGGCATGATGATTTACTCTGCTGGCGGCGACACGCTGGTATCAGCCCACAAGAGCGCAGACAGCGTCTATCTGCCTGGCACGCTTCGATTTGTCGACGGCTTTGGCGGCAACAGCGACATCAGGTATGTGCACGTACCCGAAGGGGTTGCCACCATAGGCACCGAAGCCTTCAACGGCAGCACGCTGGAAAGCATCGACCTGCCAAGCCAGATGGAGCTGATTGACGAATATGCGTTCTACGGCTGTGCGTCGCTAAGCCGTGTCGGCATGCCGTCAGTCCTCAACAGGATTGGGGAAGGATGCTTCAACCAATGCAGCAATCTGGAATCCATCGATATACCGAACGGACTGCACACCATTCCAAACGGCACATTCTTTTTCTGCACCTCGCTGTCGCACATCAGCTGGGGCGACGCTGTCGAGACCATCGGCGAATTTGCATTTGGAGACTGCGCATTCACAGAGCTGCAGCTGCCGGCGACGCTGCGGACTGTCAAGCAGGGTGCTTTTGTCGGCGAGTACGGCAGCCGGTTGCGGAGGGTCGAATTCACCGCACCCGTAGACACCATCGAACAAGAGGCATTCTACAGACACAACCTGCAATCCATCAGGCTGAAAAACAGCCTTCCGCCCATCACCGACGCGGAGTATGGCTGCCTGTACATGACCAGCGTCGACAGTATCATCATCCCCTGCGGCAGCATCGACAACTATCTGAACGACAGCTATTGGGGGCAGTTTACCGACAAATACCACGAGGACTGCAACGGGATTGGCGACATCTGCACGACGGACATCATGGTTTATTCGCAGGAAGGCCGCATCGTGGTCAAAGGGGCTGGGAATGAAAAGATAATGGTGTTCGACATTGCAGGGCGGCCAGTTGAAAACCGTGCACTTCGAACAGGAATATACCTCGTTCAGGTAGGCGACAGACCCGCACGAAAGGTCGCCGTCATAAGATAAGAAAGGAAGCAGTCTGCGAGCTACCTTTCCACAAATGCACAGAACGCGTCGGCCTGTTTTTGGAGCTCGGCGCGTTGTTCGTCGGTGAGGGCGAAGTCGCCTTTGGTCCAGGCTTCGGGGCCGAGGGCGATGCCGGTCTGCGGCTCGTGCATGAGGTCCATCTTCATGAAGTCGAGCAGCTCAGTGAGCTTGGCGCGGCAGCTCTGAGTCATGTTCTTGCCGCCGCAGCCGCTGATGGCCACTTTCTTGCCTAGGGTCGCCGGGGGGGTCTGGAAGTTGCTCATGTCCATCGGGCGCGACAGCCAGTCGAGCAGGTTCTTCAGCACACCCGGGTAGCTGAAGTTGTACTCCGGCGTGAATATCCAGAGCGCGTCGGCCTCCACCACCTCCTTGCGCACCCTCGCCACGGCAGGCTGCACCGGCATCTCCAAGTCTTGGTTCATATACGGCAGGTCCTTGTAGTCGAGGTATTTCACATTGCACCTGTCAGCAATCATCTCCTCCGCTACCTTGGCCAGCTGCCTGTTAAACGACTGCTCCCGCATGGAGCCCACAATAAAAAGCACGTTCTTCATAATATGTATGTTTTAATTGATTTTCAATTTGCAAAAATACAAACATTCTCCGACCCGACAAAATAAATTTCGCCAATCCAAATAAAAGTCGTACTTTTGCAGCATCCTTGGAGTGCAGGCGGCTCGCCTGCAACTTCAACAATAACAGACAATAACAAAGTTGTTATATAGAAGCTGCAAAACATTACACCGATGAACATTAAAACCAATGCAGAATACCGCTTTGCGATAGAATATTACATCTTTCGCGAGGGCGACAATCTGATAGCCTACTGCCCGTCGCTCGACATCAGCACCTCGGGCAAGGACTATGGCGATGCCGTCAAGAACTTCTACGAGCGGTTCCAGATATACGTCGATACCTGCCTCGAGATGGGCACACTGTGGGACGACCTCAAAGACCACGACTGGAAGGTAACCGAGAAGAAGCTCACCCCGCCGTCGTTCAGCCGCCTTGTCGCAAACCCGAAGTCTCCAAGTTGCTCGGCGGTCACATCAACTATGAGAAAGTGTCGGCACCGATGTGCATAGCTGCAATGGCATGAAAAAGAATTCCTGAATTCGTGGTACGCAATGCCATCCGCGACATCGGAATGACCCGCCAGGAATTCATGGACATACTGGAATCAATTTAACTGCACCGTGAATAAATCTAAACAACATGACATAAAACATATACATATAAAGAAAACGGACATACATTATTAACCAAGCGTTTGCTATTTGTTCCGACCAAACTGAAACGTGGAAAATTTCAACTAGGGACCCTAAGGATGACCAAATACGCAGATGCTCGTCGACAGGCGAGTATTTGAAAGTCTTTCCTTAGAGGTAATTTCCACGACCGCAGTTTGGGGACGAGATTTACTCGCCTTCTTTTTTTGCGGTTGTGGCAAGCTAAGGAATAGGTGGCATATCGCTATAAAACAAATAGCAATATGCAATACGACAAGAAAAGAAGGAATGTCAGTATTGACATTCTAAAGTGCTTCGCGGCACTATTGATTACAAATTCACACATGGGGATGTTGTACGGCAAGTACGATTTCCTCGCAACCGGGGGATGCATTGGAGATGTTTTGTTCTTTTTCTGCTCTGGCTTCACGTTGTTCCTCAAGCCAATGGAAGGAATAAAACAGTTCCCGAATTGGTACAAGAAACGTATCAATCGTATTTATCCATCTATCATTGCTGTCGCATTTCTCGGCGCATTATTCTTCAATGTACATCAGGATGTAATTGATATAACATTAGGTGGAGGAAACTGGTTCATCGCCTGCATAATGTTGTACTATGTAGCCATCTATTTCATTGGTAGTTATTTCAAAAACAGAATCTTTATGTTTTCTGTTTTGGTCGCGCTTGGAACTGCAGTATGGTTCTACTTTGCATGTCAAACACCGGGATTCTCAATTTATGGTGGACACTATATCCGTTGGCTTCTCTTCTTTGTTTTCATGCTTTTAGGCGCAAAACTCGGCACCATGACCGACCAAATAAAGAGCAGACCATTATTTGACCTTATTATGCTTATTCTGTGTGTCGCCGTTTTTTATGCACTATTCATCGGTGGAACTCATTATAGGGGTCTTGTCGTTCTACAGTATTTCAGTTTCATGCCATTGCTTGGAGCAATGTATTATTTCTATAAAGTGGGAGCAAGCAAGGTCGCCGAAAGAATTTACAATAGTAAAGTTGGCAATTTCTTCATCCGCTTCATTGGAGGTCTTTGCCTGGAAATATACCTTGTGCAGTTCTTTTTGTTTACAGACAAAATGAATAGTATCTTCCCATTGAACATACTAATAATGTTCCTAATCATCTTTGCCGTTGCATATTTGACACGTTGTTTGGCTCGGCTTATTTCTCAAATGTTCAATGATGCACCATTCGACTGGAGAAAAATGATTAGCTTGTACTGATTTGGGGTAACATCACCTTTTATTTTGCTGTGTAGAAAAGATTGCGTACCCTTGCAGCTTCTATATAACAACTTTGTTATTGTCTGTTATTGTTGAAGTTGCAGGCGAGCCGCCTGCACTCCAAGGATGCTGCAAAAAAAACTATAGACGATGGTGGGGAGGCGCAAATAGGAAGTTTCGCAACTCGCCGCGGAAGGTTGGGCAACTTTCGGGGTAAAAGTTGAGCAAGTTTTTTTCCAAAAGTCGGGCAACTTTTTACGGAAAGTTGCCCGACTTTTTAAAAGAGTCCCAATTGGAACTTTTTTTTTATTGTAATATGCTATTAATCACACCGCAATGCCCGTCCGCATCACGTCATCGTACAGAGGCGAAGGGTGACATTCCTCCAGAAGAACAGGCTCTATCAGGGTGCTGACATTGAGGGTATCATGCCATAGTTTCTTTGACCATTCCAGCCAGTTGCCACCAATAGACGGAACCACCACAGCCACGTCTATGTCGCTTTCGGGTCGTGCATATCCTTTACTATAGGAACCGAACATATAGACCTTCGCCTCGTTGTCAAAGCGAGGCAAAATAACCTTTTTATAGCGACGCACTAAATCTAGAGCTTGTTCTTTATCCATAGCATGAAATTCTTTGTATTGTTGATTATTTCACGGCACATTTTCGGTGTTAGCGTCCTTGAAAGCTGGTCCTTGTATTCCGGATAACGTGCCTGTATATTCATCGGTGTCAGCGTCTCTATGAAATCACACTGTTCCTCGCTCAGCTCCACCATTAGACCAGAGCCTTCAGCAAGACGGTTTAGATTGTGGATGTAGGGAGCCTCTTTCTCCTGCGTTGCACACCAGTAGGCCTTGAGCATCTTCTCTACGACCTGATGGCACATAAACGCGACATACAAACGCCGCCCCCCTTTGAGCATCACTTTTGCCGTATCAAAGTCATATTCGGCAATGTCAATCCAATATTTTACCCGTTCTTCTTTATTCATAACACCTCAATAACGATGATTGTATGATTTTATTGTATAGAAAATAAAAAAAGGGAACCGTTCTCGGTTCCCTTATAAAAGATGGGCGGCGACCTACTTTTCCACAAACAAGTGCAGTATCATCAGCGAGGGCGGGCTTAACTTCACGTTGTTGGCAAAGCCGACGCCTGCGGCACGGAATGGGAAGAGGTGAACACCGTCTCTATAACCACCCAAAATAATGGTTTTGACATCTGGAACAAAACATATAAGAGAAAGATATTGCCTGATTGTTTGATTGCTTGATTGTTTGAGTATTTTCACTCAAGCATTCAAGCATTATCACATTCAAGCAATCATCAACGGAAAGTCTTCGGGTAATT